>NZ_CP070977.1:1504477-1805373 GCF_018417535.1 Burkholderia pyrrocinia | reverse complement strand
ATTGCGTCCACGATCAGCCCGGCCGCCAGCATTCCGGCGCTGCCGGTGCTCGAAGGAAGCCTCGCGATGCAGGTCGTCGGCGTGGGCGGGTACCTGTACTGGAACAAGACGGTGTATGCCGAGCTGACCGCCTACAGCACGGCCGACGGCATCTGGTCGTTCCTGAGTCACGGGAACAAGCCGGGGAATCCGGACCACCCGCAGGTTTATCTGCGCGGCTACAACCCGTATGCACGCATCGCGCTGACGCGCGAATGGGGTCCGCATAGCCTGATGGTTGGCGCGTTCGGGCTGAGCGTCGACATTTATCCGAACGATCCGAACAATTTCCCGATCTTCGGCACCGGTGTCACGCGTTATCGCGACTACGGTTTCGACGCGCAGTACCAGTACCTGCTGGAGCCGCACACGATTACCGCGCAGGCGCGCTACGTGCGCGAGAACATCCACGACCCGAACAACTTCGTGCTGGGAGACAGCCCGTCGGCGAATCTCAACTCGCTGCGGCTCAAGGCGTCGTACATCTACCAGAACAAGTACGGCGTGAGCCTGTCGTTCTTCAATACGACCGGCACGCCGGACAGCACGATGTATTCAGGCAGCGCGAACTTCCATCCGAATACGCAGGGCTGGACCCCGGAAATCTTCTGGATGCCGGTTCAGTACGTGCGCGTCGGCCTGCAATACACGCACTTCACCCGGTTCCTCGGCGCGGCGACCAACTATGACGGCAACGGGCGCAATGCGAGGGACAACGACACGCTGTTTCTCTATCTATGGGTCGCATCGTTTTGACATCCCGTCCGGCGTTTCCCGCACACCGGACCGACAGAAGCACGCGCGGCGGGCGGGTGTTGCGCATCTCGCATCGCATCGCGATGCGGGCACGTCTCGTCGTCGAACGGAATCGGTTCGGCAGGCGAAGGAAGTTGCGGCAAGGAGGTGTCTGACATGAACAAGGTGGCCCATATCGTCTCGCTCGCGATGGTGCTGGCCGGGGCGGGTTGCCACGACCTGGAGCGGTCGCGCCAGGTCGACAACCCGGCGGTGCCGGGCAAGACCATCGCGCTGCAGGTGTGCTCGAACTGCCATGGCGCGACCGGCGTGTCGGTGTCGCCGATGTTTCCGAAGCTGGCCGGGCAGCGCAAGGAGTACCTCGTCGATCAGTTGACCGACTTCAAAAGCCACGCGCGTGCCGATCCGAACGCGAAGCGGTACATGTGGGGCTTCACGCATCTGACCGACAGGCAGATCGACGAGCTCGCCGCCTATTTTTCAGGCCAGGAGGCGGTGCCGGGCGAAGCCGCCGATCGCACGCTGGTCGACGCGGGCAAGGCGATTTTCGTGGGGGGCCTGCCGGACAAGGGCGTGATGGCCTGTATCGGGTGTCATGGGCAGCATGGCGAGGGCATGAGCCGGTTTCCGCGTCTCGCCGGTCAGCATGCGGACTACGTGGTGAAGCAGCTCAGGATTTTCCGGGAAACCGACACACGGCCGCGCGGCGCGATCATGAAGTCGGTATGCGCGAACATGACGGAGCAGGACATGCGCGCCGTCGCGGCCTATGTCGAGGCATTTCCGGCGGAAGCCGGCGTACCGGCGAGCCCGCCGAAAGCCGGCGTACCGGCGAACCCGCCGGAAACCGGCGTATCGGTGGGCCCGCCGGAAACCGGCGTATCGGTGGGCCCGCCGGAAACCGGCGTATCGACGAACCCGCCGGAGGCCGGTGCACCGACGAACTCGCCGGAAACCGGTACATCGACGAGCCCGCCGTCCGACCAATGAGCATGCGCCGCCGAATCGGCGTCGCATGCGGCACGTGTCGCGTGGCGGGCAGGTGGCCGGCGCCGACAGTGATCATTTAGGTGTCTCGTCTCCCCCGGGGCGGGGCGCCTCTTTTTCTTCCAACCCCGAGCGGTCCCATTCCGGTGAATACCATGAAAGCGATGCAATCCTCTCGCGGCGGCGCGACGTCGGTCGCCAGACTGCCGTATCGGCGACAACGCGCGTCCGCCGCGGTGCGTGCGTGCGAGCCGGGCGACCGTTCGTTCCTCGCGCGCCTGTCGCTGATCGACTGGCTGTTCGCACTGGCGCTCGTGGCGGGCGCGGGCTATGCGCTCGTGCACTACAACGCGCACATGGATTACTACGACAAGGCGGTGATGATCGGCACCGTGCCGGCGCTCGTCGCGCTCGGCTGGCGCTGGAAGCCCGCGCGGCTGATGATGGCATCGATCGCCGTGCTGTCGCTGCTGTCGATCCAGATCTACCAGGGCGATCTCGCGCGTGCCGATTCGGTGTTCTTCCTTAAGTACTTCCTGTCGAGCCAGTCGGCGATCCTGTGGATGAGCACGCTGTTCGTGCTCGCGACGAGCTTCTACTGGATCGGCTTGCTCGCGCGCTCGGAAACGGGCGCCGCGATCGGCCAGAAGCTCACGTGGGTCGCCGTGCTGATGGGCTTCACGGGGCTGATGGTGCGCTGGTACGAGTCCTACCTGATCGGCGCCGACGTCGGCCATATCCCCGTATCGAACCTCTACGAGGTGTTCGTCCTGTTCAGCCTGATCACCGCGCTGCTCTATCTGTATTACGAGGGCCACTACGGCACGCGCTCGCTCGGCGCGTTCGTGCTGCTGGTCATCAGCGCGGCGGTCGGCTTCCTGATGTGGTACTCGGTCGCGCGCGATGCGCAGCAGATCCAGCCGCTGGTGCCTGCGCTGCAGAGCTGGTGGATGAAGATCCACGTGCCGGCGAACTTCATCGGCTACGGCAGCTTCGCGCTGTCGGCGATGGTGTCGGTCGCGTACCTGATGAAGGCGCGCGGCGTGCTCGCCGATCGCCTGCCGACGCTGGAGGTGCTCGACGACGTGATGTACAAGTCGATCGCGGTCGGTTTCGCGTTCTTCACGATCGCGACGATCCTCGGCGCGATGTGGGCGGCCCAGGCATGGGGCGGCTACTGGAGCTGGGATCCGAAGGAAACCTGGGCGCTGATCGTGTGGCTGAACTACGCGGCGTGGCTGCACATGCGGCAGATGAAGGGCCTGCGCAGCGCGGTTGCCGCGTGGTGGGCGCTCACCGGGCTGCTCGTGACGACCTTCGCATTCCTCGGCGTCAACATGTTCCTGTCCGGGCTGCACAGCTACGGACGGCTTTGACGCGCCCGCATGATGTCCTACCATTTACGGATGATGTCCTACCGTTTTTTACCCATGTGTTTCGGTGGGAATTCCCACTTCAAGCGGGTTGCGCGCCGGACAAGAATGTCGTCAGAGGGGCCGGTGCATGCCTGACGTGAGGTGGGGTTGGGGGAGTAGTCATGAGACGCATCTATTTTCTGTTGCCGACGCCGCAAAGCGCGCAGTCGATCGTCGACGAGTTGCTGTTGCTGCATGTCGAGTGGCGGCATATTCATTTCATTGCGAATCACAGCGTCGTGCACGATGGTTTGCAGGAGGCCACGCTGACGCAGCGCAGCGACTTGCTGCCGTCGCTTGCACGCGGCACGGTGGTCGGTTGCGCGACCGGGGTGCTGCTGGGGCTGATCGCGCTGGCGTTCCCGCCCGCGGGCTTGCCGATCGCCGGTGCCGGTTTCGTGACGATCACGTTGTCCGGCGCCGGCTTCGGTGCCTGGGCGGCGTCGATGATCGGCGTCAACGTGCCGAGTACACGCCTGAAGCGTTTCGAAGAAGGCATCGAGCGCGGCGAGCTGCTGATGATCCTCGACATTCCGAAGGACCGGGTCCACGAGATCGAGCACTTGATCGAGCTTCACCACGCCGAAGCGCATCTCGAAGGCGAAGATCCGACCATTCCCGCCTTTCCCTGAACCGTCGGCCGGGGTGGGGCGGCACATGTTGTCGAGCGTCGCGGCAGCGTGACGTCCAACAACGCGTTCGCATGCGCCGCACGGACTGCGGCGCCGCGGAGCGTATCGCCGGACACATCAGCCGGACCCATCAACTCGAAGCGAGGAGCCGCTTGTAGCGCGCGAGCACGCGCGGGACATACACGCGCGTTTGCGGCGACGACGGAATGCGATAGCCGGCGCGAATCACGGCGTTTTCTCCGGCATTGTAGGCGGCCAGCGTGAGTTCGACGTTGTCCTTGAACAGGTCGAGCAGGAAGCGCAGATAGTGCGCGCCGGCCAGCACGTTGTCGCGCGGATTGAACATGTCTCCGCTCGAAAAACGCCGCGCGGTGTCGGGCATCAACTGCATGAGCCCTTGTGCGCCCTTGTCCGAGATCGCCTTCGGGTTGTATCCCGATTCGACGTCGATCACCGCGCGCAGCAGTTCGGGTGGAACGCGAAACGCACGGCTCGCTTCGTCGATCACGTCGGCGAACGAGGACAGCGCGCCGCCGACCAGCTTCGATGCGGCGTGCTTCATGTCGGGTGGGGCGGGCGCGGTGCTCGCGACGATCACCTTCAGGCCGGTCGTGCCGGGTTCGTTGGTGAGGAGGATTGTGCCATTGCTGGTGACCGTGCCGAATATTTGCGCGTTCGCGGCGCACGTCCACGCCGAGCCGAGTGCCACGCATGCGGCAGCGATCGCGATTCCCAATCCGGATAAAGGTCTGCGGTGCATCTTCCAGGTCTCCTGCACCTGGATTGTCGGCGATGGGAAATCGGACCGGCAATGGGGCACCTCCCTACACTTCGAGGCCGAAACGGCGGCCAAAAAAGATGGTGCAAAGTTGTTACCGCCGTAACGATGGGTAATTGGCCGCAATCAACGTAAATTAACAATCCTTACTACGCATCGTTGGTTTCTTCTCGATTTGGCGTCGTCGCGGCGCGAATGTTTTCATCCATGCTGAAACGCGAGTGGCATTCCCGCCATCGGTAATCACACTGACGCGCTGAAAAACATGAAATCGATACAGCTTTGAAACATTTCAGGGGGCGGCGTGGTTGCGCCGCAGACAGGCGGAATCCGGATCGCCGCAGCAGCAGGCTCGGCGTGCGGTGGCGCGATCCTTGCTGTAGCGACACGCATGGCTGTCGGTTGCCGCGAATTTCAATAATTGATCCGGGCAGGGGAAACCACGCAGCGAGCGTTTCCGGAACTGCGCAGGACGTGCCGATACGGTACGCCGCGCAGGAATGGAGGAACGGGGGGATAGTCGTGAATACCAAATGTCGCGTCGTAATTGCAGAGGACCATGACCTGCTGAGAAATGGCCTCCGGTCGATGCTATGCGCGCAAGGCGATTATGATGTCGTCGGCGAGGCAAGGGACGGCAAGGAGGCGTGTCACCAGGCGCTTGCGCTGGCTCCCGATCTGATCCTGATGGATCTGTCGATGCGCGGGATGAACGGCATCGATGCGTGCGCAACGATCAAGCGGCGAACGCCGGCGGTCCGGATCATCGCGCTCACGGTTCACCAGAGCGAGGAGTATGTGCGGGAGGCGCTGCGGGCGGGGGTCGACGGTTACGTGCTCAAGGACGTTTCGTTCGACGAACTGCTGCTCGCGATGCGCATGGTCATGCAGGGGAAGAAGCATCTGAGCGCGGACGTGTACGGCTACATGGTCGACTCGTTCGTGACCGGCCGCGAAATGCCTGCGCCGAGAAGGGCCTGGGACATCCTCACCGCGCGCGAGCGTAGCGTGCTGAAGCTGATTGCCGAAGGGCGCACCAACCGGCAGGTCGGTCAATACCTGAATCTGAGCCCGAAGACCATCGAGAAGTATCGTGCGAGCATGATGCACAAGCTCCATCTCGCGAACCTGACGGAACTGGTGCTGGTCGCGATGAGCATGGGCCTGCTGACCACGCTCGCGGCGAAGTGCGCGGAGCCGAATATGGACGACGTGCCGACTCATTCGATCGACGGCGTCGGGCCGTCGGAAGACGCCGGCGCGCATGCGAGACTGGACGATTATCCGCTCGGCGGTGTGAAGGATTGACTGCGGATCGACTGCGGGACCGACCGCGATCGCGCGCGTCAGCAGGCCCAGCTCGCCGAGATGAGCGTGCCCGTGGTGGCCGACGACTGGATCGAGAACATGCCGCCGTGCGACTCGACGCGGTGCTGCATGCCGATCAGGCCGAGCCCGGCCGTGTGCGCGTCTTCCGTCGTCAGCGGGCGATGCTCGTAACCGATGCCGTTGTCGCGAATCGTCAGCAGCAGGCCGTCGGCGTCGTGGCGCAAGCCGAGTACGATCTCGGTCGCCTCCGCATGCTTGACGATGTTGTTGAGCGCCTCCTGCGCGACCCTGAACATGTCCGCCTTCAGATGGTCGGGTATGTCGTCGTCGTCGACATCGCAATTGAACGCGACAGTCAGCGTGTTCACGTCGCGCTCGATGCGCCGGCACAGCGAAGCCAGGGCCGCCGACAGGCCGAGCTTGTCGAGCATGGGCGGCCGCAATTCACCGCATATCTGCCGTACTTCGCCGATCGTCTCGCGGATCCGGAGCACCGTCGAATCGAGCAGATTCGCCGCCTCGTCGATTTCGCCGCGACGAATGCGCATCAGCGCGTCCTCATTCATCAGCTTGATGAGCGTCAACGCCTGACCGAGCCCGTCGTGCAATTCCGCGGCAAGCCGGTAGCGCTCCTTCTGCTGGCCCATCAGCAGATAGGCGTGAGGCACGCCCGCGTAGCGCGCCGCGGCCGCATCGTGCGGCTCGGGCTCGAGGGCCGGCGGTTCCTCGAACAGCGTCAGCGACAGGCGCTCGCTGGTTGCCGCGGCGGGAAGCGCCTGCTGGTGCACCATGAACTGCGCGGAGTGGCCGGTTCGCCCGCTGAGCATCGTGTTGAACGAATGACACGGACGGGCGGCGCCTCTGGACAATTCGTCTGCCAATTCGGCGTGGGCATCGTCGAGCGCCATGTCGAACAGATGCTTGCCGACGAGCTCGGCGCTCGAATAGCCGAACAGCGCCGCGGCGCTGCGATTCGCCGATACGAAGGTTCCGTCGGCCGTGAGAATGGCAAGGGCGGCGCCGCGTGCATCGGTGACGATGCTGGCGCCGCGATCGCCCGCGCGCACCGCCCCGCGAAGCTTGCGCATCGCATCGATCAGATCGAGCAGCCTGATTTGTGGCCTGGCGGGCTGGCGTTCGATCATGGGAACTCCCGATGCGCAGTTTTCAGGAAACCGTAAGCTTGCTGCCATTCTAGGACGCGACCGACGCACGCCGCAACAAGGGGAATGCGGGGTTGGAGCATGGGGATATCCCGGCACCGGCCAGCGGGTATTCCAGCAAGCGGACATACCCTACCGGCCTTTGGGGGGCGTCATCCCATGACGCTCGCGACCGAATTCAAGACACTGCGCTGACGAGGCAGGGAAACCGCCATTGCCTTGTTTATCGTCAGGGGAGGTCGGTATGAAAGGGATTGCCAGATCGACGATGGGGGCATTCGTGGTGGCGGGTATCACGATCGCCGCGACCGCCGCGTGGTGCGCGCCCGTCGATGGCGTCGCCGAGGGCGCGGACGAGAACGTCAGCGAGCACGTTGGCGAACCTGCCGCCGCGAGTGTCAATGAAAGTGCGATGCCGGGCGCCGCTGCGAGCGCCGACGACCACGCGATGCCGGATGCCGCCATGAGTGCAGGCGAGAACGCGATGCCGGGCGCCGCCGCGAGTGCAGGCGACCACGCGATGCCGAACGCCGTCGGGCACGTCATGGAGAACGACGCGCAGGGCGCTGCCGGGAGCGCGGTCGAGAAAGCCACTGAAAGTGCACCCGAACGCACGCCCGAAAGCGCACCCGAAAGCGCACCCGGAAAAACCGGGGAAGGCAGCACCGGGGACGCCGCCGGTACCGCCATGGAAAACGCCGCGCCACACACCGCCGGGACCGCGACCGAAGCGGCCGGCATGCACATGCATCACGTCGTGATGCCGGGCACGATGCACACGACGGCCGAATACACGCTGCCGTCGGTCGACCTCGTGCGGGACGACGGCAAGACCGTGTCGCTGGTCAAGGAAGTGGACGACGGCAGGCCGGTGATCCTGACGTTCGTCTACACCACCTGCACGACCATCTGTCCGATGATCAGCCAGACGCTCGAGCGGCTGCAGGGCGAGCTGGGCCCCGACCGCGACAAGGTGCACATCGTGTCGATCTCGATCGATCCGGAGCAGGACACGCCGGAGCGGCTCAAGGCCTATGCCGCGCGTTTCGAAGCCGGGCCCGAATGGCAGCACTACACCGGCACGGTCGAGGCGAGCATCGCGGCGCAGCGCGCGTTCAACGTCTTTCGCGGCGACAAGATGGCTCACACGCCGGTGACGTTCATGCGGGCCGCGCCGGGCCAGCCGTGGCTGCGCATCGACGGCTTCGCGACGCCGACCGAACTGCTCGCGGCCTATCGCGACGTCGTCGCTTCCAACTAGGTGCAACGCGTCCGTCAGGGAGCGTCGAAATTGGAAAAGAAGCATCGCGTGCTGATCGTCGAGGATCAGCATCTGCTGCGCCTCGGTCTCAGCCACATGGTGTCCGAGCTGGACGACTACTGCATCGCCGGCGAGGCGAGCGGCGGGGTCGAGGCCTGCCGTCTCGCCGCGCAGACGCTGCCCGACCTGATCCTGATGGATCTGTCGATGCCGGGCGGCAGCGGCTTCGAAGCGATCGCCGCGATCAAGCGCGATGTGCCGCGTACGCGGATCATCGTCCTCACCGTCCATCGCAGCGAAGACAACGTCAGGGAGGCGTTTGCGTCCGGTGCGGACGGCTACGTGGTCAAGGATTCGTCGTTCGCCGATCTGGTCCGCGAGATGCGCTTCGTGATGCAGGGCAAGTGCGTGATCAGCCTGGACGCGTATCGGGCCCGCGCCGGCCTGCACGGGCTGCGCGAGGCGAGCGCGCACAAGGCGCGCTTGTGGAATTCGCTGACGAACCGCGAGCGCACGGTGCTGCGTCTCGTCGTCGAGGGGCACACGAGCCGGCAGGTCGGCGAGTGCCTGAAGCTCAGCCCGAAAACGGTGGAAAAGCATCGTGCGAACCTGATGCACAAGCTCGGCATCGTGAACCTGACCGGCCTCGTCCACTTCGCGATCGACATCGGCGTGCTCGCGCTGAACGACGACGACCGTGTGTGAAAACCCTCCATTGCCGAATGGCGCAACTGGGGGGGATCTACCCATGTCGATGGACGGCCCTCCCTACTTCTGACGCGTATCGCCCTGAACAAGAATGCAATCAAAGGCTTCAGCGGTGCTGAAGCGGCAGGCGATACAGGGAGAAAGCCGTGCGCGACGAATTGTCCTCGATCCGGCCCGGCATGCCGGCGCATCAGCGGCAGGGCGGCGGGCTCGCTCGCCGCATGCGCGCGAGCCGCGGCTTCACGCTGCTCGAGCTGCTCGTCGTGATGGTCATCATCGGGCTGCTGGCAGGGCTCGTCGCGCCGCGGTATTTCGAACAGGTCGGCAAGTCGAACGTGAAGATCGCCCGCGCGCAGATCGTGTCGCTCGGCCAGGCCCTCGATCAGTACCGGCTCGACGTCGGTGTCTATCCGACGACCGAGGAAGGCCTGGACGCGCTCGTCAACAAGCCGCAGAGCGCGCCGCGGTGGAGCGGCCCGTATCTGCAGAAGGCCGTTCCGGCGGATCCGTGGGACCGTCCGTACCAGTATCGCTCGCC
The DNA here is from genome assembly GCF_018417535.1 of Burkholderia pyrrocinia. NCBI lineage: Bacteria > Pseudomonadati > Pseudomonadota > Betaproteobacteria > Burkholderiales > Burkholderiaceae > Burkholderia > Burkholderia pyrrocinia. Next base: position 1,795,767 of record NZ_CP070977.1, on the reverse strand, counting down.
CGGCGAGCACGGCGACTACGACCTGTATTCGCTCGGCAAGGACGGGCGCGGCGGCGGCACCGGCGAGAACGTGACGATCTCGTCGTGGTAGGGCGGCGCAGCCCGGCGGCCGTGCCTGTCGTGAGCAGTCAGCAAGGAGAGTCGACGTGAAGTTCGTGCTGCGTGTCTTCGATACGAATGGCTCGGTCCAGACGCTTCGCCTCGACAGCGATTCGCCGGCAACCGCGGCGGCGCTCGCGCGCTCGCGCGGCCTGCGGGTCGTGTCGGTGAGCGCGGACGCGCGGCGGCAGCGGCGCGGCGCGCGCCGGTTCGGGATGCCGGGCGCGCGGTTCGACGTTGCGATGTTCGCGCGCGAGCTCGCGGCGCTGCTCGACGCGGGCGTCGGCGTGGTCGACGCATTGCGCACGCTCGGCGGCAACGTGCGGCGCGAATCGTCCGCGCAGGTGTATCGCGACCTGCTGCGGCAACTGGAGGAAGGGCAGTCGCTGTCGGCGGCGCTCGAGCACGCGAGCCCGATCTTCCCGCCGGTGCTGGTCGCGTGCGTGAAGGCGAGCGAGCAGACCGGCGGCCTCGCCGCGAGCCTGACCCGTTACTCGCGCAATAGCGCGACGCTCCACGAGCTGCGCGCGCGCGTCGTGTCGGCGGCGATCTATCCGACGGTGCTGCTGTTCGTCGGCGCGGCCGTCGTGCTGTTTCTGCTTGGTTTCGTCGTGCCGCGGTTCGCGACGCTCCTCGAACACAGCGGCCGCGAATTGCCGCTGATGTCGCGGCTGCTGATGGCGTGGGGCGGCATGGTGCACGCGCACGGCGCCGGGCTGGCGGCCGCGCTCGCGGTGCTGGCCGTGGCCACCGGCGTTGCGCTGCGCCGGCAGGCGCTGCGGATCTGGCTCGCCGATCGCCTGCTGGCGCTGCCCGGCATCGGGCAGCATTTCCGCGTGTTTCGCCAGTCCCAGTTCTATCGTACGACGGCGATGCTGGTCGACGGCGGCATTCCCGCCGTTCGCGCGTTCGATCTGGCGCGCGGCCTGGTGGGCCGCGCGGACCAGGCCGCGCTCGCGGGCGCGCTGCAGCAGGTTCGCAATGGCGCGAGGATCTCCGATGCGTTCCAGCAGGCCGGCCTCGCGAACGCGATCGGCTACCGCCTGCTGACGGTGGCCGAAAAAACGGGCGGCCTCGGGCCCGTGCTCGACCGGATCGCCGCGTTCCAGGAAGCGCAGGTGTCGCGCACGATCGATCTGATCTCGCGACTGATCGAGCCCGCGATGATGATCGTGATCGGCGTGGTGATCGGCGGCATCGTCGTGCTGATGTACCTGCCGATCTTCGAGATCGCGTCGAGCATTCAGTAGGCTGCCCTGGAGACACGCGTGGATACCGTCACCCCCCCACCGGAACACCTGCCCGACGCGGGCGCCGCGTTGCGCGACGTCCTGCGCGCGCTCGGCAAACGGCACGGCTCCGGCATTCGCGCGCTCGAAGTGCTGATGGCGCAGACGGCGCTCAGCGCGGACGAGCTGCGCGCGCAGCTCGCCGCGCAATTCCGGATGAAGCCGATCGGGATGCGCGAGCTGGGCCGCCTCGAGCCGGATTTCGACACGGTGCCGTTCGTCGATGCGACGGCGCGTCTGTGCGTGTGCTTCCGCGATCCCGAGGGCGGCGACGCGCTGTTGTTCGCTGTCGCCGATCCGCTCGATGCACGCACGCGCGGCTGGGTCGAACACCGGATGCGTGCGCGGCCGGCGGTGCCGTACGGCTGGGCGCTCGCGAGCGCCGGAGATCTCAACGCATACCTGACCGTGCGCGAGAAGGATATCCGCGCGATGGACTCGCTCGCGTTCGACGATCCGATCCAGAACGCGCCCGATCCGGCGTCGCTCGCGCTGACGCTGCAGGGCATCAGCAATGACGACAGTCCGGTGGTGCGCCTGCTCAATTCGACGATCTACGACGCGCTCAAGATGCTCGCGAGTGACATCCACCTGGAATGCCGCGCGAACGGCCTGATGATCAAGTGCCGGGTCGACGGCGTGCTCACCGTGGTGGGCCGCGTCGAGGGCCGGGATGTCGCCGACCAGGTCCTGTCCCGCGTGAAGGTGATCTCCGAGCTCGATATCGCGGAGCGCCGCGTTCCGCAGGACGGGCGCTTCAAGGCGATGTACGCCGGGCGCGAGATCGATTTCCGCGTGTCGATCATGCCGAACCAGTTCGGCGAGGACGCGGTGTTGCGGATTCTCGACCGCTACCAGCTTTCCCAGGCCGCGGGCGGCCTGACGCTCGAGGCATTGGGCTTCCAGCCGGGCGACACGCGCTTCATGCGCTCGGTTGCGTCGATGCCGTACGGGATGCTGCTCGTCACGGGGCCGACCGGCAGCGGCAAGACCACGACGCTTTACGCGATCCTCACCGAGATCAACAACGGTCTCGAGAAGATCGTGACGATCGAGGATCCGGTCGAATACCAGCTCGGCGAAATCCTGCAGATTCCGGTCAACGAGGCGAAGGGCCTGACCTTCGCGCGCGGGCTGCGGTCGATCTTGCGGCACGACCCGGACAAGATCATGGTCGGCGAGATCCGCGATCCGGACACCGCGCAGATCGCCGTGCAGGCCGCGCTGACCGGCCACCAGGTGTTCACGACGGTGCACGCGAACAACGTGTTCGACGTGATCGGCCGCTTCACGAACATGGAGGTCGATCCGTACAGCTTCGTCTCCGCGCTCAACGGCGTGATCGCGCAGCGGCTGCTGCGCCAGTGCTGCCCGGATTGCCTGGCCGAGGACGAGGTGGACGCGGATGCGCTCGCCCGCTCGGGCATCGACCCGGATACGGCCGGCAGCTACCTGTTTCGGCGCGGCGCGGGATGCGCGATGTGTCGCGGCAGCGGCTATCGCGGCCGGCGTGCGATCGCGGAGGCGCTGCGCATGAACGACGAGCTGAGGCAACTGCTGTCGGAGCGCGCGCCGCTCGGGCACATCAAGGCGGCGGCGCTGCGCCACGGGATGACGACGTTGCGATCGGCGGCAATCGAGCTGGTGCGGCGCGGCGAAACGACGCTCGAGGAGATCAATCGTGTCACGATGGTTGACTAACCCGCTTGCAATCGGCGTCGGGACGCGCGAGATCGTCGTCGGCGTCCGTTCGCCCGCACTGTGGCGACCGCGCAAGCGCGCGTTCGCCGCCGATCCGGTCAGCGTCGCGATTCCCGACGCGCAGTTCGGCAGCGAGACGGGCGTGCTCGACGCGCTGCGCGCCGCGCTCGCCGCGACAGCCGCGATGCCCGGCGGCGCGGCCGATGCCGCCGCCACGCAGGGGCAGGCGCGCGGCCCATTGTCGTCGACGCGCGGCGCGCACGTCGTGCTCGACGATTTCTGGTGCCACCACGCGATATTGCGCGGCGACTTCCGCGCGATGCGCATGCGCGAACTCGAAGAAATCGTGCTCGCGCATTTCTCCGACACGTACGGGATCGACGGTGCATCGCTGGTCGTGCGCTTCTGCGTGCAGCAGGGCGGCCGCGCGCTCTTCGCCGGCGCGCTGTCGCGCACGCTGCACGACGGCATCCATGATGCGGGGGCGTCCGCCGCGGTCCGCATCCGCAGCCTGAGATCGGGTCTTCCGCAGACGCTGAATCGCATCGCGGTGAAAACCGGCGACGATGCGCTGCTGATTGTCGTCGCCGATGCGTTGATGCAGGCGGTCATGATCGAGCGAGGCGGCTGGGCCGCCTACGATGCGCAACGCCTCTTTCCCGGCGAGTTCGGCGACGCGTCGCGGCTGGCCGAACTCGCGGAGCAGTCGTTCGAACGTTCGGCAACGCGGGCCGGCCTGAAGCGCGAGGACTGCCCGGTCTATCTGTCCGGGATCGACACGGACTTCGCGCCGTTCGACGCGCGTTTCGCGGCCGCGCTACGGTTGCCTGGGCCGGCGCTCGACGGCTCGCCCGCGCGCCGGCTGATGGAGTACGCGCCATGATGCCGAAGCTCGATATCGACTTTTGCCGGCGCCGTGCCCGCACCGGGACGAGCGGGGTGATCCTGCTGGGCGTCGCCGTGCTGCTGTGGGCCGCGTGCGGCGCATGGCTGTGGCATGCGTATGCGGAGAACGACCGCGCGCGGGCGAACGTGGAGGCCGCCCAGCATCGGACGCTCGCGCTGCGGCACGTCGCGAAGCCGCCGCCGACGCCGGCCGCGAGGCTCGCGGAAAAGCAGAGCCAGGCGGTGCTGCGCGAACTGACCGTGCCGTGGCAGACGCTGTTCTCGCTCGTCGAGGACTATCCCGACCATGACGTCGCGCTGATCGGCATCGACCAGAATCCGGCGCAGGGCCAGATCCGCATCACGGCCGAAGCGAAGAATCCGGACGCGATGATCGCGTACCTGAAGTATCTGCAGACGAGCGTCGTGCTGCGCGAAGCGACGCTCAACGGTCATCTCGTCGAGGACAACGTACCGGGCAAGCCGGTGCGTTTCCAGATCACGGCCGTCTGGAGGAAGTCATGAAAACCGATCGGTTGACGGACCGCCTGGCCACGCTGCGTTTCGAGTTGCGGCGCGTATTCGGTCTGCCGGGACTCGTCGGCCTGCTGCTGATCGGCGCGGCGGCCATCGCGGTCGCGGCGATCGCCAGCCTGGAAGCCGATACGCGCGCGATGCAGGCGCCGGCCGGGCCCGTGCGTGCGGCACACGGCCATCGTCCGGTCGCGGCGCGCGGCGCGGAGGCGGACGCGGTGGCGCTCGACGCGTTGCCCGAGCTGTTCCCGCGGTTCTCGCAAAGCGCGGACGACATCGCGTCGATCTTCGCGCAGGCGCGCGACAGCCATCTGACGCTCGGCTCCGCCGAGTACCAGGTGACGACCGAGTCGGGCGCGCGCTTCGCGCGCTATCAGGTGCTGCTGCCGGTCAAGGATCAGTACGGTGCGATCCGGCATTTTCTGGCGTTGGTGCTCAACAACGTGCCGAACGCGGCGCTGCAGGAAATCCACGTCGAGCGCCCCGCGGTGGGCAGCAACATCCTCGATGCGCGCGTGCGCTTCGAGCTCATCTACCGGAGCGCCCAGCCATGATTTCCGCCGCCATGAAGCCCGCGTCGCACCGGCGCATCGCGCTGGCGCTGTGCTGCGTCCTCGTCGCCGGCGCCGGGTATCGCGTGCTGGTCGCGGCGATGCAGGAGCCGGCGCCGGTCCCGGCATTCGGCGGCCTGCATCGCGATGGCGGGCGCACGTCGCCGGCGCGGACCGCCGCGCATGCGGCGGCCGCGCACGCCGCGGTGCCCGCGTCTGCGGCCGCGCCACGATCCGCGTCGGCCGGCACGGTAGCGGCGACGCCGCAGGAGAAGCTCGCCGCGTTGCGCGCGCCGGTGTCCGTCGAAGCGGCGCACGATCCGTTCACCGCGTCGTCATGGCTGCCGCCGCCGCCCGTCGCAGCGCCGACGCTGCCCGAAACGCGCCCGGCGCCGCCGTCCGCGCCGCCGGTGCCGTTCACCTATGTCGGCGAGCAGGACGCCAAGGCGGCGAAGCCGCATGTATTTCTCAGCAACGGCGATCAGTTGCTGATCGTTTCGCCAGGTGACGTGATCGATGGCCAGTATCGCGTCGAGTCGGTTTCGGAGTCGAACGTGGTGCTCACCTATCTGCCGCTGAACCAGGTGCAGGTGGTGTCCATTCCGAGGGAAAAGTAGATGAAAACCTCATGCACACGGGGTGCGCGCCGCGCTGGGGACAGCGGCCCGTCGACACGCCTTTCGCCCTTTACGCCGTTCGATTTCCGGCATGCGCCGGCCAGCCGGATCGCGACGAAACGCGCACTGGCGATCGCCGTGGCGCTGCTCGCGTGCGGCGGCTGCGCGCATGTGCCGAACGTGCACGACGATCCGACCAATGCGCAGGTGAAGATCGACGCGTTGCACGCGCGCGACGGCGAAGTCAACCAGTTGCTCGATAACGCCGACCAGTTCCGCAAGCAGAACCAGTTCGACGATGCGGCCCGGTCCGCCTACATGGCGACCCAGCTCGATCCGTCGAGCGAGCGCGCCCGCAGGATCGGCACGATGATCGAGCAGGACCGCAAGCATCTGGCGATCCTGCAGGAAGCGGACCGCATGATGAAGCGCGGCTCGTACGCGCAGGCGGCCGAACGCGTGCATCGCGTGCTGGTCGAGGATCCGAGCAATACGATGGCGGAGCGGATGCAATCGGAGCTCGACGACAAGCGCCGGCAGCAGCACGCGGAACGGGACGACAAGCTCGCCGCTTCGTCGATCATGCGCACGCCGGTGTCGCTGCAGTTCCGCGACGCGAACGTGCGGATGGTGTTCGAGGCGTTGTCGCGGACGTCGGGGCTGAACGTCATTTTCGACCGCGACGTGCGAGCCGACCTGAAGACGACGATCTTCGTGCAGAACGCGTCGCTGCAGGACACGGTCGACATGATCCTGTTGCAGAACCAGCTCGACAAGAAGCAGATGAACGCGAACACGCTGTTCATCTACCCGGCGACGCCCGCGAAGGAGCTCGAATACCAGGAGCTCAAGGTGCGCACGTTCCAGCTGTCGAACGTCGACGCGAAGCAGGTCCAGTCGCTGCTGAAGAGCCTGTTGAAGGTGAAGGAGGCCGTGATCGACGAGCGCGCGAACACCGTGACGATCCGCGGTACGCCGGACATGATCAAGGTCGCCGACGAGATGATCGCGGCCCAGGACCTGCCGGAGCCGGAGGTGATGCTCGAGGTCGAGGTGCTGGAGGTGTCGCACGAGCGGATGTCGCAGCTCGGCATCAACTGGCCCAACTCGTTCACGGTGTCGACGCCGAGCACGACGAATACCTGGGGCGCGCTGCACCATCTGCCGGTCAATGCGCTGAATGTCAGCGGCCTGTCCGCCACCGCGGATTTCAAGCTCACGGACACCGATGCGAACCTGCTCGCGAGCCCGCGCATCCGCACGCGCAACAAGGAGAAGGCGCGCATCATGATCGGCGACAAGGTGCCGGTGATTTCGAGCTCGAGCACGCCGAGCACGAGCGGCCCGTCGTTCACGCAGATGATCCAGTACCTCGATGTCGGCATCAAGCTCGAGGTGGAGCCGCAGGTCTATCGCGACGGCGACGTCGGCATCAAGCTGAATCTCGAGGTCAGCAACATCACCAATACGATCCAGAGCGGCAATTCGCAAGGGCTGAGCTCGCTCGCGTATCAGATCGGCACGCGCAGCGCGTCGACGAGCCTGCGCCTTCGGGACGGCGAAACCCAGATCATGGGCGGGCTGATCTCGGACGAGGACCGCCGCAACGCGAACAAGGTGCCGGGGCTCGGGCAGTTGCCGTTGCTCGGCCGCCTGTTCTCGGATCATGAAGGCGATCACAAGAAGACCGAGATCGTGCTGCAGATCACGCCGCACATCGTCCGGCCGCAGGTCGCGGCGGATGCGGACACGCAGGAAGTGTGGTCGGGCACCGACGTCAACGTTCACGCGGACCAGTTGCGGCTCGATCCGGTGGCGCTGAACGCGGAAGGTCCCGCGGCAACGGCCGCGACGCCCGAGACGAAGCCGGTGCCCGGCAGCGTGGGCGGCGGCACCACGGGCGGCAGGGCGCCGTCGCCGCTGGAGGCGGCGGCGAGCCGGGCGCAGCCGTCGCCGGAGAGCGGCGCGTTCGGGCAGATGCCTGCCGCGCCTCGCACGACGCCGCCGCCCGAACCGTACGGCGGGCGTTTCTCGAGGCCGCCGCCCGCGCTGCCCGCGCCCGCGGCGGGCGCGGCACCCGCGGATGGCGCGGCGCAGGCGGCCGGGCCGGCGGGCAACGAAGTCGCGCCGGCCCCGGGCACGACCGTGACGCCGGTGGCGTCGCCGGCCGTGCAGGCTGCCGCGCCGGCTGCACCGGCTGCACCGGCCGCGCCAGCGGCGCCGCCTCCGACGCTGCAGATGCCGGCGGGCGATATCCCGAGCGATAACCCGCTTCACCCGATCCAGAACGGGAATTGAACCGTGGCCACCCGGACCGGCACGACGCGCAGCGGCTGCACCGGCCGTCCCGGGCAGCGTGGCTTCACGCTGATCGAGATGGTGATCACGCTCGCGCTCGTGGCGATACTCGCGCTCGCGGTCATGCCGTTTTCCGAGCTGGTCGTGCAGCGCCAGAAGGAGCACGAGCTGAGCGCCGCGTTGCGCGAGATCCGCACCGCGCTCGACGCGTACAAGGACGCAAGCGATGCGGGGCAGATCGAAAAGGAAGCAGAAGCGTCCGGTTATCCGCCGTCGCTGACCGTGCTGGTGACCGGCGTGAAGAACGCCCGGGATCCGAAAGGCGGCCTGCTGATGTTCCTGCGTCGGGTGCCGCGCGATCCGTTCTTCGCCGGCGATCCCGACACGCCCGCCGAGGAGACCTGGGACGTGCGCGCGTACGGCACGCCGCTGGATCCGGCGGCCGGCGGTCCGGCGGCCGGCGACGCATCCGGGAGCGCCGAGGCCGGCAAGGACGTGTTCGACGTGACGTCGAAATCCGCGGTCGTCGGCATCAACGGCATCCCGTACAAACAATGGTGACGGTGCAACATGAAACACGCTCGCACGCGCAGGTCCCGCGGATTCACGCTGATCGAAATCGTGGTCGTGATGGCCATCATCGGCCTGCTCCTGACGCTGGCCATGCCGCGCTACATGCACAGCATCGAGCACGGGAAGGAACAGGTCCGGCAGCAGAACATCGCGGTGATGCGCAATGCGATCGACCAGTACTACGGCGACAACGGCCAGTACCCGGAGACGCTCGACGAACTGGTCGCGAAGCACTATCTGCGTTCGGTCCCGCTCGATCCGGTGAATGGCGACGACAAATGGGCGGCGGTCGCGTCGCCGGACGAGTCGAAGCCGGGCGTCTACGACGTGGCGCCCGCGAGCAGCCCGCAGGGCGCGCCGCCGAGCGCGACCGGAGCGGCGAAATGAGCCGGGCTGGCCGGACGGCGCGCGACATCGCGCACGCGCGCGCGATGCGCGGCCGCCCGCGTGCCGTGCGTCAGCGCGGGCTCGTGCTGCTGGCGCTGCTGATCGCACTGATGCTGATGTCGATCGCACTGGCAGGAGCACTGGATGTCTGGTCGCTGCAACGGCGCCGCGAGGACGAGCGGCAACTGCTGTTCGCCGGCGATCAGTACCGGAAGGCGATCGTCCGCTACTACCGTCTGGCGCGCGCGTACCCGCAAACCGTCGACGATCTCTTGGACGACAACCGCTTCGTCAAGCCGATGCATCATCTGCGCCGCGCGTACCGGGATCCGATTACCGGACAGAACGACTGGGCGTTCCTGTGGCGGGACGATCGCTTCTATGGCGTATACAGCAACTCGGATCAGGCGACGATCAAGCGGGCGGGATTTCCGCTGCGATACATGGACTTCGAGGGCGCGGAGACCTACCGCAAGTGGAAGTTCCTGTACCTCGCGCCCGGCCTCGGCCTGCCGGCCAGCGACGCGGCGCCGGCGTCCGCGGCCGCGGACGCGCCTGCCCAGGCGGCGAGCTTCCCGAGCCTGTCCGGGTTCGCGGGCGGCTACCTGCCGGGGCAGGCGCCGTCCGGCCTGCGTTGACGGACGACCGGTCGCCGCGCGCCCCCGGCGTGCGCGCAAAAAAAAGCGCGACGCCCGCACGGGGCATCGCGCATAAACCGGCGTGGAGCGCCGACGAATGAACGGTGATGAAGAAGGGCGCGGGCCCCCTCGAAGCGAAGCGGTCAGGCCTTCGCGAGCTTGATGCTGGTCGGCTCGGCCGTCAGGTAGCCGACGCTGGCGCCGAAGCGATCCTTGAAGTTCGCGCGCACGAGCGGGTCGAGCGTCGGCTTGACCTTGTCGTGCAGCGGCGATTCCCAGTCGCCCGCGTGCTGGAAGTTGCTCATGATGTAGGTCCAGCCGTTGATCTCGTCGACTGCGTGCAGGCCCGTCGATTCGGCGCCGGCCGGGCATGACAGCACGCGCACGAGCGATTTCGTGTCGACGTTGTAGGCCCACAGGAAGTTGTTCACGTGCATGCCCGAGTCTTCGCCGATGAAGAGCGTGCGCAGCTTTTCGGAGAACTTCAGGTTGTCGGGGTTCGCGATCTTGTCCGGGTTCGCGAGGTTGCCGAGCCCGTCGGCCGCGGCGAGATCCTCGCCGACCAGCGCGGCCGGCGCACCCATGTCGACCGGCACCCATTCGCTGTCGATCGCGCTGCCCGTCGTGTCGCGCTGGCTGCCCTTCAGGTTCAGCGCGTAGGTCGCGCCGGCGGCGATCTTCTTGTCCACCGCGACGTCGCGCGACACGGCGTTGCCCTTGACCATCGACGTCTCGATCCGCGACATCGCCGTATAGACGATCTTGTCCTTCGCGTTGACCGTCGTGCCTTCGAGCTTCGTGAACGCCATGCTGCCGCCGAGCAGCGCCGCGTAGCGGTGCGTCTCGAGGAACGCGGCCGCCTTTTCCATCCCCGGCTTCACGCGCATCCAGTTGAACTTGCCGCCGAAGTGGATCTTCGTGTAGCTCGCGTCGTTCGGGTCGATGGTCGTCAGGTCCATGATGTCCGACGCCTTCAGCGTGTTCGCGAGCGCTTCGATCTCGCTGCTCGTCGCGTGGCCGACCTTGATCCACGTGAGCGTCGCCGTGCCCGCGCCGGCGGACGACGTCTGCGTCCACTTCGCGACATACAGCGTGCCGGCCGACAGGTCGGCCGCCTTGTCGGCGACGAACATGAACAGGCCGCCGTTGGTTGCGTCGTCGCCCATCATCACGGTGCGCTGGTCCGGCATCACCTGGATCAGCTCGTGCGAGATGCGGCCGAGGCAGTAGTGCTTCTTCACGGTGCCCGTGCCGTCCGGATTCACGGTGATCTCGGGCAGGTGGCCGTAGTGGTAGGGGTTTGCCTTCGTCTCGTCGCCGAACGTGTTCTTGCTGAACGCCTTGAACTGCGCGTCGGTCGCGACCTTCGTCGCGTCCGGCTCGTACTCCTCGCTCGACAGGTGCGTGCCCCACGGCGACAGGCTCGCGCCGCAGGTGATCCACAGGCCGTGCGCCTTCGACGTGTCGACGTTGTGGTACTTCACGACCTTCAGCGCGCCGTTGGCCGGATCCTGGTCGAGCGTGAGCACCGCGATCGGCGACGGCAACTGGCCGTACTGCGATGCGCTGGCCTGGTCGCGCGTCGTGTATTCGAACTGCACGACCGCAAACACCGTGTTGCCCTTCACGCCGGGCACGTTCGCGTTCTTCAGCGTGAGCAGCGAGCTGCCGTCCGGGCAGTCGGAATAGAACTGGCGCTCCTTGCCGGCTACCGAACGGTCGATGATCGGCTGGTTGTTGATGTCGTAGTAGCCGCCCGCGAGCGTCGTGCCGCCCTTGCCGTCCGGCACCATGTCGCCCGTCACGAAGAACGGCCGGTACGCGAGCTTGAAGTTGCGCGACGAGCCGTCCGAGAACGACACCGACAGCGTCGAGCCGACCGTCGTCGTGGCCATCGCGGCCGCATTGTCGAGCGTGGGCGCGGCCATCGCCGAGAACGTCGCCGACGTATACGCGGCGGCGACCGGGGCCGGCGTCGACGCCGGATTGTCGTCGCCGCCGCAACCCGTCAGCAGGGCCGGCAGCGCGAGACCGGAAAGGGGCAGCATCGGCGCGCCGGCGAGGATCTTCAGGGCCTGACGACGGGCAGCATTGGGCAACGCGGGCATGTGGAGTCCAGTTTCAGTTGTTGGAAGAATGGCCTTCGCGAAGCGGAAGCGGGCGATCGGCAAGCTCCGCGAAGGCAAATTGAAAACTGAACGGAAGTGTAAGGACGCTCGATGAAAGTTTTTTGAATTGGAAACGTAATGTCGTGTCGGGCGTTCGTCAGGCGCTCAATCGCGTTCGGGCGTCGCCGAGATGCGGTGGACCGACAGGTCCGCGCCGTCGAATTCGGCTTCGCGGTCGAGGCGCAGCCCGACGGTCGCTTTCAGCGCGCCGTAGACGAGCGTGCCGCCGGCGGTTGCGATCGCGATGCCGCCGAGCGTGCCGACGAGTTGCGACAGGAACGACACGCCGCCGAGACCGCCGAGCGCGGGCAGGCCGAACACGCCGGCCGCGAGGCCGCCGAGCGCGCCGCACATCCCGTGCAGCGGCCACACGCCGAGCACGTCGTCGATGCGCCACTTGTTCTGCACGCAGGTGAACATCGCGACGAACAGCGCGCCGGCCGCCGCGCCCGTGACGAGCGCGCCGATCGGGTGCATCACGTCGGAGCCCGCGCACACCGCGACGAGGCCCGCGAGCGGCCCGTTGTACGTGAAGCCCGGGTCGTTGCGGCCGGCCATCCACGCGGCGAGCGTGCCGCCGACCATCGCCATCAGCGAGTTCACGGCGACGAGGCCGCTGATCTTGTCGAGCGTCTGCGCGCTCATCACGTTGAAGCCGAACCAGCCGACCGCGAGCACCCACGCGCCGAGCGCGAGGAACGGGATGTTCGACGGCGGGTGCGCGGCGATCCGGCCGTCCTTCGCATAACGACCGTGACGTGCGCCGAGCAGCAGCACGGCCGGCAGTGCGACCCAGCCGCCGAACGCATGCACGACGACCGAGCCCGCGAAATCGTGGAACGGCGCACCGAACGCGTGCGTGAGCCAGGCCTGCACGCCGTAGCGTTCGTTCCACGCGATTCCTTCGAAGAACGGATAGATGAAGCCGACGATGATCAGCGTCGCGACGAGCTGCGGATTGAATTTCGCGCGCTCGGCGATGCCGCCCGACACGATCGCGGGAATCGCCGCCGCGAAGGTCAGCAGGAAGAAGAAGCGCACGAGCGCGTAGCCGCTATGCTGCGACAGCGTGCCGATGTCGTCGAAGAACTCGACCCCGTACGCAATCGTGTAGCCGATGAAGAAATAGGCGAGCGTCGACACCGAGAAGTCGACCAGGATCTTCACGAGCGCGTTGACCTGGTTCTTCTTGCGGACCGTGCCGAGTTCGAGGAATGCGAAGCCCGCGTGCATCGCGAGCACCATGACGGCGCCGATCAACAGGAACAGTGTGTCGACGCCGGATTTCAGACCATCCATGCCGTGGCTTCCTTGCGCAAAAAAACGGGCAAGGAACGCAAGTATCGAGCCAACTTGGTGAACGTTCGCGTGAAATTGGTGCTCTGACACCACCTGGTGCGGCATTCCGGTGAATCGTGCCCGGTATCGGCGCAAGTGCGGTGCATGCCAGGGCCGCATCGGGTGCACGTATGTGGTGCGGAGTGTGCGGATCTGGTGCGTGCGTCGTACGGGTGGATGCGGCGTGGTGCGTCGGCGCGTGCCGCTACGCACCGATCTGGCGCGTCAGTGGCGCGCGAACAGTTCGCGCGGCCGGCGCAGCCGCAACGCGCACGCCGACCAGTACGCGGCGACGGTCGTCAGCCCGAGTGCGGCGAACGCGAGTGCCGCGAAGCCCGCGAGCGACTGGCCGTCGCCGTCGGGGCCGAGGATGCCGTGCGCGACGATCAGCGCAGCCGTCCAGAAGCCGATCACGGCCAGCGTGAGCAGCCGCGCGGACGCGACGCGGCGGGGGCGTCCGGCTTCGGCCAGACGGCGCGCCGACGGCGGGCGCAGGCACAGGAACAGGGTGGCGGCGAGCAGCGCGGCCAGGGCGATGAGCCAGTTGACGAGGAAAGCCATGGAAAAAGGGGGCACGTAAGAAGCGGATTGAAGCGTGCCTACTTTAGGGGCGTCGTGCCTGCGATTGAATCAGACGAGTCCGAAATTGAAAGGCATTTTTAATCACGGGTCGTCATTGGGCCTGTTCCGCAGGCGGTATCATCGATGTCGGTCCAACCACGAGGCCGCGCGACGCGCGGCCGGAGATTGCTGATGAACATGAAGACATCGTGGGCGCGTCGCGTGCCCGGGTCCGCGCTGGCGGCGGTAGCCGTCGGTGCGCTGCTGTTGCTCGCGGGCTGCGAGAAGTCCGGCGCGCCGGTCGCCCAACCCGATACGGCCGCGAGCGCGGCCGCCGATGCCGCGAACAATGCGGCCAAGGCGCTCGACCAGGTCGCGAGCACCGTCAACCAGCAGATCAACGCGGCGAAGGCCGGCATCGCGTCCGCGGCGTCGGCCGTGCCGCCGCTGTCCGCGAGCGGTCTCGCATCGGCCGCGCAGGCGCAGATCGACGCGGCGGCTTCCGCGGTCGTCGCGCATGCGGCGTCGGAAGCCGGTGCGAAGATCTCGGAAGCCGGCAAGAAACTCCAGCAGTGGAGCCAGCAGAACGCCGCGGGCGCGAAGCCCGCAAGCGGAGAATGATGCGGGCTTGCATGATCCGCAAAATGTAATTATAGTAGTTACACATTGTCGCCGGCCGCGGTACGGGCCGGCGTCGCCGAGTGAGTCAGGAATGAATACCAGCAGCCGGTTCGCGTTTGCCGTTCACGTGCTCGCCTTGCTGTCGATGCAGGAAGGCGTACCGTTGTCGTCCGACATCGTCGCGGGCAGCGTGAACACGAATCCGGCACTGATCCGCCGGTTGCTGTCGATGCTGGCGGCCGCGGGGCTGACCACGTCGCAGCTCGGCGCGGGCGGTGGCGCGCTGCTGGCGCGCGAGCCCGGCGAGATCACGCTGCTCGACGTGTATCGCGCGGTCGACGATGCGCAACTGTTCGCGCTGCATCGCGAGGCACCGAATCCGGCGTGCCTTGTCGGGCGGCACATCCAGCGCGCGCTGATCGACTATATCGGCGACGCGCAGCGCGCAATGGAGGCATCGCTCGCCACGCGCACGCTTGCCGACGTAACGGCCGACGTGCTGGATCTGGAGCAGCGCACGCAACGGGCAGGGCGCGCCGGCGGGTGACCGGCGGCAGGCAGGGCAGGAAGCCGGGCGGCGCACAGGCGCGGCGATCGGCGCAACGGGGATTTGCCCCGTTTTTTTTTCGGTCTTATATGTAATCAATAATGTTACATATTTTTCTTTGTGGAGAATCGATATGACGCAACGTTCCTTGAATATCGCGCTGTTCGGCGCCACCGGCATGATCGGCTCGCGCATCGCGGCGGAAGCCGTACGGCGCGGCCATCGCGTGACCGCGCTGTCGCGCCATCCCGGCGCGGCCGGCGACGGCATCACCGCGAAGGCGGCCGACCTGTTCGACGCGGCCAGCATCGCGGCCGCGCTGCCGGGCCATGACGTCGTCGCGAGCGCGTACGGTCCGAAACAGGAAGATGCGGCGAAGGTTGGCGCGGTCGCGAAGGCGTTGGTCGCCGGCACGCGTCAGGCCGGCCTGAAGCGGCTCGTCGTGGTGGGCGGTGCCGGTTCGCTCGAAGTCGCGCCCGGCAAGCAGCTCGTCGACAGCGAGGGCTTCCCGGAAGCGTACAAGCCGGTCGCGCTCGCGCACCGCGATGCGCTCGGCTACCTGGAGACGGTCGGCGATCTCGACTGGACGTTCTTCGCGCCGGCCGCGATGATCGCACCGGGCGAGCGCACGGGCACGTTCCGCACGGGCGCCGGCAAGCTGATCGCGGACGCGCAGGGCAACAGCAAGATCTCGGCGGAAGACTACGCGGTCGCGTTCGTCGATGCGCTCGAGCAAGGCAGCTTCGTGCGGGAGATCGCGACGGTCGCGTATTGAGCGGTTTGGCGGCTGGTGCCAAGTGGGCGCCGGCCTGGCCCGGACGCGGCGTGCGCGCCGCAACAGGCGGCACTTGAGGCGACTCCACCTTGACGGGTGGAGTCGCCTTTTTCGCTTGAAGGGGGCGTGCCGGCGCGCGATCGTGCGCGCTGCGGATTCACTTGTGCCGGATTGGTATTTATACCGGTCGACGCACGCAGGCGGTTTCCATATTGTTCCCCGTTGTGCAGGATGCATAGAATAAATTTCTATTTACGAGGGACTGGAGAAATGGACGCCATCGATCGCAAGCTGCTGGAGCTGTTGCAGGCGGATGCCACGCTGCCGATCGCGGAATTGGCACAGCGCGTGAACCTGTCGCAGACGCCGTGCTGGAAGCGCGTGCAGCGGCTGAAGGAAACCGGCGCGATTCGCGCGCAGGTTGCACTGTGCGATCCGCGCAAGCTCGGGGTCGGCACGACCGTGTTCGTCGCGATCCGCACGAACCAGCACACCGAGGAATGGGCGCAGCGTTTCACGCAGGCCGTGCGCGACATGCCGGAAGTCGTCGAGGTCTACCGGATGAGCGGCGAGACCGATTACCTGCTGCGCGTCGTGGTGGCCAGCATCGACGATTACGACCGCGTCTACAAGCAGCTCATTCGCGCGGTGCCGCTGTTCGACGTCAGCTCGTCGTTCGCGATGGAGCAGATCAAGTATTCGACCGCGCTGCCCGTGCGCGATCTTGCCGAGCCGGCCTGACGCGCGACAGGCGCGGCACCGTTGCGGCTCGCGCCGGCGGCGCGGGTTCAGCGGCCGCGCGCCAGTGCGCGCGCACGTTCGTCGGCCAGCGCGTCGCGGCGCACGAAATCCGCGACGAACGGGCTGGCCGGATGGTGGTGCAGCGCATACGGCGTGTCCCATTGCGCGAGCTGGCCGTCCTTCATCACGCCGATCCGGTCGGCGATCGCGAACGCTTCGGCCTGGTTGTGCGTGACGAGGATCGCGGTGTGGCCCGTGCGCTTCAGGATGTCGCGCAGCTCGAACGCGAGCCGCTCGCGCGTATCGACGTCGAGATTCGAGAACGGCTCGTCGAGCAGCAGCAGCTCCGGCGACGGTGCGAGCGCACGCGCGAGTGCGACACGTTGCTGCTGGCCGCCCGACAGTTCGTGCGGATAGGCGTCGCCGGATTCGGCGAGGCCGACGAGTTCGAGCATCTCCGCGACGCGCGTACGGCGTTCGGCCTTCGGCATGCGCCGCAGGCCGAACGCGACGTTGTCGGCCGCGCTCAGGTGCGGGAACAGCGCGTAGTCCTGGAACATCATGCCGATGCGCCGCCGCTCGGGCGGCACGTCGAGCGACGGCGCGGCGACGGGCGCGCCGTCCAGCACGATGCGCCCCATGCGCACGGGTTCGAAGCCGGCGATCGCGCGCAGCACGGTGGTCTTGCCGCAGCCCGACGCGCCGAGCAGGCAGCCGATGTCGCCGCGCGGCAGCGCGAGGCTCAGCCCGTCGACCACCGTGCGGCGGCCGTGCGGCGTGTCGTAGGCGACGCAGAGGTCATCGAGTTCGAGCAGGTTCACGGTATCAGGCTCCGATCTTGTGGCGGGTGCGGGCGAGCAGGATCACGGGCACGAGCCCGGCCAGCACGATCGCGAGCGCGGCGACCGCGCCTTCCTCATAGGTGCCGCGCGCGGCTTCCGCATACAGCCAGGTGGCGAGCGTGTCGAAATTCAGCGGACGCAGCAGCAGCGTCGCCGGCAGTTCCTTCATCGCGTCGACGAACACCAGCAGCGCGCTCGTCGTGAGCGCGGGCCGCAGCAGCGGCAGGTGCACGCGGCGCAACGTGCCGCCGGCCGTCTCGCCGAGCGAGCGCGATGCCTGTTCGAGCGACGGCGGAATGCGTGCGAGGCCGGCCTCGATGCTGCCGGCCGGAATCGCGAGAAAGCGCACTGTGTACGCGATCACGAGCGCCGTCGCCGAGCCCATCAGCATCAGTCCGTCGCGGCCGAGCGTCGCGCCGAACAGCCGGTCGACCGCCGCGAACGGGATCAGCAGGCCGATCGCGAGCACGGTGCCCGGCACTGCGTAGCCGAGGCTGGCGATTCGTGCACACACGCGGGCAGGGCCCGCGCGGGCGCTGTCGCGTTGCGCGCGCGCGGCCCATGCAACGACGAGCCCGCATGCGAGCGTCGCGGCGGTTGCGGCGGTGGCGATCGTCAGCGTGTTCGCGAGTCTCGTCATCAACTGCGCGGATACGCCACCGACGAGATGCAGCCGCTTGCCGGTCTCGACCGCGAGGTACGCGGCCGGCGCGCCGAAGCCGAGCAGCACGGGCAGCCAGCCGAGCACGGCGGCGCCCAACGCGGCCGCGCCGGTCAGGCGGCGCGGCGCGATCGGCCGCATGCGCCGGCCATGCGCGTAGCGCTGGCGGCGGCGTCCGTAGCGTTCGAGCACGATCATGCCGACGACGATCGCGAGCATCGCGAGTGCGATCTGCGCGGCGCCGGCGAGATCGGAGCGCGTGATCCACGTCGTATAGACGGATACGGTCAGCGTCTGCACGCCGAGGAATTCCGATGCGCCGATGTCGTTCAGCGTTTCGAGCAGCGCGAGGCTCACGCCGACCGCGATCGCGGGCCGCGCGAGCGGCACGACGACGCGCCAGAACGTCGCGACGCGTCCCGCGCCGAGCGTGCGCGCGGCTTCGAGCAGGCTCGCGGACTGCGTGACGAACATCGCGCGCGTGCTCAGGTACACATACGGATACAGCACGAAGCCGAGCACGAAGATCGCGCCGGGCAGCGAGCGCAGGTCGGGCAGGCGGAACTGGCGCGGGCTGTCGAAGCCGAGCAGCCAGCGGATCGCGCCCTGGACGGGGCCGATCGGGTGCAGCAGGTCGAGATATGCGAACGCGACGATGTAGGTGGGAACCGCAAGCGGCAGCAGCAGCGCCCACGTCAGCATCCGGCGGCCGGGAAAGTCGTAGGCGGTGACGAGCCATGCGCAGCCCGTGCCGACGATCGACACGATCGCGCCGACACCCGCGAGCAGCAGCAGCGTATTGACGAGCGCCTGCGGCAGCACGAATTCGGCGAGGTGCCGCCAGTGCGCGAGATCGGCGTCGAACGCGGCGGCCACGAGCACCGCGAGCGGTGCCGCGACCGCCGCGGCGATCGTCAGCGCCGCGAGCAGCCACAGGCTGCCCGCGCGCGGCCGCAGGCGCGGCCGGTACGGCTGGCGGCGCGCGCCGGCGGACGGTGCGTCAGTTGTCAAAGCCGACCTTGTCGACGAGCTGGCTCGCCTGCTTGCGATGCTTCGCGATGTCCGCCAGCGGCAGCGGATCGACCTTCAGCGCGCCGAAGCTCGCGATCACCGGGTCGAGCTTCACGTTTGCGCGCACCGGGTATTCGTAGTTCGCCTGCGCATACAGCGCCTGCGCTTCCGGCGACACGAGGTATTCGAGCAGCTTCACCGCGTTGGCCTTGTGCGGCGCGTGTTTCGCGACCGTCGCGCCGCTGATGTTCACGTGCGTGCCGCCGCTCTTCGCGTTCGCGAACGTCGGTCGTACGACCTTGATCGCGTCGCCCCACTTGCGCGCGTCGGTGCCCGGCTCCGCATTCTTCATGTGGCCGACGTAGTACGCGTTCGCGAGGCCGACGTCGCAGATGCCGCCGAGGATGTCGCGCGCGACGTCGCGGTCGCCGCCCGTCGCCTTGCGCGCGAGGTTCGCCTTCACGCCGCGCAGCCACTGCTCGGTCGCGGCTTCGCCGTCGTGCGCGATCATCGCGGCGACGAGCGCCGTGTTGTACGGATGCTGGCCCGAGCGGATGCAGACCTTGCCCTTCCATTTCGGATCGGCGAGATCCTCGTAGCGGAACGCGTCGACCTTCAGGTCCTTTTCGACGTACAGCACGCGGTCGCGCAGCGACAGCGCGTACCAGTCGCCGTTCGCGCCGCGCAGGTTCGCGGGAATCGCGTCGTCGAGCGCCTTCGAGCGCACCGGCTGCGTGAGCCCGCCGTCGACGAGGTCGAGCAGGTTGCCGACGTCGACCGTCATCAGCACGTCGGCCGGCGATTGCGCGCCTTCGGCCTTCACGCGTTCGAGCAGGCCGTCCTTCACGAACACCGTGTTGACCTTGACGCCGCTCTGCTTCGCGAACGCGTCGATGAGCGGCTGGATCAGCTTCGGCTCGCGGGTGGTGTACAGGCTCACTTCCTCGGCCGCATGGGCCGGCGGCGCGAATGCGGCCGCGGCAAGGGCGAGGGCGCCGGCGAGCGGCAGCAGGCGGGTGCGCGGATTCGACATGAAGACTCCGATGGGGCAGGTGGACGAGGGGGCATTCCGGGGCGCGCCTGCCGCCCGAGCGATCCGGAACATTACGAAATGAAAGACTCCGGATTCTAGATCGAAATGGGAACGATTATCAAATGAAAGCTTGCGGCGGGCGGAGGGGAAGGCAGGGGCGGGGATCGGAAACGGGACGTCGCGGCGGTGGCGCAAGCGCGTAGAATGCCCGCTTCGATGAATTTGACGGAGTCGCACCGACCATGAACGATCAGCGCAAGAAGAACCCTGTCCGCAACGTGAGCATCCTGATCGTCGTGGCCGTGCTGCTCGTGATCGGGACGATCCTGTACAACGCGATTTCGCAGAAGCACGCGTACGACGAGGCCCATCCGGCCGAGGCCGCGAACGCGGCGTCGCACTGACGTGCCGGTGCGCGGCCCGGCCGGGGCCGCGTCCGGAGTGCATGCGCAAGGGGGAAGCCCGCGGCTGCCGGCGCGGCAGGCGCCGCGCGGAGCCGGGAAAGAGGCGGGCGCCGAAACCGGCGCGCCGCGCAGGCAGGTCAGCCGTGCGTCAACGTGACGCAGGTGCGAACTTCGGGCGGATTCGTGCGTAGAACACGACCGCGAGCAGCGCGAGCCACGCCGCGCCGACATACAGCGCGACGCGCGTATCGTCGAACCAGCCGAGCATCACGATCACGAAACCCATGAACGCGATCGTCAGTGCCGGTGCGACCGGCCACAACGGCACCTTGAACTTCAGCGCCGCGACTTCGGCGTTCGACAGGCGGCGACGCATCGCGACCTGCGACAGCAGGATCATCAGCCACACCCACACCGTTGCAAACGTCGCGATCGCCGCGACCACCAGGAACACGTCCTTCGGCATCAGGTAGTTGAGCAGCACGCCGACGAGCAGCGCGCCGGCCATCACGAGCACCGTGACCCACGGCACGCCGTGCCGCGACGTCGTCATCAGCACGCGCGGCGCCTGGCCCTGCCGCGCCATCCCGAACATCATCCGGCCCGCGCCGAAGATGTCGCTGTTGATCGCCGAGATCGCCGCGCTGATCACGACGAGGTTGAGGATCGTCGCGGCCGACTTCACGCCGAGCGCCGAGAAGATCTGCACGAACGGGCTGCCTTCGCTGCCGACACCCGTCCACGGGCTGATCGACATCAGCACGACCATCGTCAGCACGTAGAACAGCAGGATGCGCGCGGGCACCGCGTTGATCGCGCGCGGAATCACGCGTTCCGGGTCCTTCGCTTCGCCGGCGCTCATCCCGATCACCTCGATCCCGCCGTACGCGAAGATCACGACCGACAGCGACGCAATCAGCCCGCCGAAACCGTTCGGCAAAAAGCCGCCGTGGTTCCACAGGTTCGCGAACGTCGGCACGTCGGCCGAATGGCCGAAGTGCATGCCGGACAGCAGGATCGCGACACCGCCGCCGATCATCGCGACGATCGCGCCGACCTTGATGATCGACAGCCAGAACTCGAGTTCGCCGAACACCTTCACGTGGCACAGGTTCAGCCCGCAGATGATCGCGACGACCCCGAGCACCCAGATCCATTGCGGGACATCCGGAAACCAGAAGCCCATGTAGATGCCGAATGCGGTGATGTCGGCGATCGCGACGATCACCATTTCGAGCGTGTAGGTCCAGCCCGTGACGAATCCCGCGAACGGGCCGAGGTTCTCGGTCGCGTAGTGGCCGAACGAGCCGGCGACGGGTTCGCGCACGGCCATCTCGCCGAGCGCACGCATCACCATGTAGACGGCCGCACCGCCGAGGAGGTACGCCAGGATCACCGCCGGGCCCGCGAGCTGGATCGCGGACGCCGAGCCGTAGAACAGGCCCGTGCCGATCGCCGAGCCCAGCGCGAGAAAGCGGATGTGCCGCGCGCTCAGGTGGCGCTGCAAGTTTTTCATCGAGTCTCCGATATCGTTATGCGACGGACCGGGCGAGCGGGACCGGTCCGATTGGCTCAAGTTGTCTATACAACTTGAATGTGAACGAATGATAACAAGCCGGGCCGGGTGACCGGAATCGGGTATTCCCTGACTGGCGCGACGAGCGGAATAGGGCGTGGGGCGGTCGCGCGGCATCGGCGCGGGCCGCGGGGAGCGGGCGGGTCATGCGTGGGGGGATCGCTGAATCGGGGCGCGCCGGCGGCCGATGCGCGTCGTGCGCGGGCCGGCCACCGGCGGGAACGGTCAGGCCGGGTCAGGCGGGCAGGCGGATCACGCTCGCGTCCTTGCGGATCAGCAGCGACGACGCGAGCATCTGCTTGCATTGGTGCGCGAGCACCTTCAGGTCGTGCGTGAGTTCGGCGCCGACCGCATCGGATTTTTCCGCGGACACGACCATCGCGTCGAGATCTCGCGTGATCTGCTTGCCCGCTTCGAGTTGGTCGGCGGGCGGCGGCTCGCCGGCCTCGGCCTTCTCGAGGTTGTCGAGCACGGCGGCGAGGCCGCGATGCAGCGCGTCGTCGTGGACGAGGCTGTCGTCGGCCGAGCACGCGTTGCGGATCAGCGGCGCGGCGGCCGTGATCTGCGCGCCGAGCACGTGCGTCTGGACGAGCAGGTCGTTCAGCTCGGGCACGAAGCGCTGGTGCGCCTTCGGCTCGATCATCATCCGCTGGAACGCCTGCCCGAGGTTCGCGAACGCGATGTGCACGTCCTTGCGCGCGAGGCGGTAGCGATAGTCGTCGTCGAGGCTCGTGGCCGGCGTCTCGATCGCCGTGGCGACGCCCGGCACGACGGCTGCGCCGTCGGCGGTGGGCACGGGCGGCGGCGACGCACCGCGGCCGGCGCGCCACACGGCCTCGAAATACTTGCGGGTCGCCGTGAGCATGTCGGTGACCTGCTTGCCCATCAGCCGGTATTCCCAGTACGGGAACAGCCGGCTCGCGGCGATCGCGATCATGCAGCCGACCACCGTGTCGATCGCGCGCTCGCCGATGATCCGCATGCTGCCCGGCGCGAGCAGGTGGAACATCAGCAGCACGTACGACGACGTGAATACGACGCTCGCCGCGTAGTTGAACAGCAGCAGGCTGTAGCTCATCACCATCGACCCGAACATGATCGCGATCAGCAGGTGCGGCTCCTTCACCGTGTAGATCAGCGCGATGCTCGCCGCGCAGCCGATCAGCGTGCCGATGATCCGCTGCGCGTTGCGCTGTTTGGTGAGCGAATAACCGGGCTTCAGGATGATGATGGTCGTCATCACGATCCAGTACGCATTCGTGAGCGGCAGCAGCCGGCCGAGCCAGAAGCCGACGGCCACCGCGATCGTCACGCGCAGCGCGTGGCGGAAGCTCGGCGAGCGCATGTTCAGGTTCGAGAAGATCAGCAGCGGCGACATCCGGCGGCGCTGCAGGAAGCGCGCGAGCGCCTTGTCGATCTTCAGTTCGGTTTGCTGCGGATCGGTACGGCCGGACAGGTTGCGCCGCATCCGGTCGATCAGGCGCGTCGCGCTCCAGATGCGCCTGAACGTCGCGAGCACGGCCGCATACGCTTCCGCATTGGTGGCCGCGAAGTTCTTCTTGCGCATCAGTTCGATCTCGTACTCGATCGCGCGCAGTTCGGCCTTGACGCTGACGTGCGAATGCGGCGCGCGGTTCTCGAGCACCGCGAGGCCGATCTCCTCGAGATCGGCGGCCGCCTTGCGGATCAGGTCGCGGTAGAAAATGATGAGATCCGAGCCGCCGAACGTGTTGCGCACGAGCGGGTAGTCGGTGTGTGCGCCGACGAACAGCTCGTGCAGGTCGACGCTGTTGATGAACAGGTTGTACATCGTCGTGCGGCCGGGATCGAGCTTGCCGCGGCGCAGCTTCGGCAGGTTGCGCAGCACGATGTCGCGCGCGGTTTCCTGCGTTTCGACCGCGGTGATCTGCCTGGCGACGAGATTGCGGTAGCACTCGTCGAGATCGGCATCGAGATCGTAGAACTGCGCGCGCGCGAGCAGGTAGTCGGCGCATGCGAACAGGCTCTCGGCCAGCGCCTGCTGCTCGATCCGGCGCGCCTGCCATTGCGACACGAGCGTGGCCCAGTACGTATACCAGAGGCCGCCCGCGAGAATCCAGCCGGCGTTGATGAACGCCTGCAGCGGCGTGAATTTCTCCTCGAGCGTCATCACCATCATGAACAGCGTCGCGAAGCTGATCTGCGGCCAGCGGTTGCCGTAGACGACGATCAGCGACAGCACGAACGTGAGCGGCACGATCGTGAGCCACAGCGCGAAGATGTTGGGTGTGGCAAGGCCGGTGGCGAGCGCGGCGAGAAAGCCGATCACGCTGCACGCGAGCATTTCGTTGTGCTTGTACTTCAGCGGGCCCGGCATGTCGACGACGCACGCGCCGAGCGCGCCCGTCGAGATCGTGAAGCCGAGCTCGCGGTTGTGAAACACGATCAGGCACAGCACGGCCGGCAGCGAGACGCCGACCGCGATCCGCAGGCCGCCGAAAAAGTACTGGCTGTAGAAAAACTTTCTGATTTCGACCGAATAGCGCATCGATGGGCTGAATGGCAGACGAAGAGGCCCGGGGGCGGCATATTGACTGGCGACGAGTCTATCGTATTTCGCGGTCCGCAAAACCTGGCTTTCCGGACGAGGTTCGCGGCGGCGGCCCATTTGCTATGCTTGGGGACCCTGTTCGCCCGGCCCGGCCGGCGCGACGTTCCAACGCCCGCTTCATGCTCCATCTCTTCTATTCGAACCGTCACGAAACGCTGGCCGATGCGCTGCTCGAGGATCTGGCCGCGTTCCCGGCCCGTAACGGCCCGTGGGCGCCGCAGCAGGTCATCGTGCCGAGCGCGGCGCTGCGCCGCCGTCTCGAGCTCGACATCGCCGCGCGCAACGGCGTGTGCGCGAACGTCGAGTTCACGTATCTCGCGCAATGGCTGTGGGCGCAGATCGGCCGGGTGCTGACGGTGCCGGCGCGTTCGCCGTTCGCACCCGACCGCCTCGTGTGGCGCTGCTACCGGCTGTTCGCGCGGGCGGCCGACGGCGCGCCGTGGCTCGCGTCGCCGCGGCTCGCCGCGTATCTGTCCGCCTCCGACGATGCGATGCGCTACGAACTCGCGCACCGCGTCGCGGCCGTGCTCGATCATTACCTGACCTATCGTCCCGAATGGCTGGCCGCGTGGCAGGCGGGCGAATCCGTGCTCGCGGGCGACGCCGCCCCGCGCGGGATCAGCGACGCCGCGCGCGACGACGAGCGCTGGCAGGCCGCGCTGTGGCGCGCGCTGCTCGCGGAACTGAGCGACAGCGGCACGCCGCCCGCGCACCGCTTCCTCGTCGAAGCGCGCCATCTCGATGCCGATGCCGTCGCGCGCGCCGACTGGCCGGAATCGGTCAGCGTGTTCGCACTGCCGACGATGCCGCCGCTGCACGTCGCGCTGCTGCGCGAGCTGTCGCGCTGGATCGACGTGCGCGTCTATGCGCTGAACCCGTGCCGCGAATTCTGGTTCGACATCGTGACCGCCGCGCATGCCGAGGCGCTCGATGCGGCCGGGCGGCTCGACTACCAGGAAGTCGGCCATCCGCTGCTCGCCGAGTGGGGGCGGCAGACGCAGGCGCAACTGCACATGCTGCACGAACTGACCGAAAGCGCCGCGTCGGGCGATGCGTCGCGTTTCGTCGAGAATCCCGCGCCGACGTGGCTCGCGCGCGTGCAGAACGCGATCCTCGACCTGCAGCCGGAGGCCGAAGCCGGCGACGCACCGGCCGAACGCGGGATCGAGGTGCACGTGTGCCACAGCCTCGCGCGCCAGCTCGAGGTGCTGCACGACCGGCTGCTCGCGTGGTTCGACGCCGACGCGAGCCTGCAGCCGTCCGACGTGCTCGTCGCGGTGGCCGATCTCGCGGCGGCCGGGCCGCTGATCGATGCCGTGTTCGGTACGGCCGGCGCCGGCGCCGGCGGCGCGCGCGTGCCTTACCGGATCACCGGCCTGCCGCCGTCGCAGGCAAACCCGGTCGCGCGCGTGCTGCTCGACTGGCTCGTGCTGCCGGAGCGGCAGGTCGGCGCGCCGGAGCTGGTCGAATGGCTGCGCGTCGACGCGGTGGCTGCGCGCTACGGCATCGATGCGGCCGCGCTCGAGACGGTGCAGACCTGGCTTTCGGCCGCCGGCGCGCGGCGCGGGCTGTCGCCGCTCGCGAGCGACGACGCGGCCGTGCCTGCGCCGCGCCATACGTTCTCCGATGCGCTTGCGCGGCTCTTTCTCGGTTATGCGATGCCGGAAGGCGCGGCGCCGGTCGGCGCGTGGCTGCCGATCGAGGCGGCCACGGGCAGCGAGGCCGAGCTGCTCGGCCGGCTCGCGCGCTTTACCGACGATCTCGACGGCTTCGCGCGGCGGCTCGCCGAATCGCACACGCCGCGCGGCTGGAGCGAACTGTTCGCCGACACGCTCGCGCGCTTCTTCGATTCGGGCGCCGCTTATGCGGACGCACTTGCCGGCGTGCGCGACGCGCTCGACGCGATGCTGGCCGCGATGACGGAGGGCGCGCCCGACGAAGCGTTGCCGGCGGCCGTCGTCCGCGCGGGGCTGACCGCGGCGCTCGACGATCCGGCGCGCGGCGGGGTGCCGTGGGGCGGTGTCACGTTCTCGTCGCTGACGAGCTTGCGTGGCCTGCCGTACCGCGTCGTCTGCCTGCTCGGGATGGACGACGGCGTGCTGCCGAGCCTCGCGCGCGCGGACGAATTCGACCTGATGGCCGTGTTGCCGAAGCTCGGCGACCGGCAGCGCCGCGACGACGAGCGCAACCTGTTTCTCGACCTGCTGCTCGCCGCACGCGACCGCTTGCTGATCGCGTACACGGGCCGCAGCATCCGCGACAACGCGCCGTTGCCGCCCGCGGCGCTCGTCGACGAACTGCTCGACCATCTCGCGCTCGTCACGGCCGGGCCCGACGCGGCGCCGGACGCGGTCGATGCCGCGCGGCGCGCGTTCGTCGTCGAGCATCCGCTGCAACCGTTCGCGGCCGCGTATTTCCAGCCCGGCAGCGGGCTCGTTTCCTATGACGCCGAGCGCGCGACGCTCGCGTCGCTGCTGGCCGCCGAGGCGTCGCGCGACGGCCCGCGCGAACTGCCGTTCTTCGCGCAGCCGCTGCCGGCCGAACCGGTCGAGCCCGTCGCGTTCAGCGAATTCGAACGCTTCTGGCGGCATCCCGCGCGGGCGCTGCTGCGCGCACGGCTTGGCATCGTGCTCGCCGACGCGCAGGCCGAATTGCTCGACACGGAGCCGTTCGCGCTCGATTTCGCCGGCAGCGACGCGCTCGCCGAGCGTGTGCTGCCGCTCCTGATCGAATCGGATGATGGGGCCGCGCACGATCATGCGCTGCGCATCGCGGACGCGAGCCCCGAACTGCCGGGCGGCGCGACGGGCGCCGTGTGGCGCGACCAGGCGCTCGGCTCGATGACGCAGCTTGCGTCGAACGTGCGCCGCGCGCTGGCCGACGGCATCGAGCGGCGGCCGTTTTCGCTCGTCATCGTGCCTGCATGGCCCGAGACGGAACAGGCGCTGTTCGGCGCCGACGACGCGATGCTGTCGGGCGACGCGGTGAGCGCGCCGCTCGAGCTGCACGGCACGCTGAACCGGCTCACGCCGGCCGGGCAGATCATCTACCGCTATGCACGGCCGAGCGCGCGCGATTATCTGTCCGCGTGGCTTGCGCACCTCGTCTACTGCGCGGTCGAGCCAGGCGGCCCGCGCCGCACGCTGTGGTTCGGCAGCGGCGGCGCGTTCGAGCTGACGCCCGTCGCGGCGCCGCTCGAGCGGCTCGCGCCGCTTGCCGCGCTGTTTCGCGCAGGGCGGCGCATGCCGCTGCGGTTCTTCCCGCGCAGCGCGTGGGCGACGGTGTCCGACGGCGAAGCCAAGGCCGCGAGCGTCTGGATCAACGAGCGTGTCGTGAGCGAAGCAGACGATCCGGCCATCGCGATCGCATGGCGCGGCGCGCACGCGTCGCTCGACGAGCCGTTCGGCACGCTCGCGCGGCTCGTGTTCGAGCCGCTCGTCGAACATCTGAAGGAGGTTGCATGAGCGCCGTGTCGCAGCCGCAGCCGGCGCTCGAACTCGACGTGTTCGCGTGCCCGCTCGACGGCGTCAACCAGATCGAGGCATCGGCCGGCACCGGCAAGACCTGGAACATCTGCGCGCTGTATGTGCGCCTGCTGCTCGAAAAGGATCTCGGCGCGGACGAAATCCTCGTCGTGACCTTCACGAAGGCGGCGACGGCCGAGCTGCACGAGCGGATTCGCGGTCGGCTCGCGCAGCTCGCGCACGCGCTCGACACCGGCGACGATGGCGGCGATCCGTTCATTGCGCGTCTGCTCGAGACCACGCTCGGCGACGGCGGCGCGCTCGATCCCGAGACGGCCGCGAAGCGGATCCGGCGCGCGCTGCGCGCGTTCGACCAGGCCGCGATCCATACGATCCACGCGTTCTGCCAGCGCGCGCTGCAGGAAGCGCCGTTCGCGGCCGCGATGCCGTTCGCGTTCGACATGGAGGCCGACGACGCGTCGCTGCGCTTCGAGCTCGCGGCGGACTTCTGGCGCACGCGCGTCGAACCGGCGGCCGCGCGCTGGCCGGGCTTTGCGACCTGGCTCGTCGAATCGGGCGCCGGCCCGGCCGCGCTCGATGCGCAGCTCGCGCGCCGGCTGAAGAAGCCGCTCGCCGCGCTGCGCTGGGACGGCGTGACCGAGCCCGACGAGTCGGCCGAGGCCGCCGCGGCCGAATGTTTCGCCGAGGCGGCGCGGATGTGGGCGGCCGAGCGCGACGCGATCGATGCGTTGCTGCGCACCGCGCAGCCCGCGCTCAACCAGCGCTCGCACAAGCCCGACGCGGTTGCCGATGCGCTTGCCGCATGGGCCGCGCATTTCGCGCAGGGCGACGCGACGGCCGCGCTGCCGAAGGCCGCACTGAAGCTCACGCGCACCGCGCTTGTAAAAGCGACGAAAAAGGGCGGCGCGACGCCCGAACACGCGTTCTTCGACGTGGCCGACGCGCTCGAAGCGGCCGTGGCCGCGGCCGAGGCCGCGCAGCGCGCGCGCTGGCTCGCGCTGATCGCCGAATGGCTCGACATGGCGCCGGGCGAGCTGGCCGAGCGCAAGCGTACGCGGCGCGTCGTCTCGTTCGACGATCTGCTCGCGAACCTGTATCACGCGCTGCATGCGCATCCGTGGCTCGCCGAGACGCTGCGCGCGCGCTATCCGGCCGCGCTGATCGACGAGTTCCAGGACACCGACCCGCTGCAGTTCGCGATCTTCAACCGCATCTTCGCGCCGGGCGGGCCGCTCTTCCTCGTCGGCGATCCGAAGCAGGCGATCTACAGTTTCCGCGCGGCCGATCTGCATACCTATCTTGCAGCACGCGCGAGCGCGAGCGCGTGCTACACGCTCGCGGTCAACCAGCGCTCGACGCCCGCGATCGTCGATGCGTGCAATCGCTTCTTCATGTCGAATCCGCGCGCGTTCGTGCTCGATGGGCTCGACTATTACGCGGTGCGTGCCGGCACGCGCGTGCGTGCGCCGTTCGTCGACGAAACCGATCCGGGCCCGGCGGGCGATTTCCGGGTCTGGGCGCTGCCGGGCGGCGAAGGCACGCTGCTCAAGCGCGACGCACAGGCGCAGGCCGCCCAGGCCTGCGCGGCCGAGATCGCGCGGCTGATGCGCGGCGCGCGCGAAGGGCGCGCGCGGCTGGGCGACACGCCGCTATCCCCGGGCGACATCGCGGTGCTCGTGCAGACGCACCGGCAGGGCAGTCTCGTGAAGCGTGTGCTTGCCACGTGGGGCATCGGCAGCGTCGAACTGGCGCAGGCCTCGGTGTTCTCGACCGGCGACGCCGAGCAGCTCGAGCGCGTGCTGGCGGCGATCGACGCGCCGGGCGACCTGCGGCGTCTGCGCGCGGCGCTCGCGGCGGACTGGTTCGGCCTCGATGCCGGCGCGCTGTGGCGGATGGAACAGGGCGACGGCGATGCGTCGCGCGAAGCGTCCGCGGCCGACCGTGCCGACAGTGTCGACGCGATGAGCTGGGTCGAGCGTTTCTCGCGGTATCGGCTGCAGTGGCGCGAACGCGGTTTCGCGGTGATGTGGCGCACGTTCACGCGCGAGCTGCGAATTGCCGAGCGGTTGATGGCCGGCGCGGACGGCGAGCGCCGCGTGACCGACATCAACCATCTGGCCGAGCTGACGCAGGCACGCGCATCCGCGCAGCCCGGCATCGCGCCGACGCTGCGCTGGCTCGCCGCGCAACGGCTCGACGGCGGCGGCGAGGAAGCGCAACTGCGTCTCGAATCCGATCGCAACCTGGTGCAGATCGTGACCGTGCACAAGTCGAAAGGCCTTGAATACGCGATCGTGTTCTGTCCGTTCCTGAACGACGGCGGATTGCGCGAGCCGCCGGCGTCCGCGTTGCCCGATGCACGTGAATATCACGACGACGCGGGCGATGCCGTGCTGCATTACGGGTGCGACGACGACGCGGCCGCGCACGCGGCGCAGCAGGCGATGCGCGAGCAGGCCGCGGAACGCGCGCGGCTCGTCTACGTGGCGCTCACGCGCGCCGTCTATCGCTGCTACGTCGTCGCCGGGCCGTACCTGTCGTCGCGTTCGACGCGCGAAGCGCGGCGCAGCGTGCTCAACTGGCTCGTCGCCGGTGCCGGCCAGTCGTTCGATGCGTGGCTCGACGAGCCGCCCGACGAAGCCGCGCTCGACGCCGCCTGGGGCGCGCTTGCGGGTGGCCCCGTGAGCGTCGCGCCGCTGCCGGCGCCCGCGCGCCGCGAGCGTCTCGCGGCCGGGCACGACGCATCGCAGACGCTCGTGGCGCGGCATGCGACGCGGGTGCTGCGCGATGCGTGGCGGATGGCGAGCTTCAGTTCGCTGACCGCGACGATGGCGCGCGAGGAGGCCGGCGTCGCGGCCGTGCCGGACGACGAACTGCGGCCCGATCACGATGCGCTTGCCGCGGTGGCGCCGGACGGCGAGTTCATATTGGCCGATACGGTTGCGCCGGAACCGCCCGGCGACGACATCCTCGTGTTCCCGCGCGGCGCGGCGGCGGGCGAGTGCCTGCACCGGCTGTTCGAACTCAGCCGGTTCTCGGAGCCCGAGTCGTGGCACAAGGCCGCGCTCGGCGCGCTGCACGACCGGCCGGTCGAGGCCGCGCCCGAACTCGCGACGCGCCTGCCGGCGATGATGGCGCGGCTCGTCGACGACGTCGTGCGCACCGAGCTCGTGCCGGGCATGCGGCTCGCCGATCTCGACCCCGCGAAGCGGCTCGACGAAATGGGGTTCCTGTTCCCGGCACCGTCGCTCGACCTGATGGCGCTGCGCCGGCTGCTGGTCGCGCACGGCTACCCGGACGTTGCGCTGGAGGCGGGCATGCTCGCCGGTTTCATCAAGGGTTTCATCGACATGATCGTCGAACACGACGGCCGCTTCTGGATCGTCGACTGGAAGTCGAACCATCTCGGCACGACGCCGGACGCCTACGGCCCGCGCGCGCTCGACGTTGCGATGGCCGATCACGCGTATCACCTGCAGGCGCTGCTGTACACGGTCGCGCTGCATCGCTACCTGCGCGGGCGGCTGCCCGATTACGACTACGACACGCATATCGCGGGCTACCTGTACCTGTTCGTGCGCGGCGTGCGGCCCGACTGGCGCAGCGGCGGCGAGCCGGCCGGCGTGCATGCGCGGCGGCCCGAACGCGCGCTCGTCGACGCACTCGACCGGATGATGGAAGGGGGCCGCGCATGAATGCGTCCGACGACATGCTCGAATTTACCGGCGGCCTCGTCGCGCGGCTGCCCGAGCCCGCCGATTTCGGCATCGCGCTCGCGGAAGGCTTCGCGCGCCGCATCGGCGACCTCGCGCGTCGTGCCGGCGCATCGGCCGCGGCCGCGCGCTGGGCGGCGCGCGCCGCGTTCGCGGCGAGCCGCGCGACCGCGGGCGGCCACGTGTGCGTCGCGCTCGGCGCGCTCGCGCAGCGCTATGAAGAACCGCTCGACGACATCCGCGCGGCGCTCGCCGCGAGCGGCGTGGTCGCGTTCGGCACGCTCGCGCGCGGCGACGAGCGGCCGCTGATCGTCGACCGGCACGACCACCTGTACCTGGCGCGCTATTTCGATTATGAGCGGCGGCTGGCCGATGCGCTCGTTGCGCAGGCAGGCGTCGCGGTGCCGGACGACGGGCTGTCGCCCGACCGGTTGCGCGACAACCTCGCGCGTTACTTCGGGCCCGCGACCGGCGAAGTCGACTGGCAGCGCGTCGCGGCGATCGTCGCGTTGACGGGCCGCGTGACGATCGTCAGCGGCGGCCCCGGCACGGGCAAGACGACCACCGTTGTCGGCGTGCTCGCCTGTTTGCTCGATGCACATCCGGGGTTGCGCATTGCGCTGGCCGCACCGACCGGCAAGGCCGCGCAGCGGATGCAGGAAGCGCTGCACGCACGGGCCGGCGACTTGCCGCCCGAACTCGCGGCGCGCTTGCCGGGCACGTCGTACACGTTGCATCGTCTGCTGGGTGGCGGCGGGGCGGCGGGCTTCCGGCATCATCGCGACAATCCGCTGCCGTACGACCTGATCGTGGTCGACGAGGCATCGATGATCGACGTCGCGCTCGCCGCGCATCTGCTCGACGCGCTCGCGCCGGGCGCACGGCTCGTGCTGCTCGGCGACAAGGATCAACTGGCCGCGGTCGAGGCGGGCGCCGTGTTCGCGGAGCTGAGCGCGCGGCCGGCGTTTACCGCGGCGGCGCGTACGCGCATCGCGCAGGCGCTCGGCATCGACGAGGCCAAGTTCGTCGCGGCGTTGCCGGTGCCGGACGAAACGGCGATGGCGACGGTTCCGGTTGCGAATCCGGTTTCCGCTGCGGCACAGGCCCAACCTTCCGCTTCGGTATCTGCCGCCGCTTCGCGCAAACGGGCGTCACGGCCGCGCGCCGACGCGCGACAGGCGTCGCTGTTCGACGACGAACCGCAGGACGACGCGGTTGCCGCGGCCGACGTCGCGCCACCGCCGTCCGCCGGTCCGGCATTGACCGATGCCGGTGAGATCGGCGATGCAGGCGGCGCCCCCGCATGGATCGAGGTCGACGAACTCGCGTGGCTCGACGCCGTCGAGTTGCCACCGTTCGACGCAGGCGACGCGGCGCTTGCGTCGGTCGCGTCGACATTGCCCGGCGAAGCCGCCGCCGCACCCGTCGCACCCGCACCGGCACCGGCACCGCTCGCCGACTGCGTCGTGTGGCTCGAACGCAATTACCGCTTCGGCCTCGATTCGCCGATCGGGCGGTTGTCGCTCGCGATCCGGCGCGGCGACGTGCAGGCCGCGCTCGACGCGCTGCCCGCGGACGACGCGGCCGCCGCGTCGTTCCACGACGATGCGGGCGACTCGCTTGCGTCGTCGACGGTCGAGCGGCTTGCGCGGCGGTTCGGCGCATACCTCGATGCATTGCGCGCCGTACTGGCCGCGCCGGTGCCCGATCCGCTGCCGCTGTTCGATGCGCTCAACCGGTTCCGGATCCTGTGCGCGACCCGCAGCGGCTTGCGCGGCGCGGAGCACGTCAACGCGCTCGTGGCCGCGCATGTGCGGCACGCGGCGCGCGTGCCGCTCGCGGTCGGCGCGCACTGGTTCACCGGGCGGCCGATCATGGTGACGCGCAACGACTATGCGCTCGGGCTGTTCAACGGCGACATCGGCATCGCGTTGCCCGACGCGCATGGCGTGCTGCGCGTGTGGTTCAGGCGCGCGGACGGCACCGTGCGCGCGGTGTCGCCGGCCGCGCTGCCGCCGCACGAAACGGCGTTCGCGCTGACGGTCCACAAATCCCAGGGTTCGGAATTCGACGAAGCCGCGCTCGTGTTGCCGGCATCGTTCGGCCGCGTGCTCACGCGCGAACTCGTCTATACGGCGGTCACGCGGGCACGTATGCGCGTGCAGGTGATCGGGCCGCGGCGCGTGCTGGCGCAGGCGGTCGCGACGCGCACGCAACGCGATTCGGGGCTCGCGGCCCGCGTCGACGAGGCGCTCGCGCAGCGCCGCACGGAGGTTTCGCGATGATGATCCGCTATACGCTCGATCCGGCCGAAGTCGAATGGACGGCCGTGCGCGCGCAGGGCGCGGGCGGGCAGAACGTGAACAAGGTGTCGAGCGCGATCCACCTGCGTTTCGACATCCGTGCGTCGTCGCTGCCGCCCGTCATCAAGGAGCGGCTCCTCGCGCTGTCCGACCAGCGCATCACGCGCGACGGTATCGTCGTGATCAAGTCGCAGGAATACCGCACGCAGGAGAAGAACCGCGAAGCCGCGCTCGCGCGCCTCGATACGCTGATCGCCGGTGTCGCGTTCACGCCGCGTGCGCGGGTCGCGACGCGGCCGACGCGCGCGTCGAAGGAACGGCGGCTCGAGCACAAGTCGCGCCGCAGCACGGTGAAGTCGGGAAGAGGGAAGGTGGTCGACTGACGAATGAACGGCCGGCGGCCATCGCAGGCGAACGCCTGCCGCCGCGCCGGTCAGCGCATCACGGTTCCCGCGCTGTCGAGCACGAAGTCGACGCAGAACACGACGAGCCGGCTCTGCGCGCGGATCGCGACGGCGGCCGTATAGCAGTCGCGGCCTTCCGTCAGCGAGAAATGCGGGCCCATCAGCGCGACGCGCCCGGGCGCGGCGATCGCGCGCTGGAAGTACGGGCGTCGCGACCAGTTGCTGTGGGTTTCCGGGAACAGCGGCGAGAGGCGGGTGGCGCTCGCCTGGCCGTCTTCGGCGCGCGCGCCGATCGACGGCAGGAACTGCTCGCCGATCTCGTCGGTGACGAACACGCGGCGCGCGGCCGGCACCGCGAATACGCGTTGCGCGGCGTCCTGCAGGTTGCCGCTCGCGGAAAACGCGGCCGCGCCGGTGAGTACGAGCCGCTCGATCGCGTCGAAGCCCGGCTGCTCGGGGACGACCGGTGTGTGCCGGCGCGCGATGAAGCGCTGCCAAGCGGCGTCGAGCAGCGCGGGCGCGGCCGCGCTCGCGTGCGCGATCGATGCGTCGGGCTGGCCGAACTGGAAGCCCTGCACGAAATCGATGTCGGCCTCCATCAGCGCCTGCAGTGCGTCGTTACTTTCGACGCCTTCGGCAAGCACCATCGCGCCGGCCTGGTGCAGCATCGACACGAGATGATGCATGATGCGGCGATCGTCGGCCGACCCGGTCGTGCGCTCGACGAGCGAGCGATCGAGCTTGACGATGTCGGGCCGCGCGCGCCACACCCGGTCGAAGTTCGAGAATCCCGTGCCGAAATCGTCGATCGCAATCAGG
This sequence comes from Burkholderia pyrrocinia, assembly GCF_018417535.1. Taxonomy (NCBI): domain Bacteria; kingdom Pseudomonadati; phylum Pseudomonadota; class Betaproteobacteria; order Burkholderiales; family Burkholderiaceae; genus Burkholderia; species Burkholderia pyrrocinia. The sequence continues at coordinate 1,760,603 of NZ_CP070977.1, read as the reverse complement.
AAGTCGCGATGCTGGATCATGTCGATCGTGCGGGCGAGCGCGGCTTCGTCGCGCGCCGGCTGTTCGACGACTTCCAGCACGATGCGGTTCGGCGGCAGTGCGAAATGCCGACACAGCGCCTCGACGAACTCGCGCTGCACGAGGCCCGAATCGAGTACGCGCGGCGTCACGTTCAGGAACAGCCAGCCGTCGCCGATGCCCTGCGCGACGAAATTGGCCGTGTGCAGGCAGCGCGCGAGCCGGTCGAGCAGCAGCGCGTCGGCGTTGGCGCGCGTCTTGTCGAAGAGGGCCGTGGGCGAGACCAGCGCGCCGTTCGCGTCGACGACGCGCAGCAGTGCCTCGTAGCCGACCACACGCTTGTGCGTGATCGACAGCACGGGCTGGAACACGCTGCGCAGCGTCGTGGTGCGATAGGTGGCGTGCCAGCCGCCGGGCGTCAGCGTGAGGCGTTCGAGCAGGGAGTCGAGCGATAGGTCGCGGGCGGGCTTCATGTCAACGGTGCCCAGGGGCGAGCGGCGGGCCGGCAGCGCGCCGCCACGCCAAAGCAGTCGCACGCGCAGGCGGACGCGAAAAAACGTGTGGCATCGTGACCGCCTTCTGCGGATGAATGTTACGAGTGTAACGGGAATGCGTCGGCGCGCGTATCAGGGAAACTCCAGACACAAACGGTACACGGCTGCCCCGCCACGGCCGGCGCGCCGCTCGAGTGCGCGCAGTGCATGCCCGTCACGCGGTGAAAGGTACCGCGCAAGCACATGACAATCCGGCGGCATGACCGAGCGTCGCGGCCGTATCACGTATGGGGCGGCGCGGGAAATCCCGGCAGCGGGTGTCGCCGGGTGCGACCGTCGCTGTCGAATGAATGCACATGCGAATGCACATGCGCTGCAGCACCATCCTCCGCGCGATGGGCAGCAGGCGGCGATCACTTCACGATGGACGACGCACGGCGGTCGCGTGCGCCCGGATCCTCAGGTCGTTTCGCCGCCACGCGGCCGGAGACCGGGAATCCGCTTGATCACGCCGGTCGCGAGCGCAGTACCGACGAGCACGATCGCGCAGCCTTCGATCATCACGGCGGACACGTGTTCGCCGAGGAACAGCGCGCCCCACAGAAGGCCGAACACCGGGATCACGAACGTCACGGTAATCGCGCGGGCGGGGCCGACATGCGCGATCAGGTAGAAGAAGATGAAATACGCGATGCCCGTGCAGGCGATGCCGAGGCCGAGCACGGAACCCCATGCGTGCGCGCTGACCGGTGCGGCCGGCCAGGTGGCGATCGCGAACGGCAGCAGCAGGACGGTCGAGCCGATCATGCTGCCGGTCGCGTTGACGAGCGGATCGACGCCGCTGAGCTTGCGCTTCGTGTAATTGGCCGCGATGCCGTACAGCAGCGTCGCGCCGAGCGCCGCCGCAGCGGCGAGCGCGGTCGCGCTGGCGCCCGTGGCGCCGTGCGCATTCGCGATCTGGTTCCATACGAGCGTGATCACGCCGGCAAAACCGATCACGAGGCCGAGCGCGCGCGGCAGCGACAGTGTGTCCTTCAGCCACAGGTAGGCCACGAGTGCGCCCCACAGCGGCGTCGTCGCGTTGATCACCGACGTCAGGCCGGCCGACAGCGTCAGTTCGGCGAACGCGAACAGGCAGAACGGTATGCCCGAGTTCAGCGCGCCGACGACGAACAACGGCCACGCATGACGGCGCAGCCGCGCGCCGAGATCGGCGGGTTTGAAGCGCGTCAGCGCAAAGCCGGTGAGAAACAGCGCGCCGATGCCCACGCGCAGCGCCATCAGCGGCGCGACGCCGAAATCGACCACGCCGATCCGGATGAACAGGAACGACGCGCCCCACAGGGCAGCGAGCACGGTCAGCAGAAGGGCATTTTTGGGTGACATCGATCGTGGGGGCGGGGGGACGGGATGCGGTGAATCTTACACCGCGCTGCCGCGCCGCCGTTTCACGATTCGATGAAACGACAAGAAACGGGAATGTCGCCGGTTGCAGCCGCGGGATGGCCGGCTGTCCGGCAGTGCTGCCCGATCAGTGATGGCGCCAGCCGCCGCGTCCGCCGCGCCCGCCGAAGCCGAAATTGAGCGACAGCGCCGGTCCCCAATAACCGCCCCACGCCGGCGCATACGCGGGCGCCGGATAGTAGTAGACGGGGCCCGGATCGACGTACACGGGCGCCGGCTGCACCGGTGCCGCCGTGTAATAGCCGCCAGGATAATAGCCGTACGGGTAGTAGCAGCCGGCGAGCGTCGTGCAGGCGAGCGCCGCGGCGACGAGGGTCCTGTTCATGATGTCTCTCCGGCGGAGCCGGCAATCGGCAGATGCTTAAGCTTAGGCCGGGCGCCGATGACACGGTGTGCGAAACGGTAACGGATCATTTCCGGAGCGCTGCGGCGTGCTGCGGCGCCGCATACGAAAAACGGCGCTTCCGCAGTGCGGAAACGCCGTCAGGCCGGAGCTCGCCGCGCTTCGCGCGGCGGCCGGATAGCCGGTCGGCTTATTTGCCGACCTGGTTGCCGATGATGCCGCCGGCCGCTGCGCCGCCCAGCGTCGACAGTGCGTTGCCGCCGATCGCCGCGCCGGCGACGCCGCCGACACCCGCGCCGATTGCCGTGTCGCGCTGGCGCCTCGTCATCGAGTCGCAGGCCGACAGGCTGGCCACCGTCGCGACGAGCAGCGCGCATACCCCAATACGCCGAATCGAATAGCTCATGATCGTTGTCCTTGCGGTAGTGAACGGAAGCACGCGCGACCGGCCGGCGGCCGCGCATGAACCCAATCTACGCGCCGCCCCGCGATGCTGCTGTAAGGACTTGTTAAGGCTTGCGCGGTTTCGTAATCAATTGTTTCCCGTGCGCAGGCAGGCATGCGACATGCGTAAAAAAGCCCGCTCGAAAGCGGGCTTCGTGCATCGCGATGCGTTTCCGGTGCGGATCGCCGCGTTTGCTTACTGACGGTGATAGATCTCGGCGCCGGTCTTGACGAACTCGACCGCCTTCACTTCCATCCCTTTCTTCAGCGCTTCGGTTTCCGACACGCCCTGCTGTGCCGCGAACTCGCGCACGTCCTGCGTGATCTTCATCGAGCAGAAGTGCGGGCCGCACATCGAGCAGAAGTGCGCGACCTTCGCGGAATCCTTCGGCAGCGTCTCGTCGTGGAATTCGCGCGCCTTGTCCGGATCGAGACCGATGTTGAACTGGTCTTCCCAGCGGAACTCGAAGCGCGCCTTCGACAGCGCGTTGTCGCGCACCTGCGCGCCCGGGTGACCCTTCGCGAGGTCGGCGGCGTGCGCGGCGAGCTTGTACGTGATGATGCCTTCCTTCACGTCGTCCTTGTTCGGCAGGCCGAGGTGTTCCTTCGGCGTCACGTAGCACAGCATCGCGGTGCCGAACCAGCCGATCATCGCGGCGCCGATGCCCGACGTGATGTGGTCGTAGCCCGGCGCGATGTCGGTGGTGAGCGGCCCGAGCGTGTAGAACGGCGCTTCCTTGCACCAGTCGAGCTGGAGATCCATGTTCTCCTTGATCAACTGCATCGGCACGTGGCCGGGGCCTTCGATCATCACCTGCACGTCGTGCTTCCACGCGATCTGCGTGAGTTCGCCAAGCGTCTTCAGCTCGCCGAGCTGCGCTTCGTCGTTCGCGTCGTAGATCGAGCCGGGACGCAGGCCGTCGCCGAGCGAGAAGCTCACGTCGTACGCCTTCATGATCTCGCAGATCTCTTCGAAGTGTTCGTACAGGAAGCTTTCCTTGTGATGCGCGAGACACCACTTCGCCATGATCGAGCCGCCGCGCGACACGATGCCCGTCATCCGGTTCGCGGTGAGCGGCACGTACTGCAGGCGCACGCCCGCGTGGATCGTGAAGTAGTCGACGCCTTGCTCGGCCTGCTCGATCAGCGTGTCGCGGAAGATTTCCCAGGTCAGGTCCTCGGCCTTGCCGTTGACCTTTTCGAGCGCCTGGTAGATCGGCACCGTGCCGATCGGCACCGGGCTGTTGCGGATGATCCACTCGCGCGTTTCATGGATGTGCTTGCCGGTCGACAGGTCCATCACCGTGTCGCCGCCCCAGCGGATCGCCCACGTCATCTTGTCGACTTCCTCGCCGATCGACGACGTGACGGCCGAGTTGCCGATGTTCGCGTTGATCTTCACGAGGAAGTTGCGGCCGATGATCATCGGCTCGGATTCCGGGTGGTTGATGTTCGCGGGGATGATCGCGCGGCCGCGCGCGATTTCGTCGCGCACGAACTCGGGCGTGATTTCGGCCAGCGCGTTCGCACCGAACGCAGCGGCACCGAACGCCTGGCCGGGGTGCTGGCGGCCCATCATCGCGGCGAGCTTCGCGCCGTTCGGGCCGCTCGCCTTCAGGCTCTCGAGGTACTCGGCGCGGCGCTGGTTCTCGCGGATCGCGATGTATTCCATTTCCGGCGTGATGATGCCCTGACGCGCATAGTGCATCTGCGTGACGTTCTTGCCGGCCTGCGCGCGGCGCGGGTTGCGGTGCAGGCCCGGGAAACGCAGGTCGGCGGTGGCCGGATCGGCCGCGCGCTCGAGGCCGTACCGGCTCGACAGGCCGGAGAGCCCTTCGGTGTCGCCGCGCGCTTCGATCCAGCGCTGGCGCAGCGCGGGCAGGCCCGCGCGGATGTCGATCTTCGCTTCCGGATCGGTGTAGGGGCCCGACGTGTCGTACACGTAGATCGGCGGATTCTTTTCGCCGCCGAAGCCGGTCGGCGTGTCGGCCTGCGTGATTTCGCGCATTGGTACGCGGATGTCGGGCTGCGAGCCGGTCACATAGACTTTCCGCGAATTCGGCAGCGGCGCGACGGCAGCGGCATCGACGTGGGCGTCGGCGGACAGAAACTTCGGATTGGCGTTCATGCAATCTCCTGTGTGAGCGCCGGACAGGCGCTTCGGCGCTTGCCCGGAGCCCTTGACGAATGTGGGGCTCGAGCTAAGCAGGAGACGAGGCTTGGTGAGGCGGCGGATTTCGTCAGAAGGATGGCGGCGGAATCCGTACGCTTCCCTGCGCTGGCATTATCCAGATCAGGTTCAAAGGGTATTTCTCACCCGCAATGCCGGTTTTGTTGACCGGGCGCATTGCAGGACCCCCGCGTTAGCAGCGCACACGATACACTGGCTTTGCGGCGGTTTCAACCGGTGGCAGATCGGTTGCCGCGGTGCAGTTGCAGCATTGCGGGCGGCGCGCCTGCCGCGCCAGCCGCGATGCATGACACCGCCGCACGGCCCTGCAGCCCGGCTGACAACGACGGCGCGGTGCAGCATTGCGGCACTTTCGGCAGCCCCTAAAAAAATATTTTCGAAACGACTGTCATTTCCCGCGACGTCCTCCGTCTATTCGGCTCCTCAAACCCATGTTTCGGAGAGATGTCATGAAAAAAGTACTGATCGCAGCCTGTGTCGCCGGTTTCGCCATGGCCGCAACGGGCGCATATGCGCAGAACGACGCGATGTCGAAGGAGGGTTCGTCGATGTCGAAGGAAGGTTCGGCGATGTCGAAGGACGCGATGGGCCACGACGCGATGGCCAAGGACGGCGCGATGAAGAAGGGCGCCATGAAGAAGCACGCGATGAAGAAGGACGCGATGTCGCACGACTCGATGGGCAAGCCGAAGTCGGACGACAAGATGGCCCCGTCGAACTGACGGATACGGACGGAGCGCGGCCGACGCGCGTGTCGCTGCTGCGTGCCGGGACGGCACGCGGTGCCGGCTGACGCGCGAGGCACGCGCCACGGCTGCGCGTCAGCGCATGCGTCGCCTGGCCGGTCTCCGGCCCCGTCTCGCGCTCCGTCGCCTCATTCCGGGAGTTTTCATCATGCAAACCGTTCCCGCCACCGGGCGCGCGGCCGCCACGCCGCCCGCGCGCCCGATCCATCCGCTGTGGGTGCGCGCGAGCCACTGGCTCAACGCGCTCGCGGCCGTGCTGATGGCGCTGTCCGGCTGGCGCATCTACGACGCGTCGCCGATCTATCCGCCGTTCACGTTTCCTCACGGCATCACGATCGGCGGCTGGCTCGGCGGCGCGCTGCAATGGCATTTCGCGGCGATGTGGCTGCTCGTCGGCAACGGGCTGTTCTACCTGGCGATGTCGCTTGCGACCGGGCGGCTTGTGCGCAAGATGCTGCCGGTCACGCCGGCATCCGTGTGGCGCGACGTGCGCGCGGCGCTCGGCGGGCGGCTGTCGCATGCCGACCTGAGCGTCTACAACGCGGTGCAGCGCGCGGCGTACCTGACCGCGATCGTCGATCTCGTCGTGCTGGTGCTGTCGGGGCTCGCGATCTGGAAATCCGTGCAGTTCCCGCTGCTGCGCGAACTGTTCGGCGGTTACGACAACGCGCGCGTCGTGCATTTCTGGGCGATGTCGCTGCTCGTCGCGTTCTTCGTCGTGCATGTCGCGATGGCGCTGCTGGTGCCGCGCTCGCTGCTCGCGATGCTGCGCGGCCGTTGAACGGCACGAAGGTGCCGAAGGAAATCATCATGTCCGAATCCGAACACAAGCGCGACCGCCCGCTGTGGACCCTCGACCGGAAGTCGCTCGAACTCGACGTGCGCCGCGAGCTCGAGATGCCGTCGCGGCGGCTGTTCAACCGGCGCGTGCTGACGCTCGGCGGCCTGACGATGCTGACCGGCTGCACGCTGCAGGACGACGCGTCGGTCAACACGTTCCTCGAGAAGGTGTCGCGCATGAACGATCGCGTGCAGGCGTGGCTGTTCAGCCCCGACCGGCTCGCGCCGACTTACACCGAAGCCGACATCACGCGGCCGTTCCCGTTCAACGCGTACTACGGGATCGACGACGTGCCGCACGTCGATGAATCGACCTATCGGCTCGTGCTGTCCGGCCGCGTGACGGGCAAGCGCGTGTGGACGCTCGACGAGCTTCGCGCGCTGCCGCACGCGGAGCAGATCACGCGGCATATCTGCGTGGAAGGGTGGAGCGCGATCGGCCGTTGGGGCGGCACGCCGTTTGGCGCATTCCTCGCACGCGCAGGCGCCGATACGCATGCGAAATACGTCGGCTTCAAGTGCGCGGACGACTACTACGAGAGCATCGACATGCCGACCGCGCTGCATCCGCAGACGCTGCTCGCGTTCGACTACGACGGCCGCCGCCTGCCGCCGGAATTCGGCTTCCCGATGAAGCTGCGGATGCCGACCAAGCTCGGCTACAAGAACCCGAAGCACATCATGGAAATCTTCGTGACCGATACGTTTCCGGGCGGCTACTGGGTCGATCAGGGGTACAACTGGTTCGGCGGATCGTGACCGGCGCATGGCTCGGCATCGCATCCGGCCCCTGATTTCACCCGCCCGCCGGCCGCAAAATGTCGCGCCGAAACGTCAGTCCTTATCCTTTCAGGCAGGTCTGACGATGCTTTCGAATCCTTGATGCCATAATGCCGAGCGTGCGCAGCCGAAGCGGTTGCGCGCGTTTTTTTGTCCCTCTGCCGCCGCTTGCCGGTTCTCTTTCGTCGCCGTTCGCACTGCCATGTCGTTCCGCACGTTCGCTCTGCCTCCCCGGTCCCGCCAGGACCGTTTGCCGGCATTGCCGGCGTCTTTCAGCGGAGCACGCGGCGCGACGTGCGGGCGGGTTGCACGATGACGCCGCTCGACCGTCTCCTCGATTTCCTCGCGCGCCTTTCGTTCCGGATCCGCCTGCCGCAAAGCCGCGGCGGCCGCGTCGCGCTCGCGCTCGTATTCATCTATTTCGTCTGGGGTTCGACCTACAGCGGCCTGCATTTCGCGCTGCAGTCGTTCCCGCCGCTGCTGCTGTCGGGGCTGCGCAACCTGCTCGGCGGGATCGGCCTGTTCATCTTCGCGCTGCGGCGCAAGCCCGAATGGCCGACGCTGCTGGAGATCCGCAATGCGGGGATCGTCGGCACGATGCTCGTCGCGCTGTCGTCCGGCACGATCGCGCTCGGGATCAGCTCGGTCAGCAGCGGCTCGGCCGCGGTGATGGTGGCGACGGTGCCGCTGTTCGCGACCGTGATCGCGGCGGTGGCCGGCCGGCCGGTAACGAAGGGCGAGTGGGCGGCGGTCGCGCTCGGGATGGTCGGCATCGTCGTGCTGAATTCGGGCGGCGCGGCGGCGCAGAATTCGGCGCTCGGCACGATCTGCGTGCTGGCCGGCGCACTGTTCTGGGCGGGCGGCGCGCACCTCGCGACGCGGCTCAAGCTGCCGTCCGACCTGTTTCTGTCGACGTCGCTGCAGATCGGCCTCGGCGGCCTGATTTCGACGCTCGTCGCGTGGTTGATCGGCGAACGCATCGAACACGTGATGGCCGGGCCGGTGTTCGCGTTTCTGTACCTGATGGTGTTCTGCACGATGGCCGCGTATGTCGCGTACGGCTACCTGATCCGCCACACGAGCCCGATCATCGCGAGCAGCTGCATGTACGTGAACCCGATCGTCGCGGTCGCGCTCGGTGCGCTGCTGCTTGGCGAACCCGTGACGATGGCGACCGTGGTCGCGACCGTCGCGATCCTCGGCAGCGTCGGGCTGTCGTTCGTGTTCGATCCGGCGCGCCGGCCCGCGGCACGCGCGGCGGCTGTCGGCTCGACGGCCGTGGCGGCCGCGTCGGCGGCGGACGTTGCGTCCGCACCCGATCAGATCGAGATGCCCGAGGCGGCACCCATCCTGGCGCCTTCCGCCGTCCCGCTTGCGGTACCGACACCGGCTGCCGTGATGGATCCGGCCGTGGTCATGGACCCGCCACCGGCATTCGCGCCGCCGCCCGCCGGCGAACCGGCCGCGCCCCGCGCCGACGCGTGACGCCAGTGCTGCCGGGCGCGCTCAGCCGCGCCGGCCGCCGCGATGGTGGAACCAGCCCGCGAGCGCGGTGAACAGCAGCCCGGCCGCGCACATGCCGGTCCAGCCGAATGCGCGCCATGCGGCGACGCCGGCCGACGAGCCGAGCGCGCCGCCGATGAAATAGCACACCATGTACACGGTGTTGACGCGGCTGCGCGCCTCGGGCTTCAGCGCATAGATGCGCGACTGGTTCGAGATCTGCGCGGCCTGCACGCCGACATCCAGCACGATCACGCCGATCACGAGCCCGACGAGGCTCGAGCCCGACAGCGCGAAGATCACGAACGACAGCGCGAGCAGCGCGATCGCGAGCGAGATGATCGCGCGCGGGCCGCGCTTGTCCGCGAAGCGGCCCGCGTAGGGTGCCGCGAGCGCACCCGCCGCGCCGACGATCCCGAACAGGCCGGCAGCCTGCGGACCGAGATGGAACGGCGCGCCGGCGAGCAGCAGCGTGAGCACGGGCCAGAACGCGCTGAACGCCGCGAACAGCGCGGCGCCCGTCAGCGACGCCTCGCGCAGCCCGCGCAGTTCGACCGCCAGATGCCACATCGAGCCGAGCAGTTTGCCGTACGGCAGCGTCGACGTCGGCGAGCTGCGCGGCAGCCGCAACACGATCACGGCCGCCAGCGCGACGAGCGCCGCGACCGACGCGGCGAACACCGCGCGCCAGCCGAAATACTCGGCGACGAAGCCGGCGGCCGTGCGCGCGAGCAGGATGCCGAGCAGCAGGCCGCTCATCACGGTGCCGACCGCGTGCCCGCGTTCGGCGGGCGGCGCGATCTCGGCCGCGAACGGCACGGCCTGTTGCGCGATGGTCGCGAGCACGCCGATCGCGAGGCTCGCGACCGCAAGCACGGCCAGCGACGGCGCGGCGGCCGCCACGATCAGCGCGACCGACAGGCCGGCGATCTGCATCAGGATCAGCCCGCGGCGGTCGAAACGGTCGCCGAGCGGCGCGAGCAGGAACATGCCGGCCGCATAACCGAGCTGCGTCGCGGTCGGCACCGCGCCGATCCACGACGCGCCGTCGGGAAAGGCCGAGCGGAAGCTCTCGAGCAGCGGCTGGTTGTAGTAGATGTTCGCGACGGACACGCCCGCGATCGTCGCGAGCAGCAACAGCAGGCTGCGCGAGTAGTGGGGCGAGGCGGCGTTGGCCGGACGGTCGGTGGAGGCGGTGGACATGGCTGCGCGGGCGAAGTGGGGCGGCGCGGCGCGCGGCGCACGCATCGGGTGCGCAGGCGGGCCGGGCGCCGGCCGAGGCTGCCGATCATACCGGAGCCACGTGAATCCTGCCGGGCGGGCGGCGAACCGGCACAACCGGTACAAGCGGCATGACCGGGCGCCCGTCATTGCATGTGCTTCACGCGGTCAGTCGACCAGTTCCCCCGTCGGCTCGTAGAACGGATACGGCCCGGCGCCTTCGTCCACATACACGTGGTGCGATGTCATCCCCGTATCCGGCGCATAGCAGTGCACCGCGAACGCCGGCGGTTCGAGCCGGAACGCGGACGGCGCGTCGGTTCGCAGGTCGAATGCGACCTGATGCGCGGGCGCCGGCACGGCCGACGCGAGCGTGCCGCCGAAACGCGTGAACATCGTACGGTGCACGTGGCCGCACAGCACGCGCTCGACGTTCGGGTAACCGCGCAGCAGCGCGTCGAGTTTCGCGGCGGCGGCGGGCGCGAGGCGCAGCGCGTCCATGTGGCCGATCCCCGATGCGAACGGCGGGTGATGCAGTGCGACGATCACCGGGCGATCGCGCGCGGCGTCGAGCTGCGCGGCGAGCCACGCGAGCCGTGCATCGCACAGGTCGCCGTAGCTCGCGCCGGGCACCTGCGAATCGAGCGCGAGCACGCGCACCGCGCCGACGTCGAACGCGTACTGCACGAATTCGCCGTCCTGCAGTTCGGCGCGATCGGCGAACGCGCGGCGCAGCCCGGCGCGGTCGTCGTGATTGCCGACCATCAGGTAATACGGAATCTCGAGCGGCGCGAGCAGGTCGCGCAGGTTGCCGTATTCGTCGTCGTGGCCGAAGTCGGTCAGGTCGCCGGTGACGAGCACGGCGTCGGGGCGCGGCACGAGCGCGTTCAGCTTCGCGATGCAGCGCGCGAGCGCGGCCGCCGTGTCGACGCGCCGGTACGCGAGCTGACCCGGTCGCTTGATGTGGAGATCGCTGATTTGAGCTAGCAGCATCGTCGTTTCTCGGAATCGTCTGGTTATTGTGGGTGCGGCGTCATGCGCCGCAGTGGGGTGGTGCATGCGTGGTGCATTCGAACTGCATTACGCGCCGAGCGCGATCAGGCCTTCCGGTGCAATCGTAATGCCGACCGCCGTGCCGTGCGCGAGCGCGATGCGGCCCGGGACGTCGATCACGAGCGCGTCGGGCGCCGCGTGCTCGATCGTGAGCCGCGTGCGCTCGCCGAGGAACGCGCATGCGCCGACCGTGCCGCGTAGCGGCGCATGCGCCGGATCGGCGAGTTGCGCATCCTCGGGGCGGAAGAACCACTCGTCGGCGGCATGCGGCGTGACGATCGCGCCGCCCGTCGTCACGAGCGCGCCATTGCGCCATTGTCCGTCAAGCCGGTTCAGCGTGCCGATGAACTGCGCGACCGTACGGTTGGCCGGCCGGTAGTAGATGTCGCGCGGCGTGCCGATCTGCTCGATGTGGCCCGCGCCCATCACGACGATCCGGTCGCCGAGCTCCATCGCTTCGGCCTGGTCGTGCGTCACGTAGACCGTCGTCACGCCGAGCTCGCGCAGCAGTGCATTCATTTCGCGACGCAGCACGTCGCGCAGTTTCGCGTCGAGTGCCGTCAGCGGTTCGTCGAGCAGCAGCACGCGCGGCCGCACCGCGAGCGCGCGCGCCAGCGCGACGCGCTGGCGCTGGCCGCCCGAGAGCTGATCGATCGGCTTGTCCGCGTGCGCGTCGAGCCGCATCATCGCGAGCAGTTCGTCGACACGTTCGCGCAGTGCGCGCGGCTCGGTCTTGCGGATCTTCAGCCCGTAGCCGACATTGCCGCGCACCGTCAGGTTCGGAAACAGCGCGTAGTTCTGGAACACCATGCCGACCTGCCGGCGCTCGATCGGCAGTGCGGTCACGTCGTCGTTGCCGAACGCGATCGTGCCGCCGGCGTCCGGCGTGTCGAGGCCCGCGATCAGGCGCAGCGTCGTCGTCTTGCCGCAGCCCGACGGCCCGAGCAGCACGAGCGTTTCGCCCGCGCCGATCGACAGGTCGATCGGTTCGAGCACGCGCGTGCCGCGGAACGTCTTCGCGCAGCCGGTCAGGGTGATGGGAGTGGAATCGAGTTTCATGGGAACGGAAGGTTCAACGCGGGCGCCGCTTGAGCGCACGCGTGCCGGACGGATCGACGCCGAGCCACTGCATCGCGACGAGGAGCGGCAGCGTCATCAGCAGGAACAGGATCGTGTACGCGCTGCCGACTTCGAGGCGCAGCGACGCATAGGTATCGGCGAGCCCGACGGGCAGCGTCTTCGTGTCGGGCGTGTGCAGCATCCACGTGAGGTTGAATTCGCCGATCGACAGCGTGAGCACCGCGAGTGCGCCCGCGACGATGCCGGGGCGCAGGTTCGGCAGCACGATCGTGACGAAGCGCGTGACGAACGACGCGCCGAGGCTGGCCGCGCCTTCCTCGAGCGTGCGCAGGTCGGCGCCGGCGGCGACGGCCGCGACAGCGCGCACCATGAACGGCAGCGTGAACACGACGTGGCCGACGACGATGAACCACAGGCTCATCCGGAACGCGGTGAAGCCGCCGTACACGACCAGCAGCGCGAGCGCCGACGCGAGGCCCGGCAGCGCGACCGGCAGCACGAGCGCTTCCTCGATCGCGCGCGCGACGCGGCTCTTGCTGCGCGCGAGCGCATAGCCGGCCGGCACGCCGACCGCGAGCACGATCGCGAGCGTCGCGAACGCGACATAGAGCGACAGCGCGACCGAGCCGTGATACTGCTGCCATACCTGTTCGAGCCAGCGCAGCGTGAGGCCGCTCGACAGTCCGCGGAAGTAGTTGACGGTCAGGCCCGCGAGCACCGACATCACGACGGGTACGATCAGGAACGCGCACAGCAGCAGCGTGACGCCCCATTGCAGCGCGGCGATCGCACGCGCGCCCGTGACGTGCGGCGCGCGCCGTGCGACGCCGCCGTTCGCCTGCGCAGGAGCGGGCGCCGGCGACGGCGCGGAAGAGCCGGAAAGCGATTGCATGCAGGAATCCTCAGGCCGCGGCGGCGGCGGTGTGGCCGGTGAAGCGGCGCGCGAGCGCGAGCACGGCCCAGGTGACGATGCCGAGCACGATCGACAGGCCGGCCGCCGTCGCGATGTTCGCGTTCAGCGTGAACTCGGTGTAGATCGTCATCGGCAGCACGTTCAGGTCGGTGGCGAGCGTGAACGCGGTGCCGAATGCGCCCATCGCGGTCGCGAAGCAGATCGCGCCGGCCGCGATCAGGCTCGGCGCGAGCGCGGGCAGCACGATGTCGACAAAGATGTGCCACGGCGACGCGCCGAGCGAGCGCGCGGCTTCCTCGAGCGACGCGTCGAGCTTCGACGCGGCCGCGATCACGGTGACGATCACGCGCGGAATCGAGAAGTACAGGTAGCCGACGAACAGGCCCGCGACCGAATACGCGAACACCCACTTGTCGCCCGTGAGCTTCGCGGACAGCATGCCGATCAGCCCCTGACGCCCCGCGAGCATGATCACCATGAAGCCGACGACGACGCCCGGGAACGCGAGCGGAAACGTGAGCAGCGCGAGCAGCACGCGCTTGCCCGCGAATTCGCGGCGTGCGAGCAGCAGGCCCGAGATCGTCGACAGCGCGAGCGTCGCGAGCGTGACGCCTGCGGACAGCGCGACGGTTTCGCCGAGGCTCTTCATGTAGCGCGCATTGCCGAGCAGCGCGGCGTACTGCGAGAAGAACGCGCCGTCGGCGGACACCTGCACGAGCGCCGCCATCGGCAGCAGCCAGAACGCGGCGAATACCGCGAGCGCCGGCGCGACGAGCGCGACGCGCCAGCGCAGCGGGAAAGTCAGGTCGAGCATCGGTTGCGTCCCGCCGCTTACTGCATCACCTGCAGGTACTGCTGGCCGAACGCCTGCTGGCCGGCCGCCATCTTGCCGAAGTCGACCGGCTTCGCACGCGCATACTCGCTCGCCGGCAGGAACTTCGCGGCGACGTCGGCGCCGAGCGCCTGCGCGCGCACCGGGCGCAGGTACGCGTTGGCCCACAGCTTCTGGCCTTCGTCGGACAGCACGAAGTCGAGCACCTTCTTGCCGTTCGCGTCGTGCGGCGCGCCCTTCACGAGGCTCATCACGTACGGCACCGCGATCGTGCCTTCCTTCGGAATCACGAATTCGACGTTCGCGTTGTCCTTGTACTTCGCGCGATATGCGTCGAAGTCGTAGTCGAGCAGGATCGGAATCTCGCCGGACAGCACGCGCGCATACGCGGTCTGTTTCGGCACGATCGGCGCGTTCGCCTTCAGCTTGCGGAACCAGTCGAGCGCCGGCTTGAAGTTGTCGAGGCTGCCGCCGAGCGCCTGGTTGACGGCCACCGCACCCGCGTAGCCGACGAATGCGCTGGACGGATCGAGATAGCCGACCATGCCCTTGTATTCGGGCTTCAGCAGGTCGGCCCACGAGCGCGGCACCGGCTTGCCGTCGAGCGCGTCCTTGTTCACGAAGAAGCCGAGCGTGCCCGAGTGGATCGCGAACCAGTAGCCTTGCGGGTCCTTCAGGTTCGCGGGAATGTCGTTCCAGTGCGCGGGCTTGTACGGCGCGATCACGCCCTTGTCCTTCGCCTGGAATGCCGACGACACGCCGAGGTAGACGACGTCGGCGACCGGGCTCTTCTGCTCGGCGATCAGTTGCGCGATCGACTGGCCCGAATTCTTGTTGTCGAACGGCACGCGGATGCCGGTCTTCTGCTTGATCGCCGCGATCTGCGCGGCCCAGTCGGCCCATTCGGGCGGGCAGTTGTAGCAGATCGCCGTTTCGTCGGCGTGGGCGGCGGGCGCGCCGGCGATGAGCGCGGCGCAGGCGAGCGGCGCGGCGAGCGCGCGCAGCAGCGAGGTCAGGCGAAAGGACACGGCAGGTCTCCGGGCGAGTGTGTAGCGCTGGGGTGGGGTGGTGGTCGGCGTGCGTGGTGGCACGGCCCGTGCGTTCAGGCCTTGCGCAATTGCACGTCGGTGGCCGGCGGCGCAACCGTCGCGCCGTCGCGCACCGCGTGCGGCAGGATCAGCGACGTGCGTTCGATCGTCGCGCCGCCGATGCATTCGACGAGACGCCGCCACGCGTGGCGGCCGATGTCGCGGTTCGGCGTCGCGACGCTCGCGAGCGGCGGCGCGAGCAATTCGCCGATCGCGATGCCGTCGAAGCCGAGCACCGACAGGTCGTCCGGGATCGAGAAGCCCGCGCGGCGCAGGCCGCGCATCACGACCATCGCCAGCAGGTCGTTGCTGCAGAAGAGGGCGGTCGGGCGCGTCGCGTGCGAGGTCAGATGCGCGAGCACCGCGTCGGGCAGCTCGGGCGCGTTGAAGTCGACTTCGACCGGCGGCAGCGTGGCGACGCCGATTTCCTCGAGTGCCTGCGCATAACCGAGATGGCGCTGGCGCGCGCGATCCGACGCGGCAAGCGAGCCGGCCAGCATCAGCACGCGGCGGTGACCGCACGCGGTCAGCAGCCGCACGCCGTCATAGGCGGCGCTGCGGTTGTCGACCGACACCGACGGGCGGCGCTGCGTATCGTTGTGCATCAGCACGTAATGCGGGCCGTCGCGGTCGAGCATGTCGAGCAGCGGGTGCGTGTCCGCGTCGGCGACGGTGAGGATCAGCCCTTCGACGCGCTGCTCGCGCAGCGTCTCGATCGCGTGACGCTCGCGCGCCGCGTCGTACTCGGTCGTCATCAGGATCAGCTTGAAGCCGGCCGCCGTCGCGAGCTCGTCGATGCCTTGCAGGCAGTCGGCGAACACGGGATTCGACAGCGTCGGCACGACGACGCCGATGAGCCGCGTGCGTTCGCCGCGCAGTTGCCGGCCGAGCGGGCTCGGGCGGAACTGCAGCGTGTCGATCGCGGTGCGGATCGTCTGCAGCGTGGCGGGGCTGACGGTATGCGGTGCGTTGATCGCGCGCGAGACGGTGGCGATCGAGAAGCCCGCGAGGGCAGCGACATCCTTGATGGTCGAGGTCATGAAGTAGCGCGAGTAGCGCGATGTAAACGTTTTCGGCAGGGAAATTATCGAAAACGTTTGTGACTTCGCGATGACGCGCGCGACGCTTGTTTCGCAAAAGGCACGATACAAACGTCAGACGGTTGGGACGTCGGGCAGGGCGGATTCATGTGAAGGATCGGCCGCGCGCCGCCGCTGTCGATTGTATCGGCGAAAGCGGGCGCGGTGCGCGATGTCCGTCGCCGGGCGCGAGGCGGCCCGGCGTGCACGCACATACGGCGGGATGCGCGCGCCGCGTCTCGCCGCAGGTGTGCGGCGATCACGCGGCGCCGCCGCAGGGCGGGGTGGCGTTACAGCGCGACGAACAGCATGCCGTGCGGGTCCTGAAGGGCGGATGCGTTGCCGACGCTCGTCGCGACGGGCGTCAGGTGGCCGGACTTCGTGTCCAGTTTCATCACCTGGCCTTGGCCGGCGCTGTAGGCGTCACCTTGCGAGAACGGCGCGTCGACGCGGTAGGTCGTGTTGCTTGCGTCGGTGAACAGCATGAAGGTCTTGTCTTGCGGGCCCGGCGCCGGCACCCAGCGGGTGTCGTCGACCGGATAGACGGGGCCGTCCTTGTCGCTGAAGAGCGTGAGCGTCAGCACGCTGACGGTCTGGCTCGCGCCCGGATTGTGGATGAACACCAGCTTGCCGTCGGCCTGGCTGTCGAGCACGAGATCGCCGGCGGAATCGATCGCTTCGGAATCGGGGTCCGTCAGGCTCAGCGTCACCTGCTGGTTGAAGGTCGGATTCGACGATCCGCCGACGGACGGGGTCACGTCGGTGGCCTGCGCGTTACCGGCGAGCACCGGTGCGACGTCGAACGTCGTGCCGTTCGCGTTCAGCGTGAGCTGTCCGACAGTCGGTGCGGCGGTGCCGGGCGTCGTCGGGTTCGACGCGCTCACGTAGACGTTCCCGTTGAGCAGTTGCATGTCGTCGAAGCCGCCGCCGTGTGCGGTCGGATTGACGGTCGCCGCGTAGGTTTTCTGCGTACCGGCCTTGAGGTCGACGATCGTCAGTTCGGGATTGCCGTCCTCGTTGGCCATCGCCCACAGTGTGTTCGTATCGGCGCGGGCCATCAGGCCGTCGACATGGCCCGGCACCGTATATGTCTTGAGCACGTTGCCGCTCAGGTCGTATTGCACGATGTCGTTGGTCAGGCCGGGCACGGAGCCGTCCTTTACGTCACCTGCCTTCTGGTATCCGATGAAGACCGTGTTGTTGAACTGGACGATCGAATCGGGCTTGTCCGTGGACGTCGGCGCTTTCGCGAATACGGACAACGTATAGCCGGACGCGGTGGCAGTGTTCGGCACGGCCGCGGTATTGGTCGGTGCGATGCCGGGGGTGGAAGTTGTGTCGTCGCCACCGCAGGCGGCAAGAAAGACCGATGCCGACATGACGGTTAACAGGGGCTTTCCAAACATTACGTTTTCCTAATTGAATGAATCGTGCAGGATGAGCGGAACGTGTTTGTTACTGTCGGTTACTGAGGCGCGGGTCAGGCTATGCCGCGCATATTTCGTTTCGGTGACAAACGTCGCACGCCTGCGCCGATTGCCCGGAGCGGATGACGGCGGTAGCACGGCGGAGCTTAAGTCGGGCTTAAGGAAGCGCGTCGAATCGATCGGCGCGGGAAAAATTCGATGAAATTCACGCGTCATGGCGAGCAGTCAGTGCGCGTCGATATCAAGCGAATTCGAATATTTTCGTTCTACGAATGAAAGGACGTGCGCTTGAAAACGTGATCGATTCACTGACGGCGGAGGGGGGGCGTCATGCGTTTGCGATCCGGTCGCGGGAGCGGGGTGGCCGGAGGGGCAGGTTGACGGAGCGACGGCGCCGGCATCGCTTCCCGGCGATCGGGCGAAGCTTGACCGCGTCGAAAGCCCCGCGCGGACGAGACCGGCTTCGAAAGAAGCAGTGTGACGAAGACTCGGCGTCTCGACCGGCTTGCCGGTTCGAGTCCGGTCCCCGCAATGCTTGCGACGACCCGGCCGCGCGGGCTGGCGGCGCCGGCATCGGAACGACAACGCAGCGCCTGGTGAAACGTTGCCGCCGCGCGCTTCAGACCAACCGGGGCAGCAGCGTGCGCACTTCGTCGAGCAGGTGCGCAATCGCGTCGGGATCGTTCGACACGTGCAGCAGCAGGTGTTTCTGGAACAGGCCGTCGAGCAGCGCATAGGCGGCGCCCGGCGTGATCGACGGCTGCCCGCCGCCCAGTTCCGCATAGCGCGTGACGACGCGCCAGACCATTTCCTCGAGGCTCTTGTCGATCTCGTTCACCACGTCGCGGAACGCGTCCTCGAACAGGGCCTGGGCGCGCAGGTCGTACCAGAGGCAGTGCATTTGCGGCTCGTCGCGGATCGTTTCCGCGAGCTTGTCGAGAAAGCCGTTCGTCAGATCTTCGCGCGACTGCGCGGCGGCCGTCACGACGTCGTAACGCGTCGCGCACTGCGCCTTGAAATGCCGGATGCTGCAGCGGATCAGGTCGAGCTTGTCCTCGAAGTAGTAATGCAGCACCGCGTGCGTGAACTCGGACTTCTGCGCGATCTCGCGCAGGCTGGTCTTCGCGTATCCCAGCTCCGCCAGCGTCTTCAACGCGGCTTCCGCGAGCTCGACGCGGCGCGCTTCGTACTTGTCCACCGGGTCGCGCCGCTGGCGCGGCGATCGTTGCTTCGTCCCGGCGGGCGCGGTGTCGGGCTGCTTCGTCATCCTGCTGCTGTCTCCGTCGATCGTTGATGCCGTGCGGCGCCGCACGCAAGCGCGGGCCCTTGTCGGCAGGCGAATCCATTGTGCAAAGCAGCGAAACGACTGTCAAGAGAAAACTGGGCGATCGTTCAAATAAGTCTTGACATGTGGAAAAATAAATCTAACCATTCGTTAAAAATTATCTTTCCAGTTGGTTAGATGTTGTCGGCTCCGGTGACCGTCCGGTCGTCGTCCGGCGCAACTTTGAGGCGTGGAGGGAGACATGGCGAATGGCAGGCTGGACGGGCGCAAAGCCCTGGTAACGGGCGGCGCGCGCGGTATCGGCGCCGCGGTGGCGCAGGCGCTCGCGCAGGCGGGCGCGGCGGTGATGATCGGCGACGTGCTGGCCGATCTGGCCGCCCAGACGGCGCGCGGCATCGCACAGACCGGTGCCCGCGCAGGCACGGTGGCGCTCGACGTCAGCGACGACGCGCAGTGGGCGCGCGCCGTCGGCTCGGTGGTCGACGAGCTGGGCGGCTTCGACATCCTGATCAACAACGCGGGCGTCGAGATCACGTCGCTGGTCGCCGACCTGCAGACGGCGGACCTCCGCCGGATGTGCGACATCAACATCGTCGGCGTGGGCCTCGGGCTCAAGCATGCGTTCCGGGCGATGCGGCCGGGCGGCGCGGCCGGGCGCGGCGGCGCGATCGTCAACGTTTCGTCGGTGGCCGCGACGATCGCCTTTCCCGCGATTGCCGGCTACTCGGCCACCAAGTCGGCGGTCGACCGCCTGACCCGCGTGGCCGCGATGGAGGCAGGCAAGCTCGGCTACGGCATCCGCGTCAACTGCGTCTATCCCGGCCTCACGCCGACCGAGATGGGGATGAAGCTCGCGACCGATATCGTCACGAACCGGCTGGCGCCGGACGTCGAGGGCGCGGTGGCTGCCGTCGTCGAGCAGACCCCGCTCGGCCGCCTGGCGACGGTCGACGAGATCGCCGACGCGATCGTCTTCCTGTGTTCCGACGATGCCCGCTTCATCACCGGCGCCGGCATGCCGGTCGACGGCGGCATGGGCATGTAACGCGGCGTCCGGGCCGAATTTTTCTGGAGGGAGGAAACATGAGCGAGAAGAAGCCCGTGGTCGTCTACGGCGTGTCGGGTTATACCGGCCGCCTCGTATGCGAATACCTGCGCGAGTACAACATTCCGTTCATCGCGGCGGGGCGCGACCGGAAGCGGATCGAGGCGGTCGTCGAGCGGATTCCCGGCATCGAGACCGCGGACTACGAGATCGCCGAGGTCGAGCATTCGGTCGGCGCGCTGACCGAGCTGTTCAAGGGCGCGAAATTCGTCAGCAACATGGTCGGGCCGTTCATCAAGTACGGGCCCGAGGTCGTCGAGGCCTGCCTCGCGGCGGGCTGCCACTACTCCGACACGACGGGCGAACAGGACTGGGTGCTGCTCGCGAAGGAACGCTGGGGCAACGCGTTCGCGAAGCGGGACCTGCTGCTCGCGCCGAACCTCGCTCAGATGTATACGACCGGGGAAATCGCGGCCAACCTGTGCCTCGAGACGCCCGGCCTCGACACGCTCGACATCCTGGTGCTGTGGAAAGGCTTTCCGACCTACGCGTCGACCCAGACGATCTTCACGATCCTGAAGGCGACCTGGTATTACCTCGAACAGAACCGGTACGTCGCGTGGGAGCCCACCGCGCACGCGGAAGTGCTGGTGCCCGGGCAGCACGAAACGGCGATCGCGGTGCCGTGGGGCGGCACCGCGCATCCGGTGTGGTTCAAGGACGATCCGCGCGTGGCGAACTGCCGCGCGGTCGGCGGCGTGATGGCGCGCGCGGTGATGGAGGGCGTGCGCAAGACCACGCAGATGTTCGACGAGCAGATCCGTCCGCTGCCGCCGGACCAGCAGGAAGCCGCGCTTGCCGAGATCGCCAGCGGCATGCAGGCGAGCATGCCGCCGCGCGAGAATCCGCGCGTCAACACGACGGTCGATTCGGTCCATGCGTCGGGGCCGCTCGGTCGAGCGCATTGCGTGATCCACGGCGTCTGCAACTACAAGCAGACCGGCCTGCTGCAGGCATACGCGGCGTTTTCGCTGCTGCAGGCGCCGCCGCGCCGGGTCGGTTTCGCCTCCGGCTGCCAGGCGTTCGGTCATCACGCGCTGCTCGGCCAGTTGCGCAGCTTCGGCCTCGTGATGAAGCCCGTCCTGACCGTGCAGGACTGACGCGCGGCGCTTACCTGGAGAATCGTCATGCGCTTGACCCGTTATCTCGACAAGGGCGCGTCGCTCGGCGCCGACCGGCCGTGTCTCGTCGCCGACGACGAGACGCTCACCTACGCGCAGGTGCAGCGCCTCACCTATCGCGTGGCGCGCGGCCTCGAGCGGGCGGGCATCGCCGCCGGCGACAAGGTGGCGATCCTGTCGGGCAACGATCCGGTCGCGTTCGCGTGCGTGTTCGGCATTGCGCGGGCGGGCAATGTCTGGTGCCCGATCAATCCGCGCAACGAGGTTGCCGAGAACCGCTTCGTGCTCGCGTCGTTCGACTGCCGCGCGCTGCTGTTTCACAGCGCGTACGCGGACATGGTGCAAAAGATGCTGCCCGACCTTCCCGGGCTGCATGTCGTAGTTTGCGTGGACGCGACGCTGCCGTTCGCGCAGCGTCTCGACGACTGGCTGGGCGACCTGCCGGACACGGCGTTCGAACGCGAGCCGGTTAACGATGTCGCGATGCTGCCGGGCACGGGCGGCACGACCGGCGTGCCGAAGGGCGTGATGCTGTCGGAGCGCAACCTGGAGACGATGACGGCGCTCACGCTGATGAGCTATCCGTTCGACGGCAGGCCGGTCTACCTGGCGTTCGCGCCGCTCACGCACGCGGCCGGCGTGCTGTGCCTGCCGATCATGACGCTCGGCGGCAGGATCGTCGTGATGCGCCATCCCGACATCGGCGCGTTCCTCGCGTCGATCGAGCGCGAACGGGTCACGCACACGTTCCTGCCGCCGACGGTGATCTACATGCTGCTCGATCACCCGCAGTTGCCGTCGACGCGCGTCGATTCGCTGCAGTGCTTCTGGTATGGCGCCGCGCCGATCTCGGTCGAGCGCCTCGCCGAGGCGCTCGAGCGGATCGGCCCGATGGCCCAGCTATTCGGCCAGACCGAGGCGCCGATGATGGTGTCGACGCTTGCGCCCGCCGATCATTACCGTCCGGACGGTTCGCTTGCAGTCGAGCGACTGTCGTCCGCGGGCCGACCGACGCCGCTCGTCGAGGTCGGCATCATGGACGAGCGGGGGCGCCTGCTGCCGACGGGCGCGCGCGGCGAGATCGTCCTGCGCGGCTCGCTGGTCATGAAGGGTTACTACGAGAATCCCGACGCGACGGCCGAGGCGTCGGCCTTCGGCTGGCATCACACGGGCGACATCGGGTATCTCGACGCGGACAATTTCCTGTTCATCGTCGATCGCGCGAAGGACATGATCATCACCGGCGGATTCAACGTCTACTCGATCGAAGTCGAGCAGGCGCTGCTCGCGCATCCCGATGTGCGCGACTGCGCGGTGATCGGCCTGCCCGACGACAAGTGGGGCGAGCGCGTGGTCGCGGTCGTGCAGCCCCGGGACGGCAGGCGGATCGATGCGGCGGCGCTGGCCGCGTTCGTGAAGGCGCGGATCGGCAGCGTGAAGGCGCCGAAGCAGATCGAGGTGTGGAGCGACCTGCCGCGCTCGAAGGTCGGCAAGGTGTCGAAGCCGGACGTGAAGGCGAGGTTGCGCGGCGACGCGTCGATCGGGTAGGGCGAGCATGGCCGGCCATCACGGGAATTCGTTCTTCTCGTGCATGAATAATAGGTGTACTGAATAAAAGGACGGAGACATGAAGGAAAAACTGATGCGGCCTGCCGCGATGGCGGGCGCCCTGCTGGCCATCTCGACCTCGGCGTCGGCGATCGACATCTACCCGGGGGACTACACGATCGTGCCTCCCGGCACGACGCTTGCGCTCGGCTATCTCGGCTATACGCCGAGCAGCGACTTCCGGCTCGACGGGGGCGGCAAGGTGCCGGATTCGAGTCTTGACCAGGCCGTCGGCATTGCTCGGGTGCTGCACTACACGCAGATCGGCGGGATGCCGGTGGCGTTCCAGGCATTCCTGCCGTTCGCGAAGCTGACCGACGTCAAGGTTGGCGGAAGTCCGCTGCCGACCAACAACGGGCTCGGCGACCTCACGTTCGGCGTGACCGCGTTCTTCGTGAACCGCCCCGATCCGCAGTACGGCACGGTCGTCGGTTTGACCGCGTACTTCTCCGTGCCGACCGGGAAATACGATTACGGCCGGGTCGGCGCCGGTGCCGGCACCGTGGTGTTCACGCCGCAACTCGGCGTGATCCAGGGGCTGGGGCGCAACCTGTTCCTCGACGCCGCGCTGGACGTGGCAGCCCAGCCGGGGCACGACGACGCGGGGCACCGCATCTCGGTGCGGCCGTCCGTCGAGCTGCAAACCTACCTGCGCTACCAGTTCGCGCCGGCCACGTCGGTGTCGTTCGGCTATGCCGGAACCTTCGGCGGCAAGCAGTACGTCGACGACGCCTATACTGGCCAGAAGACGAGTTCGAACCAGTTGCGGCTGTTCGCCAGCCACATGCTGACGCCGACCTGGCAGGTGTCGGGGATGCTCGGCAAGGCGCTGTCGGGCGACGGCGGCTTCAAGAACAGCTACAGCGTCCAGTTGCGCGTGATGAAGATCTTCTGAATCCACGAAGGAGCACAGCATGAGCCGTCGAGTCAACGTGATCGGTGTCGGGATGATCCCGTTCACGAAGCCGGGCGCGAGCCCGCAGTATCACCGGATGGCAACCGAAGCCGCGCGGATCGCGCTCGGCGACGCCGGCATCGCGTACGACGCGATCGAGCAGGTCTACGCGGGCTATGTCTATGGCGATTCCACGTGCGGACAGCGCGCCGTCTACGAGATCGGCATGACGGGCGTGCCTGTCATCAACGTCAACAACAACTGCTCCACGGGCTCGACAGCGCTTTGGCTCGCCCGGCAGGCGATCGAGAGCGGCGCGGCCGAGTGCGTGCTGGCGCTCGGTTTCGAGCAGATGGAACGGGGCGCGCTCACGACGAAGTTCGACGATCGCGCGTCGCCGCTCGAACGGCATCTGCAGGTCGCCGACGCGGTGCAGGGCGAGACATCCGCGCCGCTCGCGGTGCGGATGTTCGGCGGCGCGGGGCGGGAATACATCGAACGCTACGGTGCCCGGCGGGAAACGTTCGGGATGATTTCGGTGAAGGCGCGGGAGCACGCCGCCCGCAATCCGTACGCGCTGTTTCGCGAGCCGGTGGATCTGGCGCAAGTGATGAACTCGGACGCGGTATTCGATCCGCTCACCCGGTTCCAGTGCTGTCCGCCGACCTGTGGTGCCGGTTGCGCGGTGCTCTGTTCGGACGAGTTCGCGAAACGTCACGGTCATGCGCGGTCCGTCTATATCGCCGCGCAGGCGATGACCACCGATTACCCGAGCAGTTTCGCGCCCGCGTCGATGATCCGGATGGTCGGCTACGACATGTCCGCGGCGGCGGCCCGGCAGGTATACGAGTCGGCGGGCATCGGCCCGGACGAGCTCGACGTCGTCGAACTGCACGACTGCTTCACGAGCAACGAACTGATCAGCTATGAGGCGCTCGGGCTGTGCCCGGAAGGCGGCGCGGAAAAGTTTGTCCGCGACCGCGCCAATACGTATGGCGGCAAGGTCGTCACCAATCCGTCGGGCGGCCTGCTGTCGAAAGGCCATCCGCTCGGCGCGACCGGGCTCGCGCAATGTGCGGAACTGGTCTGGCAACTGCGCGGCGATGCGGGGGCAAGACAGGTCGACGGCGCGCGCGTGGCGTTGCAGCACAACATCGGGCTGGGCGGCGCGTGCGTCGTGACGCTGTATCGTCGCGGCGACTGAGCGTGTCGTGCGGCACGACGGGATAGCGTTGCGCGTGCGGCTTGCGTCATGGACCGTCGACGCGATCGCCGGGTAACCGCGTTGCAGGGCCGGACCGATGGTAGAATGCGCTCCGCCCTCTTGCCGGGGTGATGAAATTGGTAAACATAGCGGACTTAAACGATTGAGTGCCCGGCCGGAAACGGTCGGTGCAGAACCCTTCAAATTCGGCGAAACCCCTGATGCGCGCATCGAGGCAACGCCGAGCCAAGCCTCGCGGCACCCGCGAGGAAGGTGTAGAGACTAGACGGGGGGCGCCTAAGGCGCACGGGCAGCGGTTACGCCCGCGCGCGACGGTGAAGGCATAGTCCAGCGCACGAACGGCATCGCCCACGCGATGCCGGCTTCGAAAGAAGCAGTGTGACGAAAATCCGCCGCCTTAATTGGCTTGCCGGTTCAAGTCCGGTCCCCGGCACCACATGATTGTCCGATGCGGTCAGAGGCACAGAGACCCCGCAAAAATCCGAGATTTTGCGGGGTTTTTTGTTTTGTACCCTCAGACGAAATCCGGCTGGATTTACCCACACCCATCTCCCGTCCGGCCGGCGATCCCGACGGGCCCGGCAACGCGTCTCCGCACACCCGGCAACGTTTTGCCGCGGCGCGCATGCGGGCCGCCGGGCCGCGCATGACATGCCATGGCAAATATGCTCACCGCGATCGAGCGGGTTGGTCATCGACGGCCGGCGTACCATTGCATAGATTCCCAAAGTTGGCGTGCTTATCCGCGCGCCAGCCCGCGCGCAGGCCGGCAACCGGCCGCGCGTTCCTATCAGCGTGAGACACAATCGAGCGTGGAGACGACACGATGAGCCTGTCAGAGCCATTGCGTCTGCATGTGCCGGAGCCCACCGGGCGCCCGGGCTGCAAGACGGACTTTTCCTATCTGCATCTATCGCCGGCCGGCGCGGTCCGCCGCCCGCCGATCGACGTTGCCGCGGCGGACACCGCCCATCTCGCCCGCAGCCTCGTGCGCGTGCTCGACGACCACGGCGAAGCCCTCGGCCCGTGGGCGCCGGACCTCGACGATGCGCGCCTGATCGCCGGGCTGCGCGCGATGCTCAAGACCCGCATTTTCGACGCGCGCATGATGATCGCGCAGCGCCAGAAGAAAATCTCGTTCTACATGCTGAGCCTCGGCGAAGAGGCGATCGGCACCGCGCACGCGATGGCGCTGCGCGACGGCGACATGTGCTTCCCGACCTACCGGCAGCAGAGCATCCTGATCGCGCGCGACGTGCCGCTCGAGCGGATGATCTGCCAGCTCATGTCGAACGAAGGCGACCCGCTGAAAGGACGCCAGCTCCCGGTGATGTACTCGGACCGCGACGCGGGCTTTTTCTCGATCTCCGGCAATCTCGCGACGCAGTTCATCCAGGCAGTCGGCTGGGCGATGGCGTCGGCGATCAAGGGCGACACGAAGATCGCGTCCGCGTGGATCGGCGACGGCGCGACGGCCGAAGCCGACTTCCACACCGCGCTTACGTTTGCACACGTGTACCGCGCGCCGGTCGTGCTGAACGTCGTCAACAACCAGTGGGCGATCTCGACGTTCCAGGCGATCGCGGGCGGCGAAGGCACGACGTTCGCGGGGCGCGGCGTCGGCTGCGGGATCGCGTCGCTGCGCGTCGACGGCAACGACTTCCTCGCGATCTACGCGGCGTCGAGCTGGGCCGCCGAACGCGCGCGCCGCAATCTCGGCCCGACGCTGATCGAGTGGGTGACCTATCGCGCGGGTGCGCATTCGACGTCGGACGATCCGACCAAGTATCGGCCAAGCGACGACTGGTCCCATTTCCCGCTCGGCGATCCGATCGCCCGCTTCAAGCAGCACCTGATCGCGAAAGGCATCTGGTCGGACAGCGCGCAAGAAGCGCTGACGGCCGAGCTCGAAGCCGAGGTAATCGCCGCGCAGAAGGAAGCGGAGAAATACGGGACGCTGGCCGACGACCGGATTCCGTCGCCGGCCTCGATGTTCGACGACGTGTACAAGGAGCTGCCCGCGCACCTGCGCCGTCAGCGCCAGGAACTGGGAGCGTGATCATGGCACAAGACGATGCAGGCACGGCGACACAGCCGATGACGATGATCCAGGCGCTGCGCTCCGCGATGGACGTGATGCTCGGGCGCGACAGCGACGTGGTCGTGTTCGGGCAGGACGTCGGCTATTTCGGCGGCGTGTTCCGCTGTACCGAAGGACTGCAGAACAAATACGGCAAGTCGCGCGTGTTCGATGCGCCGATCTCGGAAGGCGGGATCGTCGGCGCGGCGGTGGGGATGGGCGCGTACGGGCTGCGCCCGGTGTGCGAGATCCAGTTCGCCGACTATTTCTACCCGGCCTCCGACCAGATCGTGTCGGAAGGCGCGCGGCTGCGCTATCGCTCGGCCGGCCAGTTCACCGCGCCGCTGACGATCCGGATGCCGTGCGGCGGCGGCATCTACGGCGGCCAGACGCACAGCCAGAGCCCGGAGGCGATGTTCACGCAGGTGTGCGGGCTGCGCACGGTGATGCCGTCGAATCCGTACGACGCGAAAGGGCTGCTGATCGCGTCGATCGAGAACGACGACCCGGTGATCTTCCTCGAACCGAAACGGCTGTACAACGGGCCGTTCGACGGCCATCACGAACGGCCCGTCACGTCGTGGCTCAAGCATCCGGCGAGCGCCGTGCCCGAGGGCTACTACACGGTGCCGCTCGATACGGCCGCCGTGGTGCGGCCCGGCAGCGACGTGACGGTGCTGACGTACGGCACGACGGTGCACGTGTCGCTCGCCGCGGCCGAGGAGACGGGCATCGACGCGGAAGTGATCGACCTGCGCACGCTGTGGCCGCTCGACCTCGACACGATCGTCGCGTCGGTGCGCAAGACCGGCCGCTGCGTCGTCGTGCACGAGGCAACGCGCACCTGCGGTTATGGCGCGGAACTGGTGTCGCTGGTTCAGGAACATTGCTTCTACCACCTCGAGGCGCCGATCGAGCGCACGACGGGCTGGGATACGCCGTATCCGCATGCGCAGGAATGGGCGTACTTTCCGGGCCCGGCCCGGGTCGGCGAAGCGTTGCGACGCGTGATGGAGGCGTGAGATGGGGATTCATGTCATCAAGATGCCGGATATCGGCGAAGGGATCGCCGAGGTCGAGCTGGTGGCCTGGCATGTGGAAGTCGGACAGACGATCAAGGAAGACCAGCCGCTCGCCGACGTGATGACCGACAAGGCGGCGGTCGAGATTCCGTCGCCGGTGTCGGGCAAGGTGCTGGAACTCGGCGGCCGGATCGGCGAGATGATGGCGGTCGGCAGCGAGCTGATTCGTCTCGAGGTCGAAGGCGACGGCAACCTGAAGGCGGGTGCGCCGGCGCGCGACGCGAAGGCGGAAGCGGCGCCGGTTCAGACGGCGGTGGCGGCAAAGCCAGCGCCGGTGGCCGATGTGCCGGCTGCAGCGCCTGCGGCTTCTACGACGCCGGGTCATGCGGCGAGCCGCGCGCCCGCGGAGCCGCGTCGTGCGGAACATGCGGCGCAGCCGCGCGCCGCGCTCGCGCCGGGCGAACGGCCGCTCGCGTCGCCGGCCGTGCGTCAGCGCGCGTGGGACATGGGCATCGAGCTGCGCTATGTGCGCGGCACGGGCGAAGCCGGGCGGATCATGCATGCGGATCTCGATGCGTATGCGCGCACGGGCAGCGGCGCGGCGCGTGGGTCGCAAGCGCACGGCTACGACGAACGCAACGACGAAACCGAAGTGCCGGTGATCGGCCTGCGGCGCGCGATCGCGCGCAAGATGCAGGAAGCGAAGCGCCGCATTCCGCACTTCAGCTACGTCGAGGAAATCGACGTCACCGAACTCGAATCGTTGCGCGCGGACCTGAACCGCCGCTACGGCGATGCGCGCGGCCGGCTCACGCCGCTGCCGCTGCTGATCCGCGCGATGGTGATCGCGTTGCGCGACTTCCCGCAGATCAACGCGCGCTTCGACGACGAAGCGGGCGTCGTCACGCGCTACGGCGCGGTGCACATGGGTGTCGCGACGCAGACCGACAGCGGCCTCACGGTGCCCGTGCTGCGTCATGCGGAGGCGCGCGACGTGTGGTCGATCTCCGCCGAAATCGCGCGGCTCGCCGATGCGGTGCGCGCGAACCGCGCGCAGCGCGACGAGTTGAGCGGTTCGACGATCACGATCTCGAGCCTCGGTGCGCTCGGCGGCATCGTGTCGACGCCGGTCATCAATCATCCCGAGGTCGGCATCGTCGGCGTGAACCGGATCGTCGAGCGGCCGATGATCCGCGATGGCGCGGTCGTCGCGCGCAAGATGATGAACCTGTCGTCGTCGTTCGACCATCGCGTCGTCGACGGCGCGGACGCGGCCGAATTCATCCAGGCCGTGCGCGGGGTGCTCGAGCGCCCGGCATTGCTGTTCGTGGAGTGAGCGCGATGAAAAACGAACACACCACGCTGCTCGTGATCGGCGGCGGCCCGGGCGGCTACGTCGCCGCGATCCGCGCCGGCCAGCTCGGCATTCCGACCGTGCTGGTCGAGCGCGACCGGCTCGGCGGCACCTGCCTGAATATCGGCTGCATTCCGTCGAAGGCGCTGATCCACGTGGCCGACGCATTCGAACAGGCCTGCGGCCAGGCCGGCGAAGCGGCGCTCGGGATTCGCGTGCGCACACCCGAGATCGACATCGCGCAAAGCGTCGCGTGGAAGGACGGCATTGTCGACCGGCTGACGCGCGGCGTCGGCGCGCTGCTCAAGAAGAACGGCGTGCGCGTGCTGCACGGCGACGCGCGCGTGATCGACGGCAAGACCGTCGAAGTCGTCGCCGGCGGCCACGCGGTGCATATCGGTTGCGAACACCTGTTGCTCGCGACCGGTTCCGAACCGGTCGAGCTGCCGTCGATGCCGTTCGGCGGGCATGTCGTGTCGTCCACCGAGGCGCTGTCGCCCACGACGTTGCCGAAACGGCTGGTCGTCGTGGGGGCCGGGTATATCGGGCTCGAGCTCGGGATCGTCTATCGCAAGCTCGGCGTCGAGGTCAGCATCGTCGAAGCGGCGGAGCGCGTGTTGCCCGCGTACGATGCCGAACTCGCGAGGCCGGTCGCCGACTCGCTCGCGCGGCTCGGCGTCGGGCTGTGGCTCGGCCACAAGGTGCTCGGGCTCGCGGAGCACGGCGCAGTGCGCGTGCAGGCGGCCGATGGCGCGGAACGGACGCTGCCGGCCGATTGCGTGCTGGTCGCGGTCGGCCGCCGACCGCGGGTCGACGGCTTCGGGCTCGAAACGCTGCTGCTCGATCGCAACGACCGTGCGCTGCGGATCGACGACGAATGCCGGACGTCGATGCGCAACGTCTGGGCGATCGGCGACGTCGCCGGCGAGCCGATGCTCGCGCATCGCGCGATGGCGCAGGGCGAAATGGTGGCCGAGCTGATCGCCGGCCGGCGCCGCAAGTTCATGCCCGCGTCGATCCCGGCCGTATGTTTCACCGATCCCGAGATCGTGACGGCCGGCTGGTCGCCGGACGACGCACGCGCGGCCGGCGTCGATTGTCTGAGCGCGTCGTTCCCGTTCGCGGCGAACGGGCGCGCGATGACGCTGCAGGCAACCGACGGCTTCGTGCGCGTCGTCGCGCGGCGCGACAACCACCTGATCGTCGGCTGGCAGGCGGTTGGGCGCGGCGTGTCGGAGCTGGCCGCGGCGTTCTCGCAGTCGCTGGAGATGGGCGCGCGGCTGGAAGACATCGGCGGCACGATCCACGCGCATCCGACGCTGGGTGAAGCGCTGCAGGAAGCGGCATTGCGTGCGTTGGGGCACGCGTTGCATGTTTGACGCGTGACCGTCAAACGGAGCCGCCGGTGCGCAACGCGCGTATCGGCGGCGTTCCGGTTACTGCATCGGCGCCGCATGACGCGACCGATTCGAGACAGCTAACGAGTGCGGTCTGTAATTTTTCGAGATGCAGGAAGGTTGTCGGCGCCACGTTGGCCGACCATCATGTCGATAGCCGGAAACCGGGCCGCTCCCGGCCCGCCAACGCAGGCTCCACACGGAAGAACCGGACATGAAACTGCTGCTCGTCGGCGCGACCGGACTCGTCGGACGCCACGTCCTCGAAGTCGCGCTTGCCGATGCGCGGGTCGATCACGTGGTCGTCCTCGCGCGCCGGCCGTTGTCGCCGCATCCGAAGATGCGCGCACTGGAGGTCGACTTCGATCATCTGCCCGGCACGGCCGACTGGTGGCAGGCCGATGCGGTGATCTGCACGCTCGGCACCACGATGCGGACCGCCGGCTCGCAGGCGGCATTCCGGCGCGTCGATCATGACTATCCGCTCGCGGTCGCGCGGCTCGCGCACCGGCACGGCACGCCGGCCTACGTCCTGAATTCGGCGCTCGGCGCGGATCCGGCGTCGCGCATCTTCTACAACCGCGTCAAGGGCGAGGTCGAGCAGGCGCTCGCCGGCGTCGGGTTCGCGTCGCTCACTTATGTGCGGCCGGGCCTGATCGGCGGCAGCCGCGACGAATTCAGGCTCGGCGAGCGGTTGCTGGTGCTTGCGTTGAACGCCGCCCAACCCGTGTTGCCGGCGAAGTGGCGCGTGAATCCTGCGTCACGGATTGCGCGCGCACTGGTCGACGCCGCGATCGATGCGCGGCCGGGCGTGCAGGTCGTCGCATCGGATCGGCTCGTCTGAAGCGGCGCGCGCGGCGAACCGTCGGTGCCGCCGCGCGGCACGCATCGGCTATGGGCCCGCGAAACCGTCGAGCCCGCCGAACTGTTCGGCGAGCGCCGCCGTGAATGCATCCAGCGCTTCGCTGCGGTCGCAGTTCCTCGGCGTCGCGAGCTGGAATTCGACCGTGTGGCTCAGCTTGCTCGCGAGCAGCCTGCGCATCTTCCCGGCAGCGACCCACGGCGCCGCGACGTGGTCGGGCAGGAAGCCGACATGCGCGCCGGACAGGATGAAGATCACGTCGGCATCGACGTTTTCCGAGAACGCGGTCGGCTGCGCGTTGCGCCGCGCCGCGCCCGACGTGTTCGTCTTGTAGAGCCGCGCGACGTTG
Source organism: Burkholderia pyrrocinia (assembly GCF_018417535.1). NCBI lineage: Bacteria > Pseudomonadati > Pseudomonadota > Betaproteobacteria > Burkholderiales > Burkholderiaceae > Burkholderia > Burkholderia pyrrocinia. The sequence continues at coordinate 1,728,784 of NZ_CP070977.1, read as the reverse complement.
CTCGCGCGCGCGATGTCGTTGACCGATACGGTCCTTTTCGCAAACAGCGGATGGCGGGCGCCGCAATGCAGCGACTGGTGTTCGACGAATAGCGGCGCGTAGTGCAGGCCGGCCTGGTGGCCGGAAAAGTAGCCGATCGCGAGCTGCAGTTCGCCTTTCAGCAACCTGCGCTCCAGCTCGTCGGGCGGTATCGCGACCATCTCGATCAGCACGTCCGGCGCCTGTTCGCGAAAGCGGCCGACGGCCGCCGCGATCGATTCGACGATGTCCGGCGCGAGCCGCTCGGACAGGCCGATGCGCAGCTCGCCGAGCAACGTGCCCGCTACGTGCTGCGTATCGCGCGTGAACACGTCCATCGCCTGCAGGAGCCGCCGCGTCGACTGCAGCACGCGTTCGCCCTTCGGCGTCAGCCGGAACCCGCTTTTGCCGCGGTCGCACAGCCGGAACCCGAGTCGCGTCTCGAGCTTGGCCATCTGCGTGCTGATCGTCGAAGGCGCCATCCCGAGCGTGCCCTGCGCGGCGCTGAAGCCGCCGCTTTCGACGATCGTCAGGAATAGACGCAGCAACTGCAAATCCATGTCTCTCAGTCGGGTCAGCATGGCGATACATCGCGTTTCGTGAAGTCGGCTTATGTTAGTTCATATTTTTCGTTGGATGCCGTGACGGCAGAATCGGGCCCGAGGTCGCCAGCCGCGCGGCCGTGTCCCCCTTCAGACAGGAATCCGACGATGAGCCACAACGATCTCGCGTTCACGCGCGACAGCCTCTACGGCACGCAGGCCGAACCGACCTTCGCGGGCGCGACGAGCTTCATGCGCCGGCGTTTCAGCCGCGACCTCGACGGCGTCGACCTCGCGATCACCGGTGTGCCGTTCGATGCCGCCGCATCGCACCGGCCGGGCACGCGCTTCGGCCCGCGCGGGTTGCGGATCGCGTCGACGGGCATCGCGTGGGAGCGCCCGTGGCCGTGGGCATTCGATCCGTTCGACGTGCTGGCCGCGGTCGACTATGGCGATTGCGCGTTCGATCTCGGGCAACCGGAATCGGTGCCGGGCGCGATCGAGCGTCATGCCGATGCGATCCTCGCGCGCGGCTGCGCGATGCTGACGCTCGGCGGCGATCACTTCATCACGTATCCGCTGCTCAAGGCGCATGCGAAGGTGCACGGGCCGCTGTCGCTCGTGCATTTCGACGCGCATACCGACACGTGGCCCGACCGCGACGCGAAGCGCATCGATCACGGGACGATGTTCTACCACGCGGCGCGGGAAGGGTGGGTCGTGCCCGAACGGTCGGCGCAGATCGGCATCCGGACGACCAACGACGCGCCGATGGGATTCGACATCCAGGATGCGCGCCGCGTGCATGCGTCGACGCCTGCCGCGGTTGCCGCGCGCATTCGCGAACGCGTCGGCGATCATCCCGTGTACCTGACGTTCGACATCGACTGTCTCGATCCGGCGTTCGCGCCGGGCACCGGCACGCCGGTCTCGGGCGGGCTGTCGAGCCATCAGGCGTTCGAGATCCTGCGTCACCTGGAAGGCATCAACCTGGTCGGCATGGATGTGGTCGAAGTGTCGCCGCCGTACGATCATGCGGAAATCACGTCGCTGGCCGGCGCGACGATCGCGCTGGAACTGATCTGCCTGTATGCATCGCGCCGGCGGCAAAAAAAGGAAGATTCGATCGATGGCTGACATCACCTGGCGCAAGGCCGTTCCCGACGACGCGGCCGCATGCATCGCACTGCGCGGCAAGACCCGCGAGAACGTGTTCACCGAAGCGCAACTGCGCGAATTGGGCATCACCGCCGAAAGCTGGGGCGACGGGATACGCGACGGCCTGTTCTCCGGTCACGTCTGCTGCGCGAACGGCCGCATGGTCGGCTACTGCTTCGGCGACACCGCTTCGGGCGAGATCGTCGTGCTCGCGATCCTGCCCGAGCACGAGGGGGCGGGGATCGGCAAGCGGCTGCTGCGGCATGTGATCGACGATTTCGCGGCGAACGGCTTCACGTTGCTTTTTCTCGGCTGCTCGACCGATCCCGCGTCGCGTTCGTATGGTTTCTACCGCCATCTCGGCTGGATACCGACCGGAAAGCTCGACGACGCCGGCGACGAAATCCTGACGCTGCGGATCGGGCCGCGCGCATGACGGGATGCACCGGCCGGATCCCGGCGCATCGGCGATTCGTAAAACTGTTTCGTCATACAAAGTAATAGCGCGATCGCGACACGCGCGCTGACCTACGATGGAGACATTGCTTCCATCGTCCGCAGAACCGTGTGCACCCACTACCGCGCCCCCGGTGAAGACCCGGGCATCAGCGAGCTGAAGATCGGCATCGGCGATCTGTACCGCCGTGCCCCGTGGGCACCCGACGTGTATCCCGACTACGCGGCGCCGATCGCGCGCGCCGACAGCGACGGCCTTGCGGTCGTTGCGGCCGTGTTCGGCTTCTGGCCGAAATTCATGCAGCCCGAGCGGGTCGACGAGCACGGCCGCAAAAGCAAGAAGCTCGATACGGTGAACGCGCGCGCGGAAACGGTCGGCTCGTCGCGGCTCTACGGTAATGCTTGGCGCAACGGCCAGCGCTGCCTGATTCCGGCGTGCTGGATCTTCGAGCCGTGTTACGAGACCGGCCGCAACGTCTGGCACCGGATCGGCGTCGACGGCTGGCAACCGTATTGCGTCGCCGGCATCTGGCGGCGCTACGAAGGCGACGAAGGCCGCGAACGCATCGGCATGGCGATGCTCACCGTGAACGCCGACGATCATCCGGTGTTCGCGCGCATGCATCGGCCCGGCGACGAGAAGCGGGGCGTCGTGATCCTGCGCCGCGACGATTACGACGAATGGCTGCACGCGCGCGACATCGAAGCCGCGCGGCGCATGCTGAACCTGCTCCCCGCCGGCGCCATGACGGCCGCGCCCGATCAGGCACCGCCCGCCAGCGCCTGACCTTTCATTTTTCCAACGCTTGACCGGCGGCAAAACCGGTCGGACGCGTCCCGATTATTCGGACAGTTTCGAAAATTGGCCGATTCCGGGTAATCACCGATATCTCGCAAGTTGTATATACAAGATCATCCGCTGGCAATGTCGGCACACGTCGTGCCGCTTGCGCGCCAGCGTGCAAACCGTGCGTGCGTGGCGCATGCCGGCGATCCACGGCGCCCCGCACCCGAAGAGCCGAAAGGGCGGCTCGCAGATTCCTGTCTTGTTCAAACCATTTGCGGTCCTGAGTATTTTGGAGATTTCCCCGTGTCAACGAATCCCAGTGGAAAAGCCGGCGGCCTGATCGAGGTACGCTCGATCGACTTCATTCCCGACGCCGAGCGCCACGGCGGCCTGCTGAGCCAGTTCACGCTGTGGCTGTCGGCGAACATGCAGATCACGGCCATCGTCACGGGCGCGCTCGCGGTCGTGCTCGGCGGCGACGTGTTCTGGTCGCTGGTCGCGCTGCTGCTCGGCCAGCTCGTCGGCGGCGCGGTGATGGCGCTGCACGGCGCGCAAGGGCCGCAGCTCGGGCTGCCGCAGATGATCTCGAGCCGCGTGCAGTTCGGCGTGTATGGCGCGATGATCCCGATCGTGCTCGTGTGCCTGATGTATATCGGCTTTTCCGCAAGCGGCTCGGTGCTGGCCGGGCAGGCCGTCGCGCAACTGCTGCACGTCGACGACGCGGCCGGCATCCTGCTGTTCGCCGCCGTGATCGTCGTGCTGACCGTGTTCGGCTATCGCGCGATCCACTTCGTCGGCCGGATCGCGAGCGTGGTCGGCATCGTCGCGTTCGTCTACATGTTCTCGCAACTGTTCGCGAACCACGACGTCGGCGCGCTGCTCGCGAACAAGCATTTCTCGCTCGCGAGCTTCCTGCTGTCGATGTCGCTGTCCGCGTCGTGGCAGATCGCGTTCGGCCCGTACGTCGCCGACTATTCGCGCTACCTGCCGCGCTCGACGTCGTCGGTCGCGACGTTTCTCGCGGTCGGCCTGGGCTCGGTGATCGGCGCGCAGGCGGCGATGGTGTTCGGCGTGTTCGCGGCCGCGCTGGCCGGCAGCCAGTTCGCGCACCATGAAGTGGCGTATATCGTCGGCCTCGGTTCGACGGGCGCCGTGGCCGCGTTGCTGTACTTCAGCATCGCGTTCGGCAAGGTGACGGTGACGGCACTCAACGCGTACGGCAGCTTCATGTCGATGGCGACGATCGTCAGCGGTTTTCGCGGCAAGGGTGCCGTGTCGTCGAAGAGCCGCCTCGTGTACATCTTCGGGATGATCTGCGTGTCGACGCTGATCGCGCTCGCGGGCCGCCATTCGTTCCTGAAGGAATTCACCGCGTTCATCCTGTTCCTGCTCGCGTTCTTCACGCCGTGGAGCGCGATCAACCTGGTCGACTACTACTGCTTCACGCGCTCGCGCTACGACGTGCCGGCTCTGTCCGATCCGGATGGCCGCTACGGTCGCTGGAACGTGATGGCGATCACGATCTACGTGGTCGGCATCCTGGTGCAGTTGCCGTTCATGTCGACGCACATCTACACCGGTCCTCTCGTCGACGCGCTCGGCGGCACCGACATCTCGTGGATCCTCGGCCTGATCGTGCCGGCCGTGCTGTATTACATCTGCGCGCGCGCGTCGCGGCGCAGCATCCCCGAGCGCCTGATCCTGCCGCTCGAACGCGGCGAAGTTCACCACTGACGGCGCGTCTCGCGCATCGGGCCGGCCGGTTGCCGGCCTGAGCTTTGCGTCGAGCCGGGCGCTGCCTGCGCCGGGCGCTCCTGCACATCCCCTTTCCCGCGATGCCGGTGCGGCGTGACCGCTGCGCCCGGCGTCGTTTCATTCTCTTGCCATTGAATAGTATGACTAAACAACTGAACGCCCGCGGCAGCGATTCCCGGGTACGGCCGGTGCACGCCGGTCTTCGCATGACGGTGGCGGCCGCGTGCCTCGCCGGGTCGGGGGCTGCGCTCGCGCAGGACGGCGTCACGCTGTACGGCGTGATCGACGAATTCGCGCAGTACGTGAATACGGGCAACGGCTATACGGCGGCGATCGGCTCGGGCGGGCAGTGGGGCAGCCGGTTCGGGCTGAAGGGCGGCGAGGATATCGGCGGCGGGCAGAAAATCGAGTTCGCGCTGGAAAACGGTTTCAACCCGAACGACGGCTCGCTGGCGAGTTCGGGCAGCATGTTCAACCGGCAGGCATGGGTCGGCATCGCGGGGCAGTGGGGCAAGGTGCGCGCGGGCCGGCAGAATTCGCCGCTGTTCAACGACCAGGGCGGGCAGGATGCGTTCGGCGGCGTCACGCAGGCGTCCGGCATGGACAACCTGACCGTGTTCGCGTTCCGCACGAGCAATACGCTGTCGTACCAGAGCCCGGAGATCGCCGGTTTCCAGGGCGGGCTGTACTTCGGGTTCGGCGATGCGGGCGGCGTGCGCTCGGCAGGCTCCAGCCAGCAGTTCGACCTGACCTACGAACACGGGCCGTTCGCGGCGTTCGTCGCGGGCCAGTGGCTGAAGAACGCGACGGCGACCACGACCGATCGCACGATCATGGCCGGTGCATCGTACGCGATCGGCAAGGCCACCGTGTACGGCGGTTTCTCCGCGGTGAAGTGGGCCGACTTCGGGATCGATTCGCGCGTGTACGGGCTGTCGGTCAAATACCAGTTCAACCCGGCGAACTATGTCGCGCTCGGTTACGCGTATCTGCACGACCAGTCGTCGCAGGGCAACAACGCGGACCAGCTCGGGCTGATGTACGAGTACGACCTGTCGAAGCGCACGAGCTTCTACGGTGCGCTGTCGTACCTGCGCAACCGCAACCAGGCCGGCTACACGCTCGCCGGCGCGGCGAATCCCGGCCTGCCGCTCGCGTATCCGGGCGCGAATGCGCGCGGCGTGCAGCTCGGCATCGTGCATCGCTTCTGACGTTGTCGACGCGCCGGGCCGCATGCGCCCGGCGCTTTCTCCGGGCGCGTTCGCGCCGTTACTTCCCCAGCCGTTCCGCCAGCGAATAGCGCTGCATGCAGCGCTCCATCGCGTCGAGAAACGCGTGCTCGGCCGCGTTCATCTTGCGGTCGCGATGCCACAGCAGGAACACGTCGACGTCGACGAGCCCGTCGTCGGGCGGCAGCCGCCACAGCCGCTGCTGCGCGATGTCGTCGCGCACGATGTGCTCGGGCAGGCAACCGATCCCGTAGCCCGCGAAGATCAGCCGCCGCACTTCCTCGAGGCTCGGCGACGACGCGACGATGCGCCCCGTGAAGCCCTTCTGGTCGCGGAACACGGTGAGCGGCGACAGGCTGTCGCCGATCTGGTCGCTCGTGAACGACACGAAATTCTCCGCGAGCAGATCGTCCATCCGCAGTTGCGTCTGCCCGAACAGCCGGTGATGGCGGCCGCAGTAGATCGCATAGCGCTGGCGCAGGAAGCAGCGCATCTCCAGCTTGTCGTGCGGCGTGCGGCACAGGCCGAGCCCGGCCGTGGCCGTCTTCTGCAGCAGCGACGACAGGATGTCCGACGAGCGCATCACCTCGATCTGCAGGTCGATGCGCGGATACGCGCGATGAAACTCCGCGAGGAATTCGTCGTAGACAGGCGATTCGATGCGGCTCACCGTCAGCAACCGGATCGAACCGGTGAGGTCGGCCGTGCTGTCGTCGATTTCCGTTTCGAGGCGCGAGATGCCGCCGTAGATGTCGCTCGCGATCCGGTACACGGCTTCGCCGGCCGGCGTGGGTGCGAAGTGCGCGCCGCGCCGCTCGATCAGCCGGCGTTCGAGGGTGTCCTCGAGCCGCCGCAATGCCTGGCTCACGGCCGGCTGCGTCACGTGCAGGCGCGCGGCCGCGCGGCTCACGCTGCGCTCCTGGATGATCACCAGGTAGGTACGCAGCAGGTTCCAGTCGAGACGGTCGTTCAGGAACGGGGCGAGGTCGGGGCGCATCGGGTCTCCGGGCGAGGCGTCGGGGTGGGCATTAGTTAAATTTATATGGCGAATAATAACTTGAGATTTGACTAATGATTTGCGGTCGCCGATAAAGGAGCGGTGCCGCAGCGTGCGGCGCGAGGCCGCGACAGACGGCCGTCACCACGATATTGCGTGTCGCCCTGCAACGCGGCGCGCGTCAGGAGCCCGCATGACCCAGTCCCTTCCTTCCGCCCGCCAGCCGGGACGCGCCGCTACGGCCGCGTTCATCGGCACGATGATCGAGTGGTACGACTTCTACATCTACGCGACCGCCGCCGCGCTCGTGTTCGGCGAACTCTATTTCCCGTCGCACGACTCGTTCGTCAGCACGATGGCGTCGTTCGCGACGTTCGCGGTCGGCTTCTTCGCGCGGCCGCTCGGCGGTGTCATCTTCGGCCATCTCGGCGATCGTATCGGCCGCAAGAAGGCGCTGATGACGACGCTGATGATGATGGGCGTCGCGACTGTCTGTGTCGGCCTGCTGCCCGATTACTCGAAGGTCGGCATGCTCGCGCCGGTGCTGCTCGTCGTGCTGCGCGTCGTGCAGGGGATCGCGGTCGGCGGCGAATGGGGCGGCGCGGTGCTGATGGCGGGCGAGCACGCGCCGCAGGGGCGCCGCACGTTCTTCGCGTCGTTCGCGCAGCTCGGCAGCCCGGCCGGGCTGATCTTGTCGCTGATCGCGTTCCGCGCGGTCACGTCGATGGACAAGGCCGACTTCCTCGCGTGGGGCTGGCGCCTGCCGTTTCTCGCGAGCGCGGTGCTGCTCGTGGTCGGCATCCTGATCCGGCTCGGCGTGAACGAGTCGCCGGAATTCGCGCGCGTGAAGGAAGCGAACCGCACGGTGAAGCTGCCGGTCGCCGAAGTGTTCCGTTCCGCGTCGGGGCTCGTGGCCCTCTGCATCGGCGCGAATACGATCGGGATCGCGGGCGTCTATTTCACCAACACGTTCATGATCGCGTACACCACGCAGTACGTCGGCGTATCGCGTTCGCTGATCCTCGACAGCCTGTTCGCGGTCGCGATCATCCAGTTCGTCGCGCAGCCGATCGCCGCATGGATCGCCGAGCGGATCGGCGGCGCGCGCTTCCTGAAGCTCGCGGCGCTGCTCGCGATGCTGTCGCCGTATCCGATGTTCATGCTCGTGCAGGGCGGCACGTCCGCGTCGCTCGTCGCGGGCATCGCGCTCGCGGTCGTGTGCATGGCTGGTTTCTATTCGGTGATCGCGGGCTTCGTGAGCGACGTGTTTCCCGCGCACGTGCGTTATTCGGCGATCTCGCTCGCTTATCAAATCTGCGGCGCGATCGCGGGCGGCTTGACGCCGCTCGTCGGCACGTGGCTCGCGCATCGCTTCACGGGCCAATGGTGGCCGCTCGCGGTGTTCTACTCGTGTCTCGCGGGCATCTCGCTGCTCTGCATCGTCGCGCTCGACGCACGCCGGGCGGCCCAGCCGGCCGCTGCAGAAGCGCTCGGCTCGCATTGAACCTCGACGAACGAATTCATCTGGAGTGCACATGAAAGACCTGTTGGAAATCGACGGCGCGCGTCTGTGGCAGAGCTTGGCCGACATGGCGCGCGTCGGCGCGACGCCGCGCGGCGGCGTGCGGCGCCTCGCGCTCACCGACGACGACCGGCGCGGGCGCGACCTGTTCGCACAATGGTGCCGCGACGCGGGGATGACGGTGAGTGTCGATGAAGCCGGCAACCTGTTTGCACGGCGCGACGGCACCGATGCGCGGGCCGCGCCGGTGCTGATCGGCAGCCATCTCGATACGCAGCCCGAAGGCGGCCGCTTCGACGGCGTGTACGGCGTGCTCGCCGCGCTTGAACTCGTACGCACGCTGAACGACGCGGGCATCGCGACCGACAAGCCGCTGGAGATCGTGTCGTGGACCAATGAGGAAGGCGCGCGCTTCGCGCCGGCGATGCTCGGGTCGGCCGTGTTCACGGGCGCGTTGCCGCTCGCCGACGCGCTCGCCAGGCAGGACGCCGACGGCGTCACGCTCGGCGCGGCACTCGACGCATGCGGCTATCGCGGTACGCGCGTGGCGGGCGGCGCGGTCGATGCGTATTTCGAAGCGCATATCGAGCAGGGGCCCGTGCTCGAGGCGAACGGCACGACGATCGGCATCGTCACGGGCGGGCAGGCGATCCGCTGGCTCGATGTGACGGTGACGGGCGTCGCCGCGCACGCGGGCACGACGCCGATGCCGTATCGCAAGGACGCGTATTTCGCGAGCGCGCAGATCGCGCTCGAGCTCGAACGGATCGTCGCCGGCTACGCGCCGCGCGGGCTCGCGACGATCGGGCAGGTCGGGATCCGCAACGCGTCGCGCAATACCATCGCCGGCGACGTGACGTTCACGGTCGACCTGCGCCACCACGACGATGCCGAAGTCGATGCGATGGAGCGCGACCTGCGCGATGCGTGCGCGCGCGTCGCCGCCGCGCGTGGCGTGCAGGTCGCGATCGACACGTGCTGGCGCAGCCCGGCGACGCCGTTCGATCGCGACTGCGTCGAGCTGGTCGCACAGGCGGCGGCCGCGTTCGGCTACACGAACGAGCGGATCGTCAGCGGCGCCGGCCACGATGCGATCCTGCTCGCGCGCCGCATCCCGACCGCGATGGTGTTCATCCCGTGCGTCGACGGCCTGTCGCACAACGAAGCCGAGGATGCGCTGCCCGACGACGTGACGTGCGGCACGAACGTGCTGCTCCATGCGGTGCTGGCGCGCGCCGGCATCGTGGCGCGCGTCGAAGCGGCAACCACCGCGCAGGGCGCATGACGCGGCGAACCGACGAGGACGAACGATGAAAACCTATTTCCATCCCGAACAATTGCTGCACCATCCGCGCAGCTACCTGTCGCGCGGGCAGATGCGTGAACCGCAGGAAGTGCCCGAGCGCGCGGCGCGGCTCGTCGCGGCCGTGCGCTCGCTCGATTTCGACGTGCGCGAGCCGGCCGACCGCGGCACCGCGCCGATCGCGGCCGTGCATGACATGAACTACCTGCGCTTTCTCGAGGACGCGCACCGCGACTGGAAGCAGATGCCCGACGACTGGGGCGACGAAGTGATGTCGAACGTGTTCGTGCGCGAGCCGAACCCGCTGCGCGGCGTGCTCGCGAAAGCCGCGCGCTACCTCGCCGACGGCAGTTGCCCGGTCGGCGCGAACACGTGGCGCGCCGCGTACTGGTCCGCGCAGGGCGCGCTCGCGGCCGCGGCCGACGTCAACGGCGGCGCGCGCGAAGCCTACGCGCTGTGCCGGCCGCCGGGCCATCACGCGCGCCGCGACGCGGCCGGCGGCTTCTGCTACCTGAACAATGCGGCGATCGCCGCGCAGTCGCTGCTCGGCCGCTATCGCCGGGTCGCGATCCTCGATACCGACATGCATCACGGGCAGGGCGTGCAGGAGATCTTCTACGGCCGCGACGATGTGATGTACGTGTCGATCCACGGCGATCCGACCAACTTCTATCCGGTCGTCGCGGGCTACGAGGAAGAGACGGGCGCGGGGGCGGGCGACGGCTTCAACCTCAACCTGCCGATGCCGCATGGCGCGCCGGAATCGGCGTTCTTCGAACGGCTGGACGACGCGCTGCGCGCGCTCGCGCGGTTCCAGCCCGATGCGCTCGTGCTCGCGCTCGGCTTCGACATCTACAAGGATGATCCGCAATCGCAGGTCGCCGTTACGACCGCCGGCTTCGGGCGGCTCGGCGGCGCGATCGGCGCGCTCGGGTTGCCGACGGTGATCGTGCAGGAGGGCGGTTATCACCTCGAAAGCCTCGACGCGAACGCGCGTGCGTTCTTCGGCGGGTTCGCCGCCGCGCGCTGACTGATACAGCGGGGCCGGATCGCGTGCGCCGCCCGCCTGCGCCGGGTCCCGACACCGGATGGGTGGCGCTTACGAATTCGCGGCGGCCGGTGCACGGCGGCGCTGCGCCATCTGCAGCATGACGAGCACGAGTCCGGCCGCGGCGATCAGCCCGCCGACGAGCGGCACCGCCGCGTAGCCGAAGCCGGCCGAGATCGCCGCGCCGCCGGCGGCCGCGCCGACCGCGTTGCCGAGGTTGAACGCGCCGATGTTGACGGCCGACGCGAGGCCCGGTGCTTCGTGCGCCGCGCGCATCACGCGCATCTGCAGCGGCGGCACGACCGCGAACGTGGCGATACCCCACACGAGCAACGTGACGGCGGCGCCGGCATGCGTGCCGGCGAGCAGCGGGAACGCGGCCATCGTCGCGATCAGCAGCAGCAGGAAGCCGACCAGCGTGCCGTCGAGCGAGCGGTCGGCCAGGCGGCCGCCCGCGATGTTGCCGATCGAGAAGCCGACGCCGATCAGCACCAGCATCGCGGTCACGAAGCCGGGCGTTGCGCCGGTCAGGTGTTCGAGCGTCGGCGCGACATACGTGTAGAGCGTGAACATCGCACCGGCGCCGAGCACCGTCGTCCCGAGCGCACCGAGCACGACAGGGCGCGTCAGCACCGAGAGTTCGGCGCGCAGGTCGGGCATCTTGCCGGCTTCGCCCTTCGGCAGCGCGGCGAACAGGCCGGCGATCGCGATCAGGCCGAGGCCCGCGGTCGACGCGAACGACATGCGCCAGCCGATGATCTGGCCGAGCCAGGTCGCGGCCGGCACGCCGCCGACGTTCGCGATCGTGAGACCCATGAACATCGTCGCGACCGCGCTGGCCTGCTTGTCGCGCGGCACGAGGCTGGCCGCGACCACCGAGCCGAGCCCGAAGAACGCGCCGTGGTTGAGGCTCGTCACGAGGCGGGCGAGCAGCAGCGTCGTGTAGCCCGGCGCGACCGCCGACAGCAGGTTGCCGATCGTGAAGATCGACATCAGCGCGATCAGCGCCGAGCGGCGCGACCAGCGCGCGAGCAGCAGCGTCATCAGCGGCGCGCCGACCATCACGCCGATCGCATAGGCGCTGATCAGCATGCCGGCCTGCGGGATCGACACGTGCACGCCGTCGGCGATCACGGGCAGCAGGCCCATCGGCGAGAACTCGGTCGTGCCGATGCCGAACGCACCGGCGGCGAGCGCCAGCAGCGGCAGCGCGGCGCCGCCGCCCGGGCGGGAAGGGGAAGAAGTCGTAGTGGTCACGCGATGGGCTCCTGTAATCGACGGACAACAGCACGGGGCCGTTGAGAACAGGGCGAAGTGTGCCCGCATTACTTTTGCGGAAAAAGCCGCATGCAGACGAAATTATCTTGATTTCATGTCAACAATGCGGGGCGCGTCCGGCGTGCTTGCGAGGCCCGCGGGCGGCGCGCCGGCGGGGCGACTGAACGATCGCGCCCGATTCGAAAGGTTTTCGTAACAAGCAGGGGGCGGCTTCCGGTTGGGGGATCGTGATCCAGCGATGGTTCGCGGCGGATTGACGGTCGCCTCGCGCGGCGATCCGGGAGTCGGCCGGCGACTGCACAGCGGCGCGTGGCCGGGTCGCTGATGCGCCGGCTGCAACCCGGCGCGGGCATCGCGTCGCGGCCTGAAACCCGTTGCCGGCGCGGCGCGCAGGCAAAAAAAGCCCCGGTCACAGGGGGACCGTGACCGGGGCGGAAACGCATCCTCTCTTTGGCACGAGGGTTGGATGCGCGCGAAGTATATTTCGGCACATGACGATTCGAACGGGCGTTAAACGGCCGTTTTTGGTTTCAATTTAAAAATGCAGGCGCCGGGCGTCCGCTGTCATCCGCCTTGAAGATTATTTGCGGACGCGATGCCGCTGTTTAGCGCGTTGCAATGGCTGAAACGGCGGAAACGTCGATTTGACGGAGGCCGGAATCCGTTCGTGAGCCGGCGGCACGCATTGCGTCGCGCGAGCGCTTGCCGCGCACGGCGTCCGGTCAATCCGGTTCGCCGGCCGCCTCGCGCACGGCCGCGAGAAACCGCGCGACGACGGGCGACGGCACCGCTGCCGCGCCGTCGAACACGAACTCGATGTCGAAGCGGCTCGCGAGCTCGTCGAGCGCGACGAGCCGGACCGTGCGCGGGCAGGTCGGCGACGCGCTTTCCGGCACGAACGCACAGCCCATCCCGGCCGCGACGAGGCCGATCAGCGTCGGGATGTCGCTGCCGACCTGCGCGATGCGCGGCGTGAAGCCGGCCTGCTGGCACTGCGCCATCAGGAACCGGTGGTGCGCGGCGGAGCGGTGCGCGTCGAACCAGACGAACGGCTCGTTCGCGACGTCGGCCAGCGTGCGCGGCGCGCTGAAGCGTCCGCCCGGCGGCGCGGGCATCGCGAGCACGAAGCGGTCGCTCAGCAGCCGCACGCCCGACAGGTGCGGCGCCTCGTCGCGACGCCACGCCATGATCCCGGCGTCGAGCTGGCCGCGCACCAGCGCGCTCGCCTGTTCGGCCGACAGCATCGGCGCGATCGACAGCTTCACGTCCGGGCACGCATCGCGAAACGCCTTGAGGACGTTCGCGACGACCGGCAGCGGCAGGCAGTTCGGCAGTGCGCCGAGCCGCAGTTCGCCGAGCTGGCCGGCCGCGCTGCGCAACGCGCGTTCGCGGCTGTCCTGCAGCGTCGCGAGCAGGCCGGTCGCATCCTGCAGGAAGCTCGCGCCGGCCGCCGTGAGCGTGACGCCCGTGGCGCGGCGGATCAGCAGCGGCGTGCCGATCGCGTCCTCGAGTTCGCGGATCTGCCGCGACAGCGCGGGCTGGACGATACCGGCCGCGCGAGCGCCGGCCATCACGCTGCCGGCTTGCGCGACGGCTACGAAGTAACGCAGGTGACGCAGTTCGATCTGGCGCATGCGGAGCCCGTTCCGGTGGGTGGATATGCCTGTGAAGCATAGCAAACGTCATTGATTGGTATTGGAAAGCATGACGCGCGTGCCGTACGATGACCGTCGTTGCCGCACTCGTTCGTGAGTCGCGTGCGTTCCCTCCGTTCTGATCGTGTCCCGCCCCATGCCGCTTCATATCCCGACCCCTTATATCCGCTCGCAAATCGCGTCCCGCCGGCTCGGCAGGACCATCCGGCTGAAGCTCGACGCGCTGCAGCCGTCGGGCTCGTTCAAGCTGCGCGGCATCGGCGCCGTCTGCGAAGCGCGGCACGCGGCCGGCGCGCGGCGGTTCGTGTCGTCGTCCGGTGGCAACGCGGGCATCGCGGTCGCGTACTGCGGCCGCGAACTCGGCGTGCCGGTGCTCGTCGTCGTGCCGGAAAGCGCGTCGGCCCGCGCGCGCGAGCTGATCCGCGTCGAGGGCGCGGAGCTGGTCGTGCACGGCGCGAGCTGGGCCGACGCGAACGCGTTCGCGCAGTCGGCCCTCGGCGAGCACGACGCGTTCGTGCATCCGTTCGACGACCGCGTGCTGTGGCAGGGCCACGCGACGATGATCGACGAGATGGCGGCCGTCGGCCCGAAGCCCGACGCGGTCGTGCTCGCGGTCGGCGGCGGCGGGCTGCTGTGCGGCGTGCTCGAAGGGCTGGCGCGCAACGGCTGGCATGACGTGCCGGTCGTCGCGGCTGAAACGGAAGGCGCCGACTGCTATGCGCGCTCGGTCGCGCAGGGGCGCCCGGTCGAATTGCCGGCGATCACGAGCATCGCGACGACGCTCGGCGCGAAGCGGCCGTGCGACGCGGCGGTCGAATGGGCGACGCGGCACGAGATCCATCCCGTCGTCGTGTCCGATGCGGACGCGGTGGCCGCGTCGCTGCGGTTCCTCGACGAGCATCGGATCGTCGTCGAGCCCGCATGCGGCGCTGCGCTGGCCGCGCTCGAGCGGCCGGTGCCGGTGCTGACGGCGGCATCGGACATCGCGGTGATCGTCTGCGGCGGCGTGACGGCGACGGTCGAGTATCTGCAGACGCTGCGCGCGACGTTGCGGTAAGCGCGGGAGCCGGCACGCGGGTTGGTCGGCTGACGGAAGGACGATCGTCGATTTTGGCGACCGCGGGCATCGGCTGCGCGTGGCTTGCAGTGAAGCGTCGACGTCACGTTCCCGTTATCTCAATGGCGGAAAGGCAGCCGGCAGGCAGCCGGACGCGCGGAAATCTCCGCGGGGGATGAAGGGGAAGGGGGCGTATCGTCGCGCTGCGCCGGATGCGGCCGGGCGCGACGATACGGCCGGCCGGTTGGACGGCCAGTTGGACGGCCGGTCAGTTCGCGGCCGGTGCGCTCGCGCCGGACGGCGCGGATGACGCGACAGGGTTCGCAGCGGCGGGGGCGGGCGTTTTGTCCGCCGAAGCAGGCGATCCGCTCGACGGCGCGGATGCCGATGCGGGGGCGGATGTTGCGGACGCCGGCGCCGGCACGGCCGATGCCGGCGTTGCAGCGGCCGGTGCCGACACGGCGGGCGTCGATGCCGCCGGGCTGGAAGCGGGGGTAGACGGGGCCATTGGTGCAGGAGCCGAAGTCGGTGCGGGCGCCAAACCGGAAGCCGACGCAGGTGCATGCACCGAACCAGCCACCGAACCAGACGCCGCCACCGGCGCGGCAGCACGCATCGCAGCCGGCGCGACAACGGCCGACGCCGCGGCCGGCACGGCGTTCGCGCCCGACCCGGGCGCGACACCCGGCACCGAAAGCGGCACCGGCGCCGCGGGCGGCGTCGGCACGACCGGCGTCGTCATCTTCATCGGTTCGCCCTGCGGCGTCGGCGCGGGTTCGGGCAGCGGCGTGACGGCTTCCTTCTCGGCGGCCTTGACGGTGGCGCGGTCGCGGCGGGCCGGGTCGATCTTCAGGAAATGGTCGACGAGATTGAAGAAGCGCTCGTAGAACACGCCGGCGGGAATCGTCTCGCTCGCGGTCTTGACGAGCGCATCGTCGCTCGACCCGATCGGCAGCGACAGCGAACCGAACACGCTGAGGCCGACGCTGGCCGACGTATTCGACTTCTTCAGCGTGTAGCGATCCTGCACCGCGTTCACGTACGCGATGCTCGACGAACCGTCCGCGTTCGCATCCGCGCACACGACGTGAAACTCGATCACGACGTGCATGTCGTTGTTCGGCTGGAAATTCTTGCTGCCGTCGACCGCGTCGTTGCGCGACGACGACACCACATAACCCTGGCTCAACAGCGCGCGCCGCGCGGCCTCGCAGGCCGCGTCGGATTTCGAGTGGAACGTATGCGCATACGGGCTGCTCGTCGCGTCGAACTGTTCCTGCTGGTAGATCGGCTTGGGCGGCGACGAGCACGCCGCCAGCACGGCCGCGGCCGTGAGCGCGCACGAAACGGAAAACAGGCGAAATCGGTTGTGCATGGCGTCTTTCAGAAGGCTCGGCAAGATGCCGCGCCGGGTTGCGCGCGTCGCGCGGCAACCGGATGGCGGCCGTCGCGCAAGGGCGGGGCCGGTAACGGGCGCGTGGCAATCTCGGATGGCCGGGGCGTCATTATAGTTTCGTTTGATGTCGCGTTCGCTTCAGGGGCTGTTTCCGCCCATGACGGTTTCGGCGAGCCGTTGCCGGCGAGCACGATCGCGAACCGGCGCTAGCCGGCCGGCGACGGCCGCGCGCAAGCCAGCAATTGCGACGTCAGCGGATGATGTTCGCCGCGCCGCGAGCGGATCGCGTGGATCTCCTCGGTCACGTCGCCCGCGCGCCCGAGCCGCCTGAGGCCGCCCAGCAGCGACGCGTCGTTCGCGCCGAGCTCGCTCAGCGGGAACACGCCGAGGCCGCGCGCCGCGAACACGGCCATCAGCGCGCTGTCCTCGAATTCCCCGGCTACCCGCGGCACGATCCGTTCGCCTTCCAGCCACCGGTCGAGGCGCGCGCGCAGCGCCGAATGCGCGGTCGGCAGCAGCACGGGCAGGTCGGCCAAGCATTGCGGAAAGCGTTGCCGCGCGGCCGGCGTGACGAGTGCCGCGGGCCCGTACCAGTCGACCGGCGATGCGACGAGCCGCTCGCTCGTCACGCGCAGGTTCGACCCCGACGGCGCGCCCTGGCCAGCCAGCACGAGATCGAGATGATGCAGCGCGAGTTCCGCGAGCAGCGCATCGTGCTCGCCCTCGTGGCACAGCAGCCGCAGCGTGGGCGTGTCGAGGACCGGCGCGAGGATCGCATGCGCGGCGAGCTTCGAGATGCCGTCCGCGAGGCCGACCGCGAGCCGCACGGTCGGCTGGCTGGCCGCCGCGCGCACTTCGTCGGGAATCAGCCGCCCCATCTCGAAGATGACCTCGGCGCGCGCATACGCGGCTTGGCCCGCGTCGGTCATCGCGACGCCGCGCCCGACCGGGCGCAACAATTGGTGCCCGAGCGATTTCTCGAGCTCGCGCACCTGCGCGCTGATCGTCTGCACGGCCATGTCGAGCCGCCCGGCCGCGCGCGCGAAGCCGCCTTCCTTCACGACGACCCAGAAATAGTACAGATGTCGAAAATTGAGCATCGGATCGAAACTTCGTGAAAACCGAACCTAAAGTCAGATTCTCTCTGATTTTTCCGAAGTCCGGGGCGGAATATCATCGGGCTTTCCACTTTCGTATCGGCCCATTTCATGGACTACCTGCTGACGCTTGCCGTCGACCCCGCCGTCTGGGCTGCGCTCCTGACGCTCGTCGTGATGGAAGTCGTGCTCGGCATCGACAACCTGATCTTCATCTCGATCCTCAGCAACAAGCTGCCCGAAGCGCAGCGTGCGCGCACGCAGCGTCTCGGCATCGCGCTCGCACTGGTGATGCGCCTTGCGCTGCTCGGCAGCGTCGCGTGGATCGCGAGCCTCACCGAACCCGTGTTCACGATCTTCGACCACGCGTTCTCGTGGCGCGACATGATCCTGCTGTCGGGCGGCCTGTTCCTCGTATGGAAGGCGACCACCGAGATCCATCACCACGTGTCGCACGACGGTGACGGCTCGGGCGGCTCCGGCGGCGCGGCCGGCCTGACGGTGTGGGCCGCGATCGGCCAGATCGTGATGCTCGACATCGTGTTCTCGATCGACAGCATCGTGACCGCGATCGGCATGACCGAACACATCCCGATCATGTTCGTCGCGGTGATCGTCGCCGTGACCGTGATGCTGTTCGCTGCGCAGCCGCTCGCACGCTTCATCGACCGCAACCCGACCATCGTGATGCTCGCGCTGTCGTTCCTGGTCGTGATCGGCATGACGCTGATCGCCGAAGGCTTCGGTTCGCACGTGCCGAAGGGTTACATCTACGCGGCGATGGCGTTCTCGGCTTTCGTCGAGGGCATGAACATGCTGGCGCGGCGCGCGAAGGCGAAGCGCGCGGCACGGGTGGAAGGCCACTGAGCCACCGCGTGCGATGCCGGCCGCTGCGACGGCCGGCTCGCGCGCCTTCATACGGAATTCGTCAGGAATTCGCACGGAAAGGAGAAACGCGATGAAATGTCCTGTCTGCAAGACGCCCGACCTGCTGATGGCCGAGCGCCAGTCGATCGAGATCGACTACTGTCCGACGTGCCGCGGCGTGTGGCTCGATCGCGGCGAACTCGACAAGCTGATCGCACGCGAGAGCGGCGATGCGCCGGCGCGGCGCGACGAGCCGCCTGTTTCGCGCGACGCCCACGCGCCGCGCGATCGCGACAACTGGGGGCGCGACAATCGCTCGCACGACGACCGTCACCGGCACGACGGCCAGCGCCGCCGCAAATCGATGTTCGACCTGTTCGATTTCGATTGAATCCGGATACGGCGCCCACGCATGCGCGTCGCAACATGTCGCGCCTCGGCGCGCCAACGCTTACGCGTTGCCGGCTGTCACGTCGATGCGGCGCGGGCGCGTTTCTTCGCGGCGCGGAATCGTCAGCGTCAGCACGCCGTCGCGCAGGTTCGCGTCGATCCTCGACGTGTCGAGATCGGGGCTCAGCACGAACGTGCGCGCATAGCGCGGCGCGCGGACTTCGGCGTGCCGCACGCGCAGATCGGCCGGGATGTCGATCTGCGTATCGGCTTCGATCGTCAGCGTGTTGTCGTGCACCCTCACGTCGAGGTTCTCGCGCGGCACGCCGGGCAGGTCGGCCCGCAGCGTGACGCCGAGATGGTTCTCGACGATGTCGACGGCCGGCGTGATCGCGGGCCGGCGCGCGGCGTCGGCTGCGGCCGGGTGAGCAGTGGCGGTGTGGCGTTCGGCCACGGTCGGGTTCGTATTCATGTCGGTATCCTGAATATTACTGAACGGTGATCGCACGCGGCTTCGACGTTTCGCGCCGGCCGACGCGAATCAGCAGGCAGCCGTTTTCGTAACGCGCGCTGACGTTGTCGGCGTCCGCATTCTGCGGCAGTTCGACGACGCGTCGGAACGTGCCGTGAAAGCGCTCCTGCGCATACGTGCGTACGTCGTCGCCTTCGCCGCGCGGTGCCGGTTTGCGCTCGCCGCTGATCGTCAGCAGGTCCTTGTCGATCGATACGTCGAAGTCGGCCGCGGCCATGCCGGGCGCGAATGCGACGATCTCGATCGCATCGTCCGTGGCGCCGACATTGAGCGCGGGAAACGCGCCCGGCCGTACCGCGCGGATGCCGGACGGGAGTTCGCCGAACAGGTTCGCGACCTGCCGCTGCACGCGGGCGAATTCGTCGAACAGGTCGTGGCCGTTATGGATACCGCTCATGTTGATCCTCCGGAACAGGGAACGCGGGAGACGTGACGGCGCGACGCCTGCGGCGGGCGCGACGGGTGGCTCCACTGGGTCGAAACGGGGGCAGTGCGTTGCATGGAGCACTGCCCGGCAACGCGTAATTAGTGGCCGCCGCAGCGCATTTCAAGAGGGAACCTGCAACTTGCGTCAACGCGTGCCCGTGCGATTCGATGCGACAATCGCCGCGATCCATCCGCAGACCAACGACACGGGACAACCATGAACATTCGACGCATCGCGATCGTCGGCGCCGGCGTGATCGGCGCGAGCTGGGCAGCTTTCTATCTGGCGCAGGGCTTCGACGTCGTCGCGACCGATCCGGCGCCGCAAGCCGACGCGCGGCTGCGCGACGCGCTGGCCGCGTTTCTCGGCGACCGGGCCGCCGAACTTTCCGCGCGGCTGTCGTTCGACGCCGATCTCGTGCGCGCGCTCGACGGCGTCGATTTCGTGCAGGAGAACGGCCCGGAACGGCTCGACCTGAAGCGCGCGCTGTACCGGCAGATGGACGACGTGCTGCCCGCGCACGTGCCGATCGCGTCGAGTTCATCGGGCCTGAAGATGTCCGACATCCAGACCGCGTGCGCGAAGCATCCGGAGCGCTGCCTGATCGCGCATCCGTTCAATCCGCCGCACCTGATTCCGCTCGTCGAACTGGTCGGCGGCGACGCCACCGGCCGGGACGTGATCGCGCGCGTGAAGGATTTCTACGACGCGCTCGGCAAGCAGACGATCGTCCTCAACAAGGAGATGACCGGCCACGTCGCGAACCGGCTCGCGGCCGCGCTGTTTCGCGAGGTGTATCACCTCGTCGGCGAAGGCGTCGTGAGCGTGGCCGACGCGGACAAGGCCGTCGCATGGGGCCCGGGCCTGCGCTGGGGGCTGATGGGGCAGTGCCTGACCTATCACCTCGGCGGCGGCGCGGGCGGGATCGCGCACTTCCTCGAACACCTGTCGGGGCCGATCACGAGCTGGTGGGACGACCTTGGCACGCCTTCGTTCGATCCGGACGTCGACCGCAAGCTGAACGACGAACTGCGCGCGATCCAGGGCGAGCGTTCGATGCAGGAACTGGCGGCCGAGCGCGACCGGCTGCTCGTCGAGCTGATCGACGCGCGGCGCCGCAGCTTTCTGCCCTGACCGCGTCGCAGCGCCGCGATCGGCCGGGCCGCGATCGGTTACTGCTGCGTTGCCGTCTGCGGTGCCTGCGGCGTCTGGGCAAGCCACGAGGGGCTCGCGGCCTGCACGAGTTCGCGGTTGCGCGCGCGCGTCGCGGCGCTCGGCGGGTAGTTGCCGTCGTTCGTCGGCAGTTCGCCGTCGAGATAAGCCTGCTTGAGCTGGGCGATGACTTCCGCGCGTGTCAGGCCCTGTTCGGGCGCCGCGGCACCGGTCTGGGCAAAGGCGGGGGACAGCAGGGCGGCGGCTGTGGTCGCGACGGTGAATCGCAAGACGTTCATGGTGCGCTCCGATCAAGGGGACGGGACACCGGATGCGCGCGGCGACTTGCCGTGCGTTCCGATGGGGCCCATTGTCGCGAGCGGGTGCTGCGCAGACGATGACGCGTTCCGGGCAAAACCGTCAGTTGCGGGCGCGGCGGCGCGTGCGTGTCGCCCGCAGTCGCGCCTGTTGCTGTTACAACTCCGCCGCCGCCGTGATCAGCGTGGCTTCGAGCGCGAGCGTCGAGCGCGACGCGGCCGCCGGCCGGTCGATCACGTATTCGAGTTCGCCGAGCTCGGGCAGCCCCGCGTCGAGCCGCGCGAGCCCGGCCGGAATCACGTAGCCGGCGAACGCGCTGACGCCGAGCCCCGCGCTCGCGGCCGCGCGCAGTACCGCGATGCTGCTGCTCACCACCGCGATCCGGTAAGGCCGGCCGATCGCGTCGAGCGTTTCGAGCACGCGGCGCCGTGACACGCTCGGCTCCGGATGCAGTGCGAGCGGCAGCACGGCCTCGTGGCCGGTGATCCGCGAATCGGGGCCGGTGCACCAGTACAGCGGCTCGCTGCGGATCACGCGGCCGCGCCGGCTGCCCGCGATGCGCTTCGCGAACACGAGATCGTGCCGGCCTTCGTCGAGCGCGTCGAACAGGTCGCCCGACAGCCCGGTCGAAATCGCGAGCTCGACATCCGGATTGCGCTGTACGAAGCTCGCGAGCGCGGACGTCAGGTGCGTCGACGCGAAATCCTCCGACATCGCGAGCCGCACCTTGCCCGACAGCGGCGGCCCGCACACCGACGTGACGGCTTCGTCCATCAGTTCGAGGATGCGCACCGCGTAGCGGAACAGCGCGTCGCCGTGCTGCGACAGGTGCACGTTGCGCGTGTCGCGCTCGAAGAGCGGCCGGTCGAGCAACTCCTCGAGGCGGCGGATGTGCTGGCTGACGGTCGACTGCGACAGGCTCACGCGCTCGGACGCGGCGGTGAAGCTGCCGGACTGGGCGACGGCGACGAAACTGCGCAGCAACTCGGGCGGTAACGGACGCATTGCTAAATCCACTGAATCGGTTTCGACAACTTCATAAATGGCCGGATATTGCGGCGCTAGTATCGGATCACGCCCCGGTGCGGCCCGCAACGGGGCGCACCGGACGCGTAGCCCGCGTCGCGCCGGCGGCTGCATCGGTCAGTCTACGGCATCCGGCGTCCGGCCCGAAACCGCATCATCCCATCGACCGCCCGAGAACGCGCCCGCACGACGGGCCGCCGGGCCGCGGCGCACCGCCGCAGGAGACAGTCCGCGCACGGGATCGGCGTGCCGGCCCGGCTCCTGCATGCGTCCGGCGCCCGTCACGAAGAGACTGGAGACGACTCATGATCATCTACGGAACCGCGCTGCTGGCGTTCTGCCACCTGGCCGGACTGTTCCTCGGCGACCTGCTGGGCACGGCAATCGGCGTGAAGACCAACGTCGGCGGCGTCGGCATCGCGATGCTGCTGCTGATCTGCCTGCGCCTGTGGCTGCACCGGCGCGGCTGGTTGCCGAAGGAGACCGAGGCCGGCGTCGGTTTCTGGGGCGCGATGTACATCCCGGTCGTCGTCGCGATGGCCGCGAACCAGAACGTCGTCGCCGCGCTGAAGGGCGGCCCGGTCGCGCTGCTGGCCGCCGTCGGCGCGGTCGCGATCTGCGCATGCTGCATCGCGGTACTCGTGCGCATGGGGCGCGACGACACGGCCTTCGCGGGCGTGCCGCAATTCGAAGAACAGTGAAGGAGGCCGCCATGCTGCAGATGCTCGAAAAAGTCGTCGCCCACAACGGGCTCGTCGCGTCGTTCGCGCTGGTCGGCCTGATCATGTGGCTGTCGTCGATCGCGTCGCGCAAGCTCACGTTCGGCCGCGTGCACGGCTCCGCGATCGCGATCGTGATCGGTCTCGCGCTCGCGTATGTCGGCGGTGCGTTCACCGGCGGCGAGAAGGGGATCGCCGACGTGCCGCTGTTCGCGGGCGTCGGCCTGATGGGCGGCGCGATGCTGCGCGATTTCGCGATCGTCGCGACCGCGTTCGAAGTGCAGCCGACCGAGGCGCGCAAGGCCGGGCTCGTCGGCGTCGTGTCGCTGCTGCTCGGCACCGTGCTGCCGTTCATCGTCGGCGCGTGCATCGCGCGCGCGTTCGGCTACACCGACGCGGTCAGCATGACGACGATCGGCGCGGGCGCCGTCACCTACATCGTCGGGCCCGTCACGGGCGCGGCGATCGGCGCGAGCTCCGACGTGATCGCGCTCAGCATCGCGACGGGGCTCGTGAAGGCGATCATCGTGATGGTCGGCACGCCGGTCGCGGCCAACTTCATGGGCCTGAAGACGCCGCGTTCCGCGATGATCTTCGGCGGCCTCGCGGGCACCGTCAGCGGCGTGAGCGCGGGGCTTGCCGCGACCGACCGCCGGCTCGTCCCGTACGGTGCGCTGGTCGCGACGTTTCATACGGGCGTCGGCTGCCTGCTGGGCCCGTCGGTGCTGTTCTTCACGACGCGCGCGCTGGTCGGCGGCTAGGGTCGCATCCATCGCGGCGTCCTCTGAGTCGCATTCGTCAACATCATCAATCGGCGGCGGCGCCAGGCTTAGAATGCCGCTGAATCATCGAAGCGGGAGAACTGTTCATGACGGGATGGAATCACGCGCGGCAGGCGCGCGATGCACGCCTCGCGGCCGGCGCGGCTTACGCGCAGGGCAAGCGGGTCGACGCGCGCGATACCGTCGCGTTGCTCGAAGCGGTGCTGCGGCCCGGCGACCGCGTCTGCCTGGAAGGCGACAACCAGAAGCAGGCCGACCTGCTCGCGACGGCGCTCGCCGACGTCGACAGCGCGAAGGTGCACGACCTGCACATGGTGCAGTCGGGCGTCGTGCTGCCCGAGCATCTGGACGTGTTCGAGCGCGGCATCGCGAAGCGTCTCGACTTCGCGTATTCGGGCCCTCAGTCGCAGCGGATCGCGAAGCTGCTGTTCGGCGGCAAGATCGCGCTCGGCGCGGTGCACACCTATCTCGAACTGTTCGCGCGCTACTTCATCGACCTCACGCCGCACGTCGCGCTGATCGCGGCGGTCAGTGCCGACCGCGACGGCAACCTGTACACGGGCCCGAACACCGAGGACACGCCGACCGTCGTCGAGGCCACCGCGTTCAAGGACGGCATCGTGATCGCGCAGGTCGACCGCATCGTCGACAAGGTGCCGCGGGTCGACATCCCCGGCGACCGCGTGCATTTCGTCGTCGAGGCCGGCCGGCCGTTCTACGTCGAGCCGCTGTTCACGCGCGATCCGGCCGCGATCACCGAAACGCAGATCCTTACCGCGATGCTCGCGCTCAAGGGCATCTACGAACCGTACGGCATCAAGCGCCTGAACCACGGGATCGGCTTCAACACGGCCGCGATCGAGCTGCTGCTGCCGACCTACGGCGAGAAGCTCGGGCTGAAGGGCAAGGTCTGCACGCACTGGGCGCTCAATCCGCACCCCACGCTGATTCCGGCGATCGAGTCGGGCTGGGTCGAGCAGATCCATTGCTTCGGCTCCGAGGTCGGGATGGACGACTACATCCGCGCGCGTTCCGACGTGTGGTTCACGGGCCCCGACGGGTCGCTGCGCTCGAACCGCGCGTTCTGCCAGACGGCCGGCCTCTATGCGTGCGACATGTTCATCGGTTCGACACTGCAGATCGATTTGTCCGGCCATTCGTCGACGGTCACGGCCGAGCGGATCGCCGGCTTCGGCGGCGCGCCGAACATGGGCAGCGATGCACGCGGGCGGCGCCATCCGAGCGAGCCGTGGCTGAAGGCCGGCGCGCAAGCCGACCCCGACACGCCGGCGGCACTGCGGCGCGGCCGCAAGCTGGTCGTGCAGATCGGCGAGACGTTCGGCGACAAGAACGCGCCGATGTTCGTCGAGAAGCTCGATGCGCTGAAGCTCGCCGACAAGCTGCAGCTCGACCTTGCGCCGATCATGGTCTACGGCGACGACGTCACGCACATCGTCACCGAGGAAGGGATCGCGAACCTGCTGATGTGCCGCGACAAGGACGAGCGCGAGCACGCGATCCGCGGTGTCGCCGGCTATACGGACGTCGGCCGCGGCCGCGACCGGAAGATGGTCGAGCGGCTGCGCGCGCGCGGCGTGATCCGCCGCCCGGAGGATCTCGGCATCGATCCGCTCGACGCCGACCGCCGCTGGCTCGCCGCACGCTCGATCAAGGATCTCGTGCACTGGTCGGGCGGGCTCTATGCGCCGCCGGCCCGGTTCCGCAACTGGTGAGGATGAGGGCATGGAACAGTTGAACTATCGCTTCACCGCGCGCGAGCGCGCGAAGGGCGAGCTGGCCGCGGCGCTCGTCGGCGTGGTCGCGTCGGGCAATCTCGAAGTGCTCGTCGAGCGCGTGTTGCCGGGCAATGAATGCGAAATCGACATCCGCACCGCGGCGGTCGGTTTCGGCGCGGTGTGGCAGGCCGTCGTCTCGGATTTCGTCGAGCGGCGCACGCCGGGCGGCCTGAAACTGTCGATCAACGACGGCGGTGCGCGGCCCGACATGGTGTCGCTGCGGCTCGCGCAGGCCGTGCGCGCGATCGAGGGAGACGCATGATGACCGACGTGATCCACGACGCGCCCGCGTTCGTCGCGAACGGCGCGAGCTGGTACGAAGCGTCGGCGCGGCAGCGCATCGACGGGCTGCTCGACGCGGGCAGTTT
This sequence comes from Burkholderia pyrrocinia, assembly GCF_018417535.1. NCBI lineage: Bacteria > Pseudomonadati > Pseudomonadota > Betaproteobacteria > Burkholderiales > Burkholderiaceae > Burkholderia > Burkholderia pyrrocinia. Next base: position 1,703,109 of record NZ_CP070977.1, on the reverse strand, counting down.
CGGCGAATTCCTCGGGCCGGCCGAACGCGTGACGAGCCCGCACCTGCCGCTGTTCGACCTGCCGCAGCAGTTCGACGACGGGATGGTGGTCGGCCACGGCCGGCTCGATGGCCGGCCGGTGTTCGTCGCCGCGCAGGAAGGCCGCTTCATGGGCGGCGCGTTCGGCGAAGTGCACGGCGCGAAGCTCACCGGGTTGCTGCGCGCCGCGCGCGAAGTGGGCAAGCCGGTGCTGATCCTGTTCGATACGGGCGGCGTGCGGCTGCAGGAAGCGAACGCGGGCGAGCTGGCGATCGCCGAGATCATGCGCGCGCTCGTCGACGCGCGCGCGGCCGGCGTGCCGGTGATCGGGCTGATCGGCGGGCGCGCGGGCTGCTACGGCGGCGGCGGGTTGCTCGCCGCGTGCTGTTCGGCGCTCGCGGTGTCGGAGCAGGGGCGCATCAGCGTGTCGGGCCCCGAAGTGATCGAGACCAATCGCGGCGTCGAGGAATTCGACGCGAAGGACCGCGCGCTGATCTGGCGCACGATGGGCGGCAAGCATCGGCGGCTGATCGGCGGCGCGGACCGCTATGTTGCCGATACGCCGGACGCGTTCCGCGCGGCGGCGCTCGACTTGATCGGCTGCGCGCCGAAGTTTGATGAGGCGATGCTGCGTGCCGAACAGGCGCGCCTCGAGGCGCGTGTCGAGCGGTTCGGCGCATGCAAGGATGCGCTCGACGTGTGGCGAACGCTCGGTGCGAGCACGCCGGAAGCGATTCCCGGGATGCCCGACGATGCGTTCTCCAAGCTCGCCGACCAGTTACAGGAGCCGAAATGAAACGAACCCCACGCTCACTTCGTTCGCTGCCTGCCGAGGGGGCGGCTGCCTTCCTTGGGGCGGCCCTTGAGGCGGCCCGGCGGGAGGCAGCATGACGCTCGATGAAGTCCTGAACTCGCTGTTTCCGAAAGGCCATTCGATCGCGCGCACCGGCGGCCTGTTGACGGGCCACGCGGAACTGGCCGGCACGCGCGTCGACGTGATCGGCGTCGCCGACCGTTTGCCGTTCGGCATCGACGAGGCACTGACGCTCGCGTCGCGTGTGCTCGACACGATCGCGCGCGGCGGCGACACGCCGATCCTCGTGCTCGTCGACAGCGACAGCCAGCGGATGAGCAAGCGCGACGAACTGCTCGGCCTGAACGAAGGGCTGTCGCATCTCGCGAAGTGCCTGATGCACGCGGATCTTGCCGGGCACCGGACGATCGGCGTGCTGTACGGTCACACGGCCGCGGGCGCATTCATCGCGACTGCGCTCGCGACGCGCACGCTGCTCGCGGTGCCGGGCGCCGAGCCGGAGGTGATGGACCTGCCGTCGATGTCGCGCGTGACCAAGCTGCCGATTGACGTGCTGAAGGAGATGGCGCGCTCGACGCCTGTGTTCGCGCCCGGGCTCGACAATCTCGTGAAGATGGGCGCCGTCGACGCCGTGCTCGATCCGGCCCGCGCGCTCGACGCGCAGGTCGGCGAATGGCTCGGCAAGCCGGCCGACCGCATCGACCGGCGCGCGGCGCGCGGCCGGCCGGTCGCGACCGACGTCGCGCGCCGCGTCGAGGCACTCGCGCGTGCCGCACGCTGAGCTGCCGCTGCGCCGCCACACGCTCGTCACGCTGACGACGGCCGGGTGGGGCGCGGCATTCGCGCGCGATCCCGCGCTCGCGGCCGATCCGCTCGTGCGCGCATGGGCCGAACGCGGCTGGCCGCTGATCGTGCGCCGCGCGTCGCCCGACGAGGCCGCTGCCGGCCGCGTGCCGCTCGGCCTGCCGCTGCCGCCTGCCGCGGGCAAGCGGCGCATCGCGCTGAACGTTGCCGCCGACGCGCTCGCGACGGTCGGCCCGCTGCCCGCGCTGGCCGACGTGCTCGCCGCCGCGCCCGACGCATGGCACGCGCCGTTGCGCGAGCTCGATGCGCTCGGCGCGCGCTGCGGTGTGCAGGGCCGCGTGTTCGGCAGCCTCGCGTGGCAGGCGCTGACGGGCGAGCGATACCTGGGTCCGTCGTCCGATCTCGACATCGTGTTTCCGCTGCCGGACGCCGCGTCGCTCGCATCGCTGCTCGACGGCCTCGCGGCGATCGACGCGCGCGCGCCGATGCGCATCGACGGCGAACTGCTGCGCGACGACGGCGCGGGCGTCAACTGGCGCGAACTGCAGGCGCGGCTGCCCGAAGTCGCGGTCAAGACCGCGATCGCCGTCGAACTGATGCCTGCCAGCGCATTCACCGGAGACGCGCGATGAGCGCATGGGCTGCCTGCCGCGTACCGGCGCCGTCCGCTGCCGAGCGTATCGCCGAGCTGGCCGAGCGCAGCCTCGTGCTCGAGATCGACACCTATCCGAAGCCGGGGCTTGTCAGCCACGTGGACACCGGCAGTCATGCGGACATGGATGCCGCGACGTTCGCGCGCAGCGCCGCCGTGTTGCGGCCGTACTTCGCCGAACTCGCCGATGCGGGCGCGCGCGACGCGGACATGGCCGTGCTGCGCAAGATCGGCCTGCGTGCCGAGCACGCGATGCTCGCCGCGACCGGCGGCGTCAATACGCATCGCGGCGCGATCTTCGGGCTCGGGCTGCTGTGCGCGGCCGCCGGCCGGCGCGCGATGCCCGATGGAGCGGCGGGCGGGATGACGCTCGGCGCGTTCGTCTCCCGCCGCTGGGGCGCCGATATCCTCGGCGGCCCGCGCTTGCCGGACAGCCACGGCGAGCGCGCGAGCCGCCGCTACGGTGTCGGCGGCGCGCGTCGCGAGGCGGCCGACGGTTTCACGACCGTGTACGCGATCGGGCTACCCGCGCTGCGCCGCGCGAAGCGCGATCTGCCCGACGACCCGGAAGCCGCGCGCGTCGCTGCGTGCTTCGCGCTGATTGCCGCGCTCGACGATACGAACCTGCTGCACCGGGGCGGGCAGGCCGGCCTCGATTTCGCGCGGGCGACCGCACGCGCGTTCGTCGCACGCGGCGGCGTGCGCGCGCGCGACTGGCGGCCGCGTGCGGTGGCCGCGCATCGTGCGTTCGTTGCGCGCCGGCTGAGCCCGGGCGGCGCGGCTGACCTGCTCGCGATGAGCGTATTCGTCGATGCGCTCGAAGCCGACGGGGACGCGCGATGACGCTGGCGATCCTCTGTTCGGGACAAGGCGCGCAGCGCGCCGACATGTTCGACCTGACGGGCGCGGCGCCGCAGGCCGATGCGCTGTTCGCGCACGCAGGTCGGCTCCTCGGCGACGATCCGCGCGCATGGGTCCGGCAGGCGGGACCGGACGCGCTGCGCGAGAACCGTGCCGCGCAGATCCTCTGCACGGCCCAGGCGCTCGCGGCGGCCGCGCTGCTCGACGCGGTGTGGCCGCTCCGGCGTTGCGTCGCGGGCTACAGCGTCGGCGAGGTCGCGTCGTGGAGCGTCGCGGGGATGATCGATCCGCACGACGCGCTCGACCTGGCCGACGCACGCGCGCGCGCGATGGATGCGGCGAGCGGCGGCGACGAAAGGATGGCGTTCGTGCGCGGCCTGACGCGCGCACAGCTTGCGCAGTTGTGCGACGGCCGCGACGCGGCGATCGCGATTGCGAACCCCGGCGACGCGTTCGTGGTCGCGGGGCGGCAGGCCGATGTCGATGCGGTGGCCGACGCCGCCGCGCGCGCCGGTGCGGTGCGCGTCGCGCCCGTGTGCGTGCGGATCGCATCTCACACGCACCGGCTCGCAGCGGCCGTGCCGGCGTTTCGCGCGTCGCTTGCCGCGGTGCGCGTGCGCCGGCCGCTGCCCGGCACGCGGCTGTTTTCGGGCATCGACGGCGCATCGGTGCTCGACCTCGGCGCGGGCCTCGACGAGCTCGCGCGGCAGATCGCGGAGCCGGTCGAGTGGGCGGCCTGTCTTGCCGCGTGCGTGGAGGCCGGCGCGACCGCGTTTCTCGAGCTCGGCCCCGGGCGCGCGCTGGCCGAGATGGCAGGCGGCGCGTATCCCGCGCTGCCGGCGCGCAGCCTCGCGGATTTCCGTTCCGTCGACGGCGTGACGAGTTGGCTCGCGCGCGTCGCGGCCGGCTGACCGGCGGCCCGAAAACCGGCCTGAAACATACCCGCCGGGCAGCGGCTGCGCACTGTGTGTTGCGCCGGCGCAGCAGCGTCGCAGCCGGCGCTTGCCACGCGAATTGGCGTCGCTACAATGGCGCCCGCCATGAGACCAGCCGCCTTCCTTCTCGCCGCGCTTTGCTGCGCGGCGAGCGCCCACGCCAGCCAGATTCCGTCCGACGCCGCATCGGTCGGCACGTACTTTTCGTATGACAACGCGGCGGCCGATGCGACCGTCGACCTGATCGAACAGGCGCAGCGTCGCGTGCTGCTGGCCGGCTATACGCATGTGCCGCCCGCGGTCGCGAGCGCGCTGCGCGCGGCCCATGCGCGCGGGATCGAGGTACGCGTCGTGCTCGTGCGCTCGCCGCGTGCGGGCAAGACCAGCGGCGCTGGCTATCTGAAATCCGCGGGCATCGATGTGGCGATCGATGCGCGGCACGGCGATCCCGCGCCGCGCTTCGTGATCGTCGACGACAGCGTCGCGCTGACGACGCTGTCCGACGGTGCGGCCGCGCATGCGGAGACGGTGAACGTGTTCCAGCGCGCGCCCGAGCTCGCACAATCCTACGCGCAGTCGTTCTGGCGGCTGTACCGGCAGGCCAGCGGCCTCTGACCCTTCCTTCCGCGCCGCGCGCGCCGGTGTGACCCTGCTTGCATCGGCGCTGCCGATGAACCATGCTCGTTGACAGGCGCCGGCGCGGGTTTCGCGCATCCGGCGCAACGGCAGGGAGCCGATCGTGACCGAGTGTTTTGCCGATCGCGCCGATGCGGGCCGCCAGTTGGCCGGCGCGCTGAGCGACTACGCGGGGCGTAGCGATGTCGTCGTGCTCGCGTTGCCGCGCGGCGGCGTGCCCGTCGCGTATCCGGTCGCCTGCGCGCTGCGCGCGCCGCTCGACGTGCTGGTCGTGCGCAAGCTCGGCGTGCCGAACGATCCCGAGCTCGCGATGGGCGCGATCGCGACCGGCGGCGCAATGCATCTGCAGCGTTCGGTGATCCGCTCGATGGGCGTGACAGCCGCGCAGCTCGCCGACGTGATCGTGCGCGAGACGGCCGAGTTGCATCGCCGCGATGTGCTGTATCGCGGCGCCGCGCCGCCGCTGCCGGTCGACGGGCGCATCGCGATCGTCGTCGACGACGGCATCGCGACCGGCGCGTCGATGCGCGTCGCGCTGCAGGCGCTGCGCGAGCGCCATCCCGCGCGGATCGTGGCGGCTGCGCCGGTCGCGCCGGCGGGCGCGCGGGATGCGTTCGACGACCTGGCCGACGCGTTCGTCACAGTGTCGCAGCCGCTATCGTTCTTCGGGATCAGCCAGTTCTACGCGCGCTTCGAGCAGACCAGCGACGACGAGGTGCGCGAGCTGCTCGACGCGGCCCGCACGCAACGCGGCATCACGTCCGCCTGATCCGGCGCGAGCGCGTGCGCGGGCGGCCGGCCTCGGCCAGCGCGAATACGCGCTGCAGCATCGGATGGACATCGCCGTGCCAGCGTGCACCCGTAAACAGCCCGTAGTGATCGCAATCGTCGATATCGACGCGATGGCGCTCGTCGGCCATGAGGCCGCTGCACATGTCGAGTGCCGCATGCGTCTGGCCGGCGCCCGTGACCGCGTCGCGTCCGCCTTCGACGGTCAGCAGCGTGACGCCGCGCAGCGCGGCCGGCTCGACGCGCCGGCCGCCTACGCTCCACGTGCCGTTCGCGAGGCACATGCGCTGGAACACGATGTCGACCGTGTCGAGGAAATATTCGGCCGGCATGTCGAGCAGCGCCGTGTATTCGAGCAGCGCGCGCCGCGCACCGGCGAGCGCGGCCATGTCGAAGCGCGACGCGGCCAGCGCGTACGCCTCGATCAGCGACAGGAAGCGCTGCGGGTACATTAGCGCGATCTCGCCCTGCTGGAGATAGGTCGGGAACACCTGGCGGCCGTACCCCGCGAAGCCGGGCGGCACGATGTCGATCAGATGGCGGCGACACCAGCCGAGCGAGCGGGTGGCTGCGGCGGTGCCGAGCGCGCTCGGATTCAGGCGCGCGTCGAGCGGGCCGCCGATCAGCGTGACGCTCGCGGGCGGCGCGAGGCCGCGCGCGGCGCGCAGCGCGAGCGCGCCGAGTGCCGGCACGGTTGCCTGGCACACGGCAACGACGTGCAGCGGCCGATCGTCGTGCGCGAGCCCGTCGACGAAGCCGTCGAGCGTCGCGACATATTCGTCGAGCCCGAAGCGGCCCGACGCGAGCGGCACGTCGCGCGCATTGCGCCAGTCGGTCACGCACACGTCGCCGTCGGCGAGCAGCGTCTCGACGGTTTCCCGCATCATCACGGCCGCGTGCCCGGCGAGCGGCGCGCATAGCAGCACCGTACGCTGCGCATCGGCGCGCGTGAAGCGCCGCAGGTCGCAGAACGGCGTGTGCGCGACGACCCGCTCGCCGATGGCGGACCGCCCGATGTCGAAGCGCGGCGGCCCGGCCGGGCGCCCGAGCAGCGGCTCGAACAGGTCGTCGTAGCACGACGACGCGGCGTGCGGCAGCGTCGCCGCAGGCCACGCATCGAACGCGTGCCGCGTCGCCTCGCGCCAGGCGCGCATCCATTGCCGCTGCTGCTCGACGAGGGCATACCACATGGCGAACCTTGGGGAGGAAGGGGCGTGAAACTGCATTATGGTCAAATGGCCGGGCAGCGGGGGGCTGGCGTGCTGCCGGCTGATGCGTTTCAAGCGGACGCGCGCGGGCACGCTAGGCGACGACGCGCGACGCTGCTACAGTCGTCGGTCCCATTCCCCTCAAGCGGAGCGTTTGCGATGAAGCTGATCGGCATGCTGGATTCCCCGTTCGTGCGCCGTGTCGCCATTTCGGCGAAGCTGCTCGACCTGCCGTTCGAACACGAGTCGATCTCGGTGTTCCGTCATTTCGAGCAGTTCAGGACGGTCAACCCGGTCGTCAAGGCGCCGACGCTCGCGACCGACGACGGCGCGACGCTGATCGATTCGTCACTGATCGTCGACTATCTCGATCACCTGGTCGCGCCGGAGCGGCGCCTGCTGCCCGACGCCGCCGATGCGCGGCTGCGCGTGCTCGTGCCGGTCGGTTTCGCGCTGGCGGCCGCCGAGAAGACCGTGCAGGTCATCTACGAGCAGGCGCTGCGCCCGTCCGACAAGCAGCACGCGCCGTGGCTCGAGCGCGTGCTGTGCCAGCTCGAGGGTGCGTACGGCGAACTGGAGCCGCTTGTCGCGGCCGCGAACGGCTGGTTCGGCGGCGCGCGCCTGCTGCAGTCCGACGTGACGGTCGCGGTGGCGTGGCGCTTCACGCAGTTCATGGCGGCCGATTACCCGGCGCTCGCGCGGATCGATCCGGCCCGCTATCCGGCGCTTGCCGCGCATTCGGCGCGCGCGGAAGCGCTGCCGGCTTTCGTCGAAACGCCGCTCGTTTAGGGCAGGCGGCGGGGCACGAGGCTGCCCCGCGCCGTTGCCTGCCGCCTGCTCAGCCCCGCCCGGCAAACCGCCGCCGATTGTTCTCGGCGGCTGACAAGTGACTTCGCATTCGCGCTGTTTATCCGGAAGCGGCCGGTCCCTAGAATCCACTCCATCGAATCACGCATTGCCAGATGGAGCCGATGATGAAAGCCCTGATCGAATCGAGCCTGTACCACCCGTCCGTCGTGTTGCCGCTTGCCGCGCTGACGCAGTTGATGGTCGAGCGCGATTTCAATCTCGGCCAGATCGGGCTGATCGTCGCGGCACGCGGTGCGCAGGCGGCGGTGTCGCGGTCGCGTGCGCTGTTGTTCTGCCGTCACTGCGAAGCGCAAGCGTGAGGGTGGTCGCGGCTGAAGGATAAAAAAAGCCCGGCCGGCGCAAGCCGGTCGGGCGGATCGGGTTCGATCTGGCCCCGGCTTCGGCCGGGGCTTTTTCATGGGCGACGCTCAGGCGCGTGCGGGCGACACGACGCCGTAGATCTCCGAGTCGTCGTCCTCGCGCATCTGGCGCGCGAGCTGGTGCGCTTCGCGGCGCGTCGCGACGGCCGGCGGCGAGCCCTTGAGCGGCTGGCGCGCGGTTTCCGCGAGCGCGACGACCGACACGATGCCGATCACGGCGGCGCCCATCATGTAGTACGCGGGCATCATCAGGTTGTGCGTCACGTCGACGAGCCACGCGGTCACCAGCGGCGTCGTGCCGCCGAACAGCGATACCGACACGTTGAAGCCGATCGCGAGCGCGCCGTAGCGGATCTCGGTCGGGAACAGCGCCGGCAGCGCCGACGGCATCACGCCGGTGAAGCACGACAGCAGCACGCCGAGGATCAGCAGGCCGCCGAACACCGACGCCGTGGTGCCCGCATGGATCAGCATCATCGACGGGATCGACAGCACGAGCAGCCCGACGCAGCCGGCGAGCATCACCGGCTTGCGGCCGATCCTGTCGGACAGGCGGCCGGCCGCGAGCGTCATCGGCATCATCAGCACCATCACGATCAGCACGAGCACGAGGCTGTGCGATTCGTCGAAGTGCAGCGTCGACGACATGAAGCTCGGCAGGTACGACAGCACCATGTAGTCGGTCACGTTGAAGATCAGCACGAGGCCGACGCACAGCAGCAGCGCACGCCAGTTGCGCATCAGCGTGTCGCGGAAGCGCGCCTTCGGCACGGCCTTGTCCTGCGCTTCGCGCTCTTCGGCCTGGCGCTTGAACGCGGGCGTTTCCTCGAGCTTCATCCGGATGTAGAGACCGATCAGGCCGAGCGGGCCGGCGATCAGGAACGGCACACGCCAGCCCCACGACAGCAGCGCTTCCTGCGACAGCGACGCGGTCAGCAGCGCGACGACGCCCGCACCCATCACATAGCCGATCAGCGTGCCGAACTCGAGGAAGCTGCCCATGAAGCCGCGGCGCTTGTCGGTCGAGAATTCGGCGATGAAGGTGGCGGCGCCGCCGTATTCGCCGCCGGTCGAGAAGCCCTGCACGAGGCGCGCGACGAGCAGCAGTACGGGCGCCATGATGCCGATCGACGCGTAGCTGGGAATCAGGCCGATCGCGAAGGTGCCGACGGCCATCATGATCATCGTCGCGGCGAGCACGCGCTGGCGGCCGATGCGGTCGCCGAGCGGGCCGAACACCATGCCGCCGAGCGGACGCACGAGGAACGCGGCCGCGAACGTGCCGAAGGTCGCGAGCAACTGCGCGGACGGGCTGCTGGACGGGAAGAACACCTTGCCGAGCGTGACGGCGATATAGCTGTACACGCCGAAGTCGAACCATTCCATCGCATTGCCGATGGCCATTGCGCTGACGGCGCGTTTGAGCAGGCTCTGGTCGACGACGGTGATGTCGTCCGCGGCGAGCGGAGCCTCGCCGGATGAAGTGGAGGAAGAGGCAGCGGTCGGGCTGACGTGTGTTGCGGTCAAGGTCATGCACTCCTTTGACTGCGCCGGAACGGGTAGGCCGTCCGACACGGTTTGCCGGCAAGCGCGGTGTCGCGTGCGGCGCGTCGGGGCAGGCCATTAAGCACTTACTGCACAAGGGGCGGTAAAGGGCCGTAAGGGGCTGCTTCGACGCGGGCCCGATGGGCCGTCGCGACAGTGCGCTCATGAAGAATGGGCCGCGTGATGCTGGCGGCAGATGCCGGTGCGGACGGAGGTCCGGCTAACGGCAACGCCCCGGAGGGGCAACGAAACGAGAAAAGCGGGCCTGTCGGGCGGGCTTTCCTGTGGGTGCAATTTCGGTCGAAGCGCCGGCCCGCAACGCGCGGACGGACTTCTGTCGAAATCGAATAGACAGATATTGAATGTTGAAACAGGCGACATGGTAGCACGATGACGGATGATCGTGCAAATTGCCGGGAAGCGCCCGTCTGGCGGGGCGTCCGGCGCAACCTGCTCGAGTATGATCGGCGGCGCGCGGCGGGGCCGCGCAGCCCCGGTGACGGGGGCCGAATTCACGAGGAACCGGATGACCGAATTGATGAGGATCGCGGCGCTGTTCGCCGCCACCGCGCTGGCCGAAATCGTCGGCTGTTACCTGCCGTGGCTCGTGCTGAAGGGCGGCCGGCCGGTCTGGCTGCTGGTGCCGGCCGCGCTGTCGCTCGCGCTGTTCGCGTGGCTGCTGACGCTGCACCCGAGCGCCGCGGGGCGCACCTATGCCGCGTACGGCGGCGTGTATATCGCGGTTGCGCTGATCTGGCTGCGGGTGGTCGACGGCGTCGTGCTGACCCGCTGGGATGTGGCCGGCGCGGTGCTCGCGCTCGGCGGGATGGCGGTCATCGCGCTGCAGCCGCGCGCGTGAGCGCGGCCGCGGCGCGTGCCGTGCGTACGTCAGGCCGTTTTGGCGGCGTCCGCGTCGGCTGACTTGCGCCACACGCACGTGCCCTTGACCGACTTGTCGAGCTCGTCGAGTTGCGTCTGGTGCGCGGCGAGTTCGTCGTCGCTCGCGGCCACCACGGCCAGGTCGAGCGCGGCGAGCGACACGCGCTGGCCGTTCGCCGCGCCGCCGTCGGCGCCTGCATCGTCGAGCATGTCGATCACGAGGCTGTCCTGGCCGCGCGTCATCGCGAGATACACCTCGGCGAGCAGTTCGGAGTCGAGCAGTGCGCCGTGCAGCGTGCGGTGCGCGTTGCTGATCCCGAAGCGGTCGCACAGCGCGTCGAGCGAGTTGCGCTTGCCGGGGAACATCTGCTTGGCCTGTACGAGCGTGTCGATCACGCCGCCGCAATGTTCGGTGAACGGCGTCAGGCCGAGCCGCGCGAATTCGGCGTCGAGGAAGCCAAGGTCGAACGGCGCGTTGTGGATGATCAGCTCGGCGTCCTTCACGAAGTCGAGGATCTGGCTGGCGACTTCCGCGAATTTCGGCTTGTCGCTGAGGAATTCGGTCGTGAGGCCGTGCACCGCCAGTGCGCCCGGATCGCTGTCGCGCTCGGGGTTCACGTAGAAGTGCAGGTTGTTGCCGGTGAGCCGCCGGTTCAGCAGCTCGACGCAGCCGATTTCGATCAGGCGGTCGCCCGTGCGGGCGTTCAGGCCGGTGGTTTCGGTATCGAGAATGATCTGGCGCATGTCGGGAAAAGCAAAGGAAACGGGGGAGCGGCCGGTGTTCAGGCCGTGAGCGATTCGACGCCGCGATTCGCGAGCGCGTCCGCGCGCTCGTTTTCGGGATGGCCCGCGTGGCCCTTGACCCAGCGCCACTCGATCTCGTGCTGCGCGACGAGCGCGTCGAGCCGCTTCCACAGGTCGGCGTTCTTCACGGGCGTCTTCGCCGCGGTGACCCAGCCTTTCTTCTTCCAGCCGTGGATCCACTCGCTGATGCCTTTCTGCACGTATTGCGAGTCGGTATGCACGATCACCTGGCACGGCCGCTTCAGCGCTTCGAGCGCGGCGATCACGCCCATCAGCTCCATGCGGTTGTTGGTCGTGTTGGGCTCGCCGCCGAACAGCTCCTTTTCGCGGTCGCCGTAGCGCATCAGTGCGCCCCAGCCGCCGGGGCCGGGGTTGCCCTTGCAGGCGCCGTCGGTATAAATGTCGATGGTATCGGTTGTCATGAATGTTCTTGATGGGTAGTCGGGGAGGCCGCCGGCGTCAGGCCCGGCGCGAGCACGGGCTTCTTCATCCTGATCTGGCCGACGAGGCGCATGCCGCGCACGCGCTTGACGGCCGTCACCATGTAGACGGCGCCGAAGATCGGCCACCAGCGGTCGCCCGCGGCTTCCATGAAGCCGTAGCGGGCCAGCCACTTGTCGGTGACGAGCGGCGGCCGGTAGCAGCCGAAACGGCCGCGTTCGAGGTCGAAGCCTAGCAGCTTGATCCAGTCCTTGAGCCGGATGAACGCGATCTGGTCGCGCGTGGCCGGCACGAACGGGTGGTTCGCCATGCGCCCGAACGATTGCCGCATGCCCCACAGGCTCAGCGAATTGAAGCCGGTGATCACGAGCCGGCCTTCCGGCATCAGCACGCGCTCGGCCTCGCGCAGCAGCCGGTGCGGATCGGACGTGAATTCGAGCGTGTGCGGCATCACGATCAGGTCGACGCTCTGCGACTCGAACGGCAGGTCGAGCAGGTCGCACCAGGTCGCGCTGCGATCGGCGGGCGCGTGCTCCGGCGCGTGCGCTTCGCGCGCCCACGGATACTGGTACGGCGCGCTTGCGCCGCTTGCCGGATCGAGCACGAGGCCGCGATACGGCATGCGGTTCTCGCGCAGCGCGTCGAGCTGCGGCAGGCCGAGCTGCAGCGCGTGGAACCCGAACACGTCGGACACGAAACGGTCGAGCTGCGCCTGCTCCCAGCCCAGCACGTAGCGGCCGGGAGGCGAGTCGGTCCAGGCGGGCCAGTCTATAATTTGACGGTCGGACATAACGATGGTTGCGCGCCCATGAACGAGCTGGAATACGTGCCGGTTCCGGCATTCGAAGACAACTATATCTGGCTCGTCTCGGACGGCCGCGATGCGATCGCCGTCGATCCGGGTGAAGCCGCGCCCGTGCGCCGGGTTCTTGCCGAACGAGGCTGGCGGTTGACCGCTATTTTACTCACGCACCATCACGCCGACCATGTCGGCGGTGTCGAGGCGCTGCGAATTAGCCAACCGGCCAATGTGCCGCTCACCGTTTACGGCCCCGCGGCCGAGGCGATCGGCGTGGTCACGCGGCCGCTTTCGGGCGGTGACCGCGTGACGCTCGACGCGCCGGCCGTCGCGTTCGACGTGCTCGACGTGCCCGGTCATACGCGCGGCCACATCGCGTATTTCCAGACGGCCGGGCAGGGCGCCGCAGTGCCGCACGTGTTCTGCGGCGACACGCTGTTCTCGTGCGGCTGCGGCCGCCTGTTCGAGGGCACGCCCGCGCAGATGCTCGCGTCGCTCGACGCGCTCGCGGCGCTGCCGGGCGACACGCGCGTGCATTGCGCGCACGAATACACGCTGTCGAACATCCGCTTCGCGCTCGCGTGCGAGCCCGGCAATGCGGCGCTCGCCGCGTGGCGCGACGACGCGCAGGCGCTGCGCGCGCGCGGCGTGCCGACGCTGCCCACTACAATCGCGCACGAGCGTGCCGTTAACCCTTTCATGCGCGCGGACAGCGCGGCCATCCATGCGACGCTCGAAGCCGAGCTTCACGAAACGGTGCCAGATCGTCTGGCGGCGTTCACGCTGATGCGCGAGTGGAAAAACCGGTTCCGATGATGATTTCCGGAGGACTCCAAAGCTCAAGCGGTATCTGTAAAAATTGCTCCAAATGTAGGATTTCGCTGAGTTTTCGGTGTTTTTATTGACGTGAAGCACGCACTTCCGTAGTATCGCCAGCAATTTCCAGCCGTCGGAAGCCGAGATTTTCATGCGACTTATATTGAGTGCGATGGTGGTCCTGCTGCTCGCCGCTTGTGCGAGCCAGGCCCCTGTCGCCAACAACGCCGCCGATTCGCAGGCGACGTCCAACTACCTCCGTAAATCAGCCACCGCCAAAGAAACTGTCGACGTCGACAAGCAATCGGTCGGCGACCTGACCAGTGCGGACTCCGATCTCTGGGGGCGCATCCGTCGCGGCTTCCAGATGCCCGACTTGCAGAGCGACCTCGTCGACATGCAGACGACCTGGTACACGCAGCGTCCCGATTACGTGCAGCGCATGACCGAGCGCTCGCAGAAGTACCTGTATCACATCGTCGAGGAACTCGAGGCGCGTCACATGCCGACCGAGCTCGCGCTGCTGCCGTTCATCGAGTCCGCGTTCAACCCGCAGGCGCTGTCGGTCGCGAAGGCGGCCGGCATGTGGCAGTTCATGCCCGGCACGGGCCGCACGTACAACCTGAAGCGCAACATGTGGCAGGACGAGCGTCGCGACGTGCTCGCGTCGACGAGCGCCGCGCTCGACTACCTGTCGCGCCTGCATGACATGTTCGGCGATTGGTATCTGGCGTTGGCCGCCTACAACTGGGGCGAGGGCAACGTGCAGCGCGCGATCGCGCGCAACCAGGCGGCCGGCCTGCCGACCGACTACCAGAGCCTGCGGATGCCGAACGAGACGCGCAACTACGTGCCGAAGCTGCAGGCGGTGAAGAACATCATCGCGAGCCCGCAGCAGTACGGCCTGACGCTGCCGGACATCCCGAACCACCCGTATTTCGTGACGGTCACGACGTCGCGCGACATCGACGTCGCGGTCGCCGCGAAGCTCGCGAACCTGTCGCTCGACGAATTCCGCTCGCTGAACCCGTCGTTCTCGAAGCCGGTGATCCTCGGCGCGACCGAGCCGCAGATCCTGCTGCCGTTCGACAACGCGTCCGCGTTCGAGAAGAACCTGAAGTCATACAGCGGCCAGCTTTCGACGTGGACCACCTACACGGTCAGCGAACGTGCGCGGCCGGCCGCGATCGCCGAGAAGATCGGCGTCGACGCCGATACGCTGATGTCGATCAACAAGATTCCGGCCGGCATGCGCCTGAAGCCGGGCTCGACGATCGTCGTGCCGCGCGGCGATGACGACGACGAGGACATCAGCGCCGACGTCGCCGAAAACGGCGCGCTCGCGATGGAGCCGGACGTACCCGACACGCGCAAGATGCTGATCCGCGTGCGCCGCAAGCAGTCGATGGCGGCGATCGCCGGTCGCTACGGCGTGTCGGTCGGCCAGCTCAAGGCGTGGAACCGCACGCACCGCGATCTCGTGATGCCGGGCCAGGCGCTCGTGCTGCACGTGCCGGTCGGCCGTTCGGTGCCGGCGGAACCCGGTCCGGAGCGGATCGCGACGTCGGTCGGCGGTGCGCACATCGAACGCGCAAGCCTGGCGGTAGGTGGCAAGTCGCACGGCGCGAAGCGCGGCGCGGCAAAGCCGGCGGCCAAATCGGCGAAGGCTGCACCCGCGAAGGCCGCGCCGGCCAAGGCTGCCGCGCATAAGGGCAAGAAGAAGTAACGCGGCTGCCGGGCGCAGCGGGCGGCCGATCCGGGTCGCGCGCTTGCGCTATCATCCGACCAATTGCGACGAAACGCCGTCACCGAGGTGACGGCGTTTTCGTTTGTGCGCGGCGCGGGGGCGCCGCTTCGAACGTCTTCATATAACGAGGGGAAGCGATGTCGTCGGTGCAGGTGAGGGTGCTCGCGCTGTTTTCGATCGGGTATTTCGTGTCGTATGTGTTTCGTGGCGTCAATCTGGGTTTCGCGCCGTTCGTCACGCGTGAGCTCGGGTTGTCGGCCGCCGATCTCGGCCTGCTCACCAGTCTCTACTTCCTCGGCTTCGCGGGCGCGCAGATCCCGGCCGGCGTGATGCTCGACCACTTCGGCCCGCGCCGCGTGACGGCCGGCATGCTGCTGTTCGCGGCGGCCGGTGCCGCCGTGTTCGGCGCCGCGCACAGCCTCGGCACGATGATGGTCGGCCGGCTGCCGCTCGTCAACGGCCTCGTGATGGCCGTCGGCGGCCTCGGCGGCGTCGTGGTCGGTTCGCCGTTGACCGGGCTGCTCGGCTGGACGAGCTGGCGCGCGATCTGTTTCGGCCTCGCGGTGCTGACGGTGGTCGTCGCGGTCTCGATCGGCTCGGGCGCGCCCGAAGCGAAGCAGGTGCGTCACCAGGGCGGGCTCGTCAGCCAGTTCAAGGGCACGTGGCACATCCTGAGCAGCCGTGCGTTCTGGAAGATCTCGTCGTTCTCGGTCGTCACGCAGGGCGTGTTCTACGCGATGCAGTCGCTGTGGGTCGGGCCGTACCTGCGCGATGTCGCGGGGTTCGATGCGCCGCATGCCGCGCGCCTCGTGTCGGTGCTCGGCTTCGCGATGATGGCCGGCTGCGTCGGCTTCGGCGCCGCGGCACGCGTGCTCGAGCGGCGCGGCGTGTCCGTCTATGCGTTCTGCGGCGTCGGCATGGCGCTGTTCGTCGCGACGCAGGTCGCGATCGTCGCGGGCACGCCGTTGCCGCCGGCCGTGCTGTGGGCCGCATACGGGATGTTCGGCGGCGTCGGCATCCTGACCTACGCGGTGATGGCCGGGCACTTTCCCGCTCATCTGATCGGCCGCGCGAACACGACGCTCACGCTCGTGATCTTCCTGCTGATCTTTGCGTTCCAGATCGGCGTCGGTGCGGTGCTGTCGCGCTGGCCCGCGGTCGACGGCCGTTATCCGGCCGCCGCGCACTTCACCGCGTGGGGCGTGCTGCTTGCGTTGCAGCTCGCGAGCGCGGTCTGGTACGTATGGCCCGCGCGCGGCGCTGGCCAAGCGCACTGATCCGGCGGTACGCTGGCGGGTAGGGCGGCTGCGGAAACGGGGCCGCAGTACGTTGCGCGTGCGTTGTACCGCGCTGCTGGTGGCGGCGCGCGCATGATCGGACGGCCATATCGATTGAAGATAGGGCCATTTTCAGGCTATAATTTGAAAGTTTGTGCTGATCAACCTCGCACCCTAGCGCCTACCTCATTCATCCCGTTCATCCGCCGCACGCCGCCTGCCGGGCGATGCCGCGAAGCCTCGTGCGCCACGCGCCGGGTTCGCGTCTCGACAACGCAGGCCGCGTCCAGCAAGCGACTACGCGCGCCTACGCAGCGCGGCGCTCGCGCGGCAGGGTTAACAGGTCGGCAGCAGGGTGTTCCCCAAGGAGCCTCCCGTGTTGCCGTCTTTTTCTCCCGCCTTGCTTGCACTCGCCGACGGCACGGTCTTTCGTGGTTATTCGATCGGGGCCGAAGGCCACACGATCGGCGAAGTCGTGTTCAATACCGCGATCACCGGCTATCAGGAAATCCTGACTGATCCGAGCTACGCGCGCCAGATCGTTACGCTCACCTACCCGCATATCGGCAACGTCGGCGTCAACGCCGAAGACGTCGAAGCCACGAAAGTCCATGCCGCCGGCCTGATCATCCGTGATCTGCCCACGCTCGCGTCGAACTTCCGCATGGACCGCACGCTCGGCGATTACCTGCGCGACGAAGGCGTCGTCGCGATCGCCGGCATCGACACCCGCAAGCTGACCCGCATCCTGCGCGACAAGGGCGCGCAGAACGGCTGCATCCTGGCCGGTTCGGACGACGAGGCGAAGGCGATCGAGCTCGCGCGCTCGTTCCCGGGCCTCGCGGGCATGGATCTCGCGAAGGTCGTGTCGACCACCAAGCCGTTCGAGTGGAAGCAGACCGAATGGCGTCTCGAAGGCGGCTACGGCATGCAGGAAGCGCCGAAGTACCGCGTCGTCGCGTACGATTTCGGCGTCAAGTACAACATCCTGCGCATGCTCGCGGAACGCGGCTGCCACGTGACGGTGCTGCCCGCGCAGGCGAGCGCGGCCGACGCGCTCGCGCTGAATCCGGACGGCATCTTCCTGTCGAACGGCCCCGGCGATCCGGAGCCGTGCGATTACGCGATCGCGGCCACGAAGGAATTCATCGAGCGCGGCGTGCCGACCTTCGGCATCTGCCTCGGCCACCAGATCATGGGCCTCGCGGTCGGCGCGAAGACGCTGAAGATGAAGACGGGCCACCACGGCGCGAACCACCCGGTGAAGGATCTCGGCGACGGCCGGGTCGTGATCACGTCGCAGAACCACGGCTTCGCGGTCGACGCGGATTCGCTGCCGGCCAACGCGCGCGTGACGCACGTGTCGCTGTTCGACGGCACGCTGCAGGGCTTCGAGCTGACCGACAAGCCGGCGTTCTGCTTCCAGGGTCACCCGGAAGCGTCGCCGGGCCCGCACGACATCGGTTATCTGTTCGACCGTTTCACCGCGCTGATGGACGCGGCGAAGCCGCGCAACGCTTAACGTCACCGACGCAACCGAAGAACGGGAGATTCGCATCATGTTCGGCCACGCACTCGGCATCACGGATATCTGGACCTACGTGTTCGGCGTGATCTTCATCATCCTGCTGCCGGGGCCGAACTCGATGTACGTGCTGTCGCTCGCGGCGCAGCGCGGCGTGAAGGCCGGCTATCGCGCGGCCTGCGGCGTGTTCGTCGGCGATACGGTGCTGATGGTGCTGTCCGCCGCGGGCGTCGCGTCGCTGCTGAAGGCCAATCCGCTGCTGTTCTCCGTCGTCAAGTACGGCGGCGCCGCGTATCTGCTCTACATCGGCACCGGCATGCTGCGCGGCGCGTGGCAAAAGCTGCGCGCGCCGGCCAATGCGCCGGCTGACGCGCCGCAGGCGGTCGACGGCGAGCGACCGTTTCGCAAGGCGCTGATCGTGAGCCTGCTGAACCCGAAGGCGATCCTGTTCTTCATCTCGTTCTTCATCCAGTTCGTCGACCCGGCATTCCCGCATCCCGCGCTGTCGTTCGTCGTGCTCGGGGCGATCGCGCAGTGCGCGAGCTTCCTGTACCTGAGCACGCTGATCTTCGCGGGCGCGCGGCTCGCCGAGCACTTCCGCCGTCGCCGCAAGCTTGCGGCAGGCGCGGCGAGCAGCGTGGGCGGCCTGTTCATCGGTTTCTCGGTGAAGCTTGCGCTCGCGACCATGAGCTGAGCGCTGCCGGCCGACCCACGACAACGATTACTTATTGAATTCACAAGCCATGCCAAAACGCACAGACATCAAAAGCATCCTCATCATCGGCGCCGGCCCGATCATCATCGGCCAGGCGTGCGAGTTCGACTATTCGGGCGCGCAGGCTTGCAAGGCGTTGCGTGAGGAGGGCTACAAGGTCGTTCTCGTCAACAGCAACCCGGCGACGATCATGACCGACCCGAACACGGCCGACGTGACCTACATCGAGCCGATCACGTGGGAAGTCGTCGCGCGCATCATCGAGAAGGAGCGCCCGGACGCGATCCTGCCGACGATGGGCGGCCAGACCGCGCTGAACTGCGCGCTCGACCTGCACCACCACGGCGTGCTCGAGAAGTTCGGCGTCGAACTGATCGGCGCGTCGCCGGAGGCGATCGACAAGGCGGAAGACCGCCAGAAGTTCAAGGAAGCGATGACCAAGATCGGTCTCGGCTCCGCGAAGTCGGGCATCGCGCATTCGATGGAAGAGGCGACCAAGGTGCACGGCGAGATCATGGCGGAGACGGGCGGCAGCGGCTATCCGGTCGTGATCCGTCCGTCGTTCACGCTCGGCGGCTCGGGCGGCGGCATCGCGTACAACCGCGAAGAGTTCGAGGAGATCTGCAAGCGCGGCCTCGACCTGTCGCCCACGCGCGAACTGCTGATCGAGGAATCGCTGCTCGGCTGGAAGGAATACGAGATGGAAGTCGTGCGCGACCGCGCCGACAACTGCATCATCGTCTGCTCGATCGAGAACCTCGACCCGATGGGCGTGCACACCGGCGACTCGATCACGGTCGCGCCGGCGCAGACGCTCACCGACAAGGAATACCAGATCCTGCGTAACGCGTCGCTCGCGGTGCTGCGCGAGATCGGCGTCGACACGGGCGGCTCGAACGTGCAGTTCTCGATCAACCCGAAGGACGGCCGCATGGTCGTCATCGAGATGAACCCGCGCGTGTCGCGTTCGTCGGCGCTCGCGTCGAAGGCGACCGGCTTCCCGATCGCGAAGGTCGCCGCGAAGCTGGCGGTCGGCTACACGCTCGACGAGCTGAAGAACGAAATCACCGGCGGCCAGACGCCGGCGTCGTTCGAGCCGACGATCGACTACGTCGTCACGAAGATCCCGCGCTTCGCGTTCGAGAAGTTCCGTGAAGCCGATTCGCGCCTGACGACGCAGATGAAGTCGGTCGGCGAAGTGATGGCGATCGGCCGCACGTTCCAGGAATCGTTCCAGAAGGCGCTGCGCGGCCTCGAAGTCGGCGTCGACGGTCTCGACGAAAAGTCAACCAATCGCGACGAGATCGCGATCGAGATCCACGAGCCGGGCCCGGACCGCATCTGGTATGTCGGCGATGCGTTCCGCATCGGCATGACGGCCCAGGAAATCTTCGCGGAAACCGCGATCGACCCGTGGTTCCTCGAGCAGATCGAGCAGATCATCCTGAAGGAAAAGGCGCTCGCGAGCCGCACGCTGGCGTCGCTGACGTTCGACGAGCTGCGCTATGTGAAGCAGAGCGGTTTCTCCGACCGCCGCCTCGCGAAGCTGCTCGGCGCGACGCCGGAAGACGTCCGCCGCCGTCGCGTCGAGCTGAACGTGCGCCCGGTCTACAAGCGCGTCGACACCTGCGCGGCCGAATTCGCGACGAAAACCGCGTACATGTACTCGACCTACGAGGAAGAGTGCGAGGCGCAGCCGACCACCAACAAGAAGATCATGGTGCTGGGCGGCGGCCCGAACCGGATCGGCCAGGGCATCGAGTTCGACTACTGCTGCGTGCACGCGGCGCTCGCGATGCGCGAGGACGGCTACGAAACGATCATGGTCAACTGCAACCCGGAAACGGTGTCGACCGACTATGACACGTCCGACCGCCTGTACTTCGAGCCGCTGACGCTCGAAGACGTGCTCGAGATCGTCGACAAGGAAAAGCCGGTCGGCGTGATCGTCCAGTACGGTGGCCAGACGCCGCTGAAGCTCGCGCTCGACCTCGAGGCGCATGGCGTGCCGATCGTCGGCACGTCGCCGGACATGATCGACGCGGCCGAAGACCGCGAACGCTTCCAGAAGCTGCTGCAGGACCTCGGCCTGCGCCAGCCGCCGAACCGCACCGCGCGCGCGGAAGACGAGGCGCTCAAGCTCGCCGAGGAAATCGGCTATCCGCTGGTCGTGCGCCCGTCGTACGTGCTGGGCGGCCGTGCGATGGAGATCGTCCACGAGCCGCGCGACCTCGAGCGCTACATGCGCGAGGCCGTGAAGGTGTCGAACGATTCGCCGGTGCTGCTCGACCGCTTCCTGAACGACGCGATCGAGTGCGACGTCGACTGCATCTGCGACGGCGAAGCCGTGTTCATCGGCGGCGTGATGGAGCACATCGAGCAGGCGGGCGTCCACTCGGGCGACTCGGCATGCTCGCTGCCGCCGTACTCGCTGTCGAAGGAAACCGTCGCCGAGCTGAAGCGCCAGACGGGCGCGATGGCGAAGGCGCTGAACGTGGTCGGCCTGATGAACGTGCAGTTCGCGATCCAGCAAGTGCCGCAGGCGGACGGTTCGAAGCAGGACATCATCTACGTGCTCGAAGTGAACCCGCGCGCGTCGCGCACGGTGCCGTACGTGTCGAAGGCCACCAGCCTGCCGCTCGCGAAGATCGCGGCGCGCGCGATGGTCGGCCAGAAGCTCGCGCAGCAGGGCGTGACGAAGGAAGTCGAGCCGCCGTACTTCAGCGTGAAGGAAGCGGTGTTCCCGTTCGTGAAGTTCCCGACCGTCGATCCGGTCCTCGGGCCTGAAATGCGTTCGACCGGCGAAGTGATGGGCGTCGGCCAGACGTTCGGCGAAGCGCTGTTCAAGTCGCAGCTTGCGGCCGGTTCGCGCCTGCCGGAGTCGGGCACGGTGCTGCTGACCGTGATGGACGCGGACAAGCCGAAGGCCGTCGAAGTCGCGCGCATGCTGCACGACCTCGGCTACCCGATCGTCGCGACCAAGGGTACGGCTGCCGCGATCGAAGCGGCCGGCGTGCCGGTGAAGGTCGTGAACAAGGTGAAGGACGGCCGTCCGCACATCGTCGACATGATCAAGAACGGCGAGATCGCACTCGTGTTCACGACGGTCGACGAGACGCGCCAGGCGATCGCCGATTCGCGTTCGATCCGCATGAGCGCGCAGGCGCACAAGGTCACGTACTACACGACGATGTCGGGCGCGCGCGCGGCCGTCGAAGGCTTGCGCTACCTGAAGGATCTGGAAGTCTATGATTTACAAGGTCTTCACGCTCGCCTAAACTAAGCAGTCAGTTTCCTGTTGAAGCAATACGTGCCGCGGTTAAGCGGTGTTTCCGGTTCGCCGGAAACGCGCTTAATCGCGGTGATTTTTTTTAAAGCCGTTTTTAGCGATTGAGCCGTTTATGAGCACCATTCCGTTGACAAAGCGTGGCGCAGAGCAACTGCGCGATGAATTGCAGCGCCTCAAGTCCGTCGAGCGGCCGGCCGTGATCAACGCGATCGCGGAGGCTCGCGCACAGGGCGATCTGTCCGAAAACGCCGAATACGATGCCGCGAAGGAAAAGCAGGGCTTCATCGAGGGTCGTATCGCGGAAATCGAATCGAAGCTGTCGGCCGCGCAGGTCATCGATCCCACCGTGCTCGATGCCGAAGGCCGCGTAGTCTTCGCGTCGACGGTCGAACTCGAGGATCTCGAGTCGGGCGACACCGTCAAGTATCAGATCGTCGGCGACGACGAAGCCGATATCGATCACGGTCTGATCTCGGTCAGCTCGCCGATCGCGCGCGCCCTGATCGGCAAGTCCGAAGGCGACGTCGCGGCCGTGCAGGCGCCGAGCGGCGTGCGCGAATACGAAATCATCTCGGTCAGCTACATCTGAAGCGGGGCGACGTGATGCCGCATCGCGTGTTCCGTCTGCTGTCGGCCGTGTGGGTCGGCAGCCTGCTGACGATCGGGTATGCGGTCGCGCCCGTGCTGTTCAAGACGCTGGAGCGGATGACGGCCGGTTCGGTCGCCGCCCAGCTGTTCCGTATCGAGGCGATCCTCGGTGTCGTGTGCGGCGTGCTGCTGCTCGCGTTGTCGAACCAGCAGGTGCGGCGCGGCAGCAGCGAATATCGCCGCGTGCGCTGGATCGTCGCCGCGATGGTCATGTGCGTGCTGGTCGGGTATTTTGCGCTGCAGCCGTTCATGAACGCGCTGCGAATGGCCGCGATGGACGCGGGCACCGATATCGCGAACTCGCCGTATGCGAGTCGTTTCGGGATGCTGCACGGCGTCTCGAGCGTGTTCTATCTCGTCGAGAGCGTGCTGGGACTGATGCTGATCTGGCGTCTGCCGGCGCGCGACGCCTGAGCGCCGCGCAGGCAGCGCGGCACGGGGTGACCCGTGCCGCGACTCGATTTACTTGTCCTGGAACGGCCGCTTCGTGCTTGCCTGGCGCTTTTTCGCGCGCTTCACGTTGCCTCCTGCCGTCACGCGCTCGTTGCCGCGCACGACGACCTTCGTCGGCTTCGGGCGACGCACGGGGCTCGCGTTCGGCGACACCTTGACGACCTTGACGGTGCGCGGTGCGCGGCCTTTCCTGTCGTCGGCGGCTTCGGCCGCGCTCGGCAGCGTGCCGGCACGACGGCCGCGTGCCGGGGCCGCTGCGGCGGCCTCGGGCTTCCAGATCACCAGCAGCTTGCCGATGTGCTGGATCGGCGCCGCGCTCAGGCGGTCGCAGATCTCGTCATAGATGGCGACGCGTTCGTCGCGTTCGTCGCCGAACACGCGAATCTTGATCAACTGGTGCGCGGCGAGGTGCACCTTGATTTCCTTTAGCACGGCGTCGGTCAGCCCTTCGGCCCCGATCAGCACGACGGGCTTGAGCGCATGGGCCTGGGAGCGCAGCGCGGAGCGCTCGGCGGGAGAAAGCGAAAGGGCGGGCATGGAAATGTCGAAATCTAAATAAGGGCACGCGGCCTGAAAAGCGATCGCGGGAAGTTACCGCGTCAGCCGTGCGCCGAAACCACGTAAAATCGCGGCTTGGGCCTGAAAAGGGGCCGCAGCCGCGCGAAGAAGACGCGTATTATCCGCTAAAAGCGCGGCTTCACGAAGCAAATGGCAGCAATCTCTCTCTCGAATGGCAAAAAACCGTTTTAACCAGCACTGGCTGCACGACCACATCAACGACCCGTACGTCAAAATGGCGCAGCGGGAGGGCTATCGCGCGCGCGCCGCGTACAAGCTGAAGGAAATCGACGAGCAGGACAAGCTGGTCCGTCCGGGCCAGGTGATCGTCGATCTCGGCGCGACGCCGGGCAGCTGGAGCCAGTATGCCCGCAACAAGCTCGCGCAGGGCAAGAAGCGCGACACCGGGCGCGAAGGCGGCATCGACGGCACGATCATCGCGCTCGACCTGCTGCCGATGGAGCCGATCGCCGACGTCCACTTCATCCAGGGCGATTTCCGCGAGGACGAAGTCCTCCACCAGCTCGAGGAAGTGCTCGAAGGTCGTCCGGTGGACCTTGTTATTTCTGACATGGCCCCCAACCTCTCCGGTGTGGCCTCGGCGGACGCGGCGCGCATCGAGCATCTCTGCGATCTGGCGCTCGAATTCGCGCAGAACCATCTGAAGCCGGATGGCGCGCTGCTCGTGAAATGCTTTCACGGCAGCGGCTACAGCCAGATCGTCGAGAAATTCAAACAGCAGTTTAAGACTGTCGCGCCGCGCAAGCCCAAGGCGTCCCGCGACAAATCGTCCGAAACGTTCATTTTGGGTCGGCATCTGAAGCATCCGCGGTGACGCGGAGCGGGGTGCCGCAAACGGGCTCCGGCCCTTGCCAGACAAGCGAAGCGCTATCGCGGCGGTTGTCAATGCTTATGGCGGGGGTGGTCGGACTGGATTAGAATGACCGAGGGGCGCCGCAAGGAAAATGTAGGCGCTCGTCTACGAGTGAAGGAGTGGTGCTTTGAACAACAATATGTTTTCGAAGGCAGCGGTGTGGCTGGTGATCGCACTGGTGCTGTTTACGGTGTTCAAGCAGTTCGACAAGCCCCGCGTTCAGGAAGGCGTGTCCTATTCGCAGTTCATGGACGATGCCAAGAGCGGCAAGGTCAAGAACGTCATCGTTCAGGGGCGCAACCTCACCGTCACTCCGGCTGATGGCCAGAAATACCAGATCGTGTCGCCCGGCGACATCTGGATGGTCGGCGATCTGATGAAGTACGGCGTGCAGGTCAGCGGCAAGGCCGACGACGAGCCGAACGCGCTGATGTCCGCGCTGTACTACCTCGGGCCGACGATCCTGATCATCGTGTTCTGGTTCTACATGATGCGGCAGATGCAGGGTGGCGGCAAAGGCGGTGCCTTCTCGTTCGGCAAGTCGCGAGCGCGGCTGATCGACGAGAACAACAACGCGGTGAACTTCTCCGACGTCGCGGGCTGCGACGAAGCGAAGGAAGAAGTGTCCGAGCTCGTCGACTTCCTGCGCGATCCGCAGAAATTCCAGAAGCTGGGCGGTCGCATTCCGCGCGGCGTGCTGCTCGTCGGCCCGCCGGGTACCGGCAAGACGCTGCTCGCTCGCGCGATCGCGGGTGAAGCGAAGGTGCCGTTCTTCAGCATCTCGGGTTCGGACTTCGTCGAAATGTTCGTCGGCGTCGGCGCGGCCCGTGTGCGCGACATGTTCGAGCAGGCGAAGAAGCATGCACCGTGCATCGTGTTCATCGACGAAATCGACGCGGTCGGCCGTCATCGCGGCGCCGGCATGGGCGGCGGCAACGACGAACGCGAACAGACGCTGAACCAGATGCTCGTCGAGATGGACGGCTTCGAGGCGAACTCGGGCGTGATCGTGATCGCCGCGACCAACCGTTCCGACGTACTCGACAAGGCGCTGCTGCGTCCGGGCCGTTTCGACCGCCAGGTCTACGTCGGTCTGCCGGACATCCGCGGCCGCGAGCAGATCATGCGCGTGCACCTGCGCAAGGTACCGATCTCGAACGACGTCGATGCGGCAGTCATCGCGCGCGGCACGCCGGGCTTCTCGGGCGCCGATCTCGCGAACCTCGTGAACGAGGCGGCGCTGTTCGCCGCACGCCGCGGCAAGCGCATCGTCGAGATGCAGGATTTCGAGGACGCGAAGGACAAGATCTTCATGGGTCCGGAGCGCAAGTCGGCCGTGATCCGCGAGGAAGCGAAGCGCGCGACCGCATACCACGAGTCGGGCCACGCGGTGGTCGCGAAGCTGTTGCCGAAGGCCGACCCGGTGCACAAGGTCACGATCATTCCGCGCGGCCGTGCGCTGGGTGTCACGTGGCAGTTGCCGGAGCATGACAACGAAACGTATTCGAAGGACTACCTGCTGGACCGCCTCGCGATCCTGTTCGGTGGCCGGGTGGCGGAAGAGCTGTTCATGAATCTCGTCAGCACCGGCGCATCGGACGATTTCAACAAGGCAACGCAGACGGCGCGCGCGATGGTGGCCCGTTTCGGCATGACCGATGCGCTCGGACCGATGGTCTACGTCGACGACGAGAACGATGCGTCGCCGTTCGGCCGCGGCTTCACGCGCACGATCTCGGAAGCGACGCAGCAGAAGGTCGATTCGGAAATCCGCCGCGTGCTGGACGATCAGTACAACCTCGCGCGGCGCCTGCTGGACGAAAACCGCGACAAGGTCGAAGCGATGACGGCCGCGCTGATGGAGTGGGAGACGATCGACGCCGATCAGATCAACGACATCATGGAAGGTCGTCCGCCGCGCTCGCCGAAGAGCTCGCCGGCGGTTGGCGGCGATTCGTCGGGCGGTGGCAGCAGCGCCGAGGTCAAGCCCGGCAACGCGCCGGCGCCGGCTTCGCCTGCGGCATAATCTCCGCTGTAGCACCGTTCACGGGCTGGTGTGGCTTCACACCGGCCCGTTTTGCATTCATCCACGCCAGTCGCTCGTGTCCGATTCCGCTGTTTTCCCGTCCATTCCCGCGCCGCTCCAGTGCGGCCGCTTTGCACTGACGTTCGAGCGCCCGCTCGTGATGGGCATTCTCAACGCCACCCCCGATTCGTTCTCCGACGGCGGCCGCTTCCTCGCGCGCGACGATGCGCTGCGCCAGGCCGAGCGGATGATTGCCGAAGGTGCGGACCTCCTCGATATCGGCGGCGAATCGACGCGCCCCGGCGCGCCGCCCGTGCCGCTTGACGAGGAGCTCGCGCGCGTGATCCCGCTCGTCGAGGCGCTGCGGCCGCTGAACGTGCCGCTGTCGGTCGATACCTACAAGCCGGCCGTGATGCGCGCGGCGCTGGCCGCCGGCGCGGACCTGATCAACGACATCTGGGGGTTCCGCCAGCCGGGCGCGATCGAAGCGGTGCGCGAGGGCAACAGCGGGCTGTGCGCGATGCACATGCTCGGCGAGCCGCAGACGATGCAGGTCGGCGAGCCCGACTACGGCGACGTCGTGACCGACGTGCGCGAGTTTCTCGCCGCGCGCGCGCAGGCGTTGTGCGACGCGGGCGTTGCGCCGGAGCGGATCTGCGTGGATCCCGGCTTCGGGTTCGGCAAGGCAGTCGTCGACGACAACTATGCACTGCTGGCCGCGTTGCCGGACACGGCACCCGCGCGGCCCGACGGGCGGGCTTATCCGATTCTCGCGGGCATGTCGCGCAAGTCGATGCTCGGTGTGGTGATCGGCGGCAAGCCGCCGATGGAGCGCGTCGCGGCGAGTGTGGCGGCAGCATTGTGCGCGGTCGGGCGCGGTGCCGCGATCGTGCGCGTGCACGACGTCGCGGCGACGGTCGATGCGCTGAAAGTCTGGAATGCCGTGCGCGAAGCCGCGCGGCAACGATAAGTCAGAAGACGAAGGAGGAAGATTCGCTATGGGACGTCGATATTTCGGCACGGACGGCATTCGCGGCACGGTGGGCGAGGCGCCCATCACGCCGGATTTCGTATTGCGCCTCGGCTACGCGGCCGGCAAGGTGCTGGCCAGCTCGGCCGATGTCGCGGCAGGCTCGCGTCCGACCGTGCTGATCGGCAAGGACACGCGCGTGTCGGGCTACATGCTGGAAGCCGCGCTCGAAGCAGGCTTCTCGGCGGCCGGCGTCGACGTGATGCTGGCCGGCCCGATGCCGACGCCGGGCGTCGCGTACCTGACGCGTGCGCTGCGCCTGTCGGCCGGCGTCGTGATCAGCGCGTCGCACAACCCGTATCACGACAACGGGATCAAGTTTTTCTCCGCCGACGGCAACAAGCTGCCCGACGACACCGAAGCCGCGATCGAAGCGTGGCTCGACAAGCCGCTCGAATGCGCGTCGTCCGACGGCCTCGGCAAGGCGCGCCGCCTCGATGACGCGGCCGGCCGCTACATCGAGTTCTGCAAGAGCACGTTCCCGGCCGCGTTCGACCTGCGCGGGCTGAAGCTCGTGATCGATTGCGCGCACGGTGCCGCATACCAGATCGCGCCCCACGTGTTCCACGAACTCGGCGCGGACGTGATTCCGATCGGCGTCGCGCCGAACGGCTTCAACATCAACGACGGCGTCGGCGCGACCGCGCCCGACGCGCTGGTGCGCGCGGTGCGCGCGAACCACGCCGATCTCGGCATTGCGCTCGACGGCGATGCGGACCGCCTGCAGGTCGTCGATGCGACCGGGCGGTTGTACAACGGCGACGAGCTCCTCTACGTGCTCGTGAAGGACCGGATCGCGACCGATGGCAAGGTCGAAGGCGCGGTCGGCACGCTGATGACGAACCTTGCCGTCGAAGTCGCGCTGCAGCGCGACGGCGTGAAGTTCGTCCGCGCGGCGGTCGGCGACCGCTACGTGCTCGAGCAGTTGCGCGAGCACGGCTGGCAGCTCGGCGCGGAAGGCTCGGGCCACATCCTGTCGCTCGACCGGCATTCGACCGGCGACGGCATCGTGTCGGCGCTGCTCGTGCTGGCCGCGCTGAAGCGCAGCGGCCGGACGCTCGCACAGATGCTCGATGGCGTCACGCTGTTTCCGCAGAAGTTGATCAACGTGCGGATGAAGCCGGGGGCGGACTGGAAGGGCAGCGCGTCGATTCGCGCGGCGATCGACGCAGCCGAAGCCGCGCTCGCCGGCAGCGGCCGCGTGCTGATCCGCGCATCGGGAACCGAGCCCGTGCTGCGCGTGATGGTCGAAGCGGAGCAGGCGGCCGATGCGGTCCGCCATGCGGAGACGATCGCCGACGCGGTGCGCGCGGCGACGACCTGACGCACGATATCGGCGCGGGGCGGCGTCCTGCCGCCCGCGCGCCCGCGCTCCGGTGAACCGGCATGCGGCGCCTTCGGGGCGCCGCAATTTCGTCAGACGCAAAGGTTTGCGATACCTATAAAGTGTCGCGTCGACAAACGTATCGTCTGACCGAGGATTTCCTCCGACCCCCGATATCTGGCCTGCTGCGGACAGGGGCTTCCCGTGCTGCCGACGCTGCGCTACGATCCGCCGGCGTACCCCGAAAAAGGGGTGTCCACCCCATCTTCGGCAGGCAGGCAATTTTTGCCGCCATCGCCGTTCTGACGCCGCCCAGGCGTCGCCCGCGCCACCCCCGCTACTCCCTTTCAACCAGTCATGTTACTGTCACGCCAGTTTCATCGATTGTCACATTACCGTCATGAGGAGCCCCTAACCTTCGCGGTGCCGTAGTCATCCGCTCACACACTGGAGGTCTCATGAAATTGATGCAAACCGCGATTGCCGGCCTGGCTGGCGCGCTTTTCGCCGTTGCCGCGCAGGCTGCCGACATCACGGGCGCAGGCAGCACGTTCGCGATGCCGATCTATACGAAATGGGCTGCTGACTACCAGCAGTCCGGCGGCTCGAAGGTCAACTATCAGGGTATCGGTTCGTCGGGCGGCCTGAAGCAGATCGTCGCGAAGACGGTCGATTTTGCCGGTTCGGACGCTCCGCTGAAGGATGACGAGCTCGCGAAGGAAGGCCTGTTCCAGTTCCCGACGGTGGTGGGCGGCGTGGTGCCGGTCGTCAACGTGCCGGGCGTGAAACCGGGCGAACTGACGCTGTCGGGCCCGGTGCTCGGCGACATCTACCTCGGCAAGATCAAGAAGTGGAACGACCCGGCGATCGCCGCGCTGAATCCGAAGGTCAAGCTGCCGGATACGGACATCGCCGTGGTTCGCCGCGCTGACGGCTCGGGCACCAGCTTCATCTGGACGAACTACCTGTCGAAGGTCAACGACGAGTGGAAGTCGAAGATCGGCGAAGGCACGACGGTCAACTGGCCGACGGGCACGGGCGGCAAGGGCAACGACGGCGTCGCGGCCTTCGTGCAGCGCCTGCCGGGCGCGATCGGCTACGTCGAGTGGGCGTACGCGAAGAAGAACAACATGACCTACACCGCGCTGAAGAACTCGACGGGCACGGTGGTCGAGCCGAAGACGGAAACGTTCAAGGCCGCTGCTGCAGGCGCGAACTGGTCGAAGTCGTTCTACCAGATCCTGACGAACCAACCGGGCAAGGACGCATGGCCGGTCGTCGGCGCGACGTTCGTGCTGCTGCACGCGAAGCAGGACAAGCCGGAGCAGGGCGCGGAAACGCTGAAGTTCTTCAGCTGGGCGTTCAAGAACGGCGAGAAGGCAGCCGACAGCCTCGACTACATCTCGCTGCCGTCGGCGGTCGAGACGGAAATCCGCAAGCAGTGGAAGGCGAAGGTGACGGACGCATCGGGCAAGTCGGTCGCCGCCGAGTAAGCAATGCAGCGGTTCGCTGCCCGGCCGTGCCGGTCGGGCAGTGTGTGCGGTAAAGCCGGGCGTTACGGCGCCCGGCAATCAAAAGCAGGCACCCATGTCTGATATTTCATACACGTCCTCCCGATCGTCCGACGGTGCGCAGCAACGCGCGCCGGGTCGTCTCGGGGACGTTCTGTTCGGCAGCCTCGCACGGCTCGCCGCGATCGTGACCCTGCTGCTGCTGGGCGGGATCATCGTTTCCCTGATCATTGCGTCGATGCCGACCATCGAGAAGTTCGGCCTCGGCTTCCTGTGGCAATCCGAGTGGGATCCCAACTCGGACGTCTACGGCGCACTCGTGCCGATCTACGGCACGATCGTGACGTCGGTCATTGCGCTCGTCATCGCGGTGCCCGTCAGTTTCGGCATCGCACTGTTCCTCACCGAGCTGTCGCCCGTGTGGCTGCGCCGTCCGCTCGGCATCGCGATCGAGCTGCTCGCCGCGATTCCGTCGATCGTGTACGGCATGTGGGGGCTGCTCGTGTTCGCACCGATCTTCGCCGAATACTTCCAGAAACCGCTCGGCCGCCTGTTCAAGGACGTGTGGGTGCTCGGGCCGCTGACGGCCGGCCCGCCGATCGGCATCGGCATTCTCGCGGCCGGCGTGATTCTCGCGATCATGATCATCCCGTACATCGCATCGGTGATGCGTGACGTGTTCGAGGTCACGCCCGTGCTCCTGAAGGAATCGGCTTACGGGATCGGCTGCACGACCTGGGAAGTGATGTGGAAGGTCGTGCTGCCCTATACGAAGACCGGCGTGATCGGCGGCGTGATGCTCGGCCTCGGCCGCGCGCTCGGAGAAACGATGGCCGTGACGTTCGTGATCGGCAACACGAACCTGCTCGACAGCGTGTCGCTGTTCGCGCCGGGCAACAGCATCACGTCGGCGCTCGCGAACGAATTCGCGGAAGCGCAGCCGGGCCTGCATACGTCCGCGCTGATGGAACTGGGCCTGATCCTGTTCGTGATCACGTTCATCGTGCTGTCCATCTCCAAACTGCTGCTGCTTCGTCTCGAGAAGGGAGAGGGCAAGAAATGAGCGAGCCCATCATGAATTTCCCGGGGCCGGACGGCGCCGTGCTCGACGCGATGCGCAACCGCCTGCAGCGCAAGCGCAAGGTCATCAACGCGATCGCGCTCGCCGCATCGCTCGGCGCCATGGCATTCGGCCTGCTGTGGCTCGTGTGGATCCTGTACACGACGCTGCACCTCGGTATTGGCGGCCTGTCGCTGCAACTGTTCACCGAATCGACGCCGCCGCCGAACACCGAAGGCGGCGGTCTCGCGAACGCGATCGTCGGCAGCCTGCTGCTGTGCGGTTTCGGCACGCTGATCGGCACGCCGATCGGCATCCTCGCGGGCGTCTATCTCGCCGAATACGGCCAGAAGAACCTGCTCGCCGGCACGATCCGCTTCATCAACGACATCCTGCTGTCCGCGCCGTCGATCGTCGTCGGCCTGTTCGTGTACGCGCTCGTCGTCGCGAAGTCGGGACGCTTCTCGGGCTGGGCCGGCGTGATCGCACTCGCGCTGCTGCAGATTCCGATCGTGATCCGCACGACCGAGAACATGTTGAAGCTCGTGCCGAACGCGCTGCGCGAGGCAGCCTTCGCGCTCGGCACGCCGAAGTGGCAAATGGTGCTGAAGATCACGCTGCGCGCATCGGTGGGCGGCATCATCACGGGCGTGCTGCTCGCGGTCGCGCGGATTGCCGGCGAAACGGCGCCGCTGCTGTTTACCGCGCTGTCGAACCAGTTCTTCTCGTGGGACATGAGCCAGCCGGTGGCGAACCTGCCCGTCACGATCTTCAAGTTCGCAATGAGCCCGTTCGCGGAATGGCAGTCGCTCGCGTGGGCGGGCGTGTTCCTGATTACGCTCGGGGTGCTCGGACTCAACATCCTGGCGCGCTCGATCTTCTCGAAAAAGTAACGGCGGAGCAATCCGATGAATATGGCAGAGAGCCACCTGAATCCCGTCGAGCGCACCGCTGCGCCCGCCGGCACGCACGATGCGACGAACGATCGCCCGCTCGCGCCGCTGAACGCGAAGATCGAGGTCAACAACCTCAACTTCTTCTACAGCAAGTTCCATGCGCTGAAGAACATCAACCTGCGCATTCCCGAAGGGAAGGTGACGGCGTTCATCGGCCCGTCGGGCTGCGGCAAGTCGACGCTGCTGCGCACGTTCAACAAGATGTTCGCGCTCTATCCGGAGCAGCGCGCCGAAGGCGAAATCCTGATGGACGGCGAGAACCTGCTGACGACGAAGCGCGACATCTCGCTGCTGCGCGCGCGCATCGGGATGGTGTTCCAGAAGCCGACCCCGTTCCCGATGTCGATCTACGACAACATCGCGTTCGGCGTGAAGATGTTCGAAAAGCTCACGCGCTCGGAAATGGACGACCGCGTCGAGTGGGCGCTCACGAAGGCCGCGTTGTGGAACGAAGTGAAGGACAAGCTGGGCCAGAGCGGCTACGGCCTGTCGGGCGGCCAGCAGCAGCGTCTGTGCATCGCGCGCGGCATCGCGATCCGTCCGGAAGTGCTGCTGCTCGACGAGCCGTGCTCGGCGCTCGACCCGATCTCGACGGGCCGCATCGAAGAGCTGATCGCGGAGCTGAAGAGCGACTACACGGTCGTGATCGTCACGCACAACATGCAGCAGGCCGCACGCTGTTCGGATTACACGGCCTACATGTACCTGGGCGAGCTGATCGAGTTCGGCGAAACCGAAAAGATCTTCATCAAGCCGGTGCGCAAGGAAACGGAAGACTACATCACCGGCCGCTTCGGCTGATGACGGAGAACACAGCCATGTCGGATAAACATCTGTCGAGCCAGTTCGACGCGGACCTGAATGCCGTGTCGTCGAAAGTGCTGGAAATGGGCGGGCTCGTCGAGTCGCAGATCGTCGGCGCGATGCACGCGCTGAACGAATTCGATCGCGATACGGCCGAGAAGGTGATCGCGGCCGAGGAAACGCTGAACGCGATGGAAGTCGACATCGACCAGGAATGCGGCAACATCATCGCGCGGAGGCAGCCTGCCGCGCGCGACCTGCGTCTTTTGATGTCGATTTCGAAAACGATTACGAACCTCGAGCGCGCCGGCGACGAGGCCGAGAAGATCGCGAAGCGCGTGCGCCGCCTGGTCGACGAGCCGGCCGCGCGTGCGGTCAACATCGCCGAGATCAAGGTGTCGGGCGAGATGGCCGTGACGATCCTGCGCCGCGCGCTCGACGCGTTTGCGCGTCTCGATACGGTGGCCGCCGCGCAGATCGTCAAGGACGACAAGGAAATCGACATGGAATTCCGCGCGTTCGTGCGCAAGCTCGTGTCGTACATGCAGGAAGATCCGCGCACGATCTCGGTCGGCCTCGATTACCTGTTCATCGCGAAGGCGATCGAACGGATCGGCGACCACGCGAAGAACATTGCCGAATTCATCATCTACATCGTGAAGGGCACGGACGTGCGGCACCAGCCGCGCGACACGCTCGACCGTGAAGCCAACAGTTAACACGACAACGTACAGGAAGAAAAGAGGTGCCGATGCCCAGCAACATTCTCGTCGTTGAAGATGAGCCCGCGATTTCCGAACTGATCTCGGTGAATCTCCAGCACGCCGGTCACTGCCCGATCCGTGCGTACAACGCCGAACAGGCGCAGAACCTGATCAGCGACGTGCTGCCCGATCTCGTGCTGCTCGACTGGATGCTGCCGGGCAAGTCCGGTATCGCGTTCGCGCGCGACCTGCGCAACAACGAACGGACCAAACACATCCCGATCATCATGCTCACCGCGCGCGGCGACGAGCAGGACAAGGTGCTCGGCCTCGAGATCGGCGCGGACGACTACGTGACGAAGCCGTTCTCGCCGAAGGAACTGATGGCGCGCATCAAGGCCGTGCTGCGCCGTCGCGCACCGCAGCTGACCGAGGATGTCGTGTCGATCAACGGGCTGCGCCTCGACCCGGCCACGCATCGCGTCGCCGCGCATGCGGAAGGCAGCGAGATCAAGCTCGATCTCGGCCCGACCGAATTCCGCCTGCTGCATTTCTTCATGACGCATCCGGAGCGCGTGCACAGCCGCACGCAACTGCTCGACCAGGTGTGGGGCGACCACGTGTTCGTCGAGGAGCGCACCGTCGACGTGCACATCAAACGATTGCGCGCGGCCTTGAAACCGGCCGGCTGCGATGCGATGATCGAGACCGTGCGCGGCAGCGGCTACCGGCTCGCGAAGCACGCGTAACGTATCCGGACATGCCGTGTGCCACGGCGTGCCGTTCATTCTTTCGGGCGCTGAATCATGAACATCATCTGGGCGCGCTTTCTCGTGTCGCTCGTGCTGCTCGTGCTGATCGGCGTATTGGTCGGCGTCTTCGCCGGCCCGACCGCGGGCATCGTGTTCGTGGCCGTGATGCTGGTCGCGCAGGGCTTTTTCAGCACCTTCCATACGCAGCGTCTGTGGCGGCTGCTCGATGCGCCGGTCTACGGCGAGGTGCCGAGCGCGCCGGGCATCTGGGGCGAGATCTACTACCGGCTGCACAAGCTCGCGAAACAGTGGCATGCGCAGGTGCGGCAGGTCGAACAGCAGCATTCGCGTTTCATCCAGGCGATCCAGGCCTCGCCGAACGGCGTCGCGATGCTCGACGACCACGACCAGATCGAGTGGTGCAACGAGATTGCCGAGGTCCATTTCGGCCTCGATGCGAAGCGCGACCTGCGCCAGCACATCACGAACCTGGTGCGTCATCCCGAGTTCGTCCGCTACCTGAATGCGCAGCATTACGACGAGACGCTCGTGATGCGCGGCATGGGCGATTCGCGGCAGAACGTGCTGGCCGTGCAGGTGTTTCCGTACGGCGAGAACCGCAAGCTGCTGCTCACGCAGGACATCACCGAGCTCGAGCGCACCGACGCGATGCGGCGCGACTTCGTCGCGAACGTGTCGCACGAATTGAAGACGCCGCTCACCGTGCTGTCGGGCTTTCTCGAGACGATGCGCGAGCTGCCGCTGAACGAGGAAGACCGCGCCCGCTATCTCGAGATGATGGAGCAGCAGGCGTCGCGGATGCGGCACATCGTCACCGACTTGCTGGTGCTCGCGAAACTGGAGGGCGAGAGCAAGCCTCCGGCCGATCGCGCGATCGACATGCGCGCCGTGTTCGACCATCTGAGGGAGGATGCGCAGACGCTGTCGAACGGGCATCACGACATCGCGTTCACGATCGACGAGACGCTCGGCGTCACGGGCGCGCAGACGGAGTTGTTCAGCGCGTTTGCCAATCTCGTCACGAACGCGATCCGCTATACGCCGGACGGCGGCAAGATCGTCGTGTCGTGGCGGCGCGAGGGTGCGCAGGGCGTGTTTTCCGTCACGGACAGCGGCTTCGGCATTCCGGCCGCCGACCTGCCGCGGCTCACCGAACGCTTCTATCGCGTCGATCGCAGCCGCTCGCGCGATACGGGCGGCACGGGGCTCGGGCTCGCGATCGTCAAGCACGTGCTGCAGCGGCACGACGCGCACCTGTACGTGCAGAGCGAGGAAGGGCGCGGCAGCACGTTCACCGCGCGGTTCCCGGGCTCGCGCATCATCGCGATCCGGCCGGCCGCCTACGAGGCATGATCGCGTAACGGCATGTCGGTCCGAAAAAAAAACGCAGCCCCGGCTGCGTTTTTTTATTGGCCGCGCGGCGCGCGATCGGCACCGCACCGCCGGCTCACGAGCAGAACTTCGCGAGTAATCCAAGTTGCGCGTTGCGGATCGTCTTGCCTGCGCGGCGCCGGCGGTAGTGGCCGTCGCTGTGCATCTGCCACGCCGACTGGTTGTCGCCGAGGCATACCGACAGGCCTTCGGCGATCACGCGCCGCTTGAGCTTGCGCTCGCGGATCGGGAACGCGACTTCGACGCGGCGGAACAGGTTGCGGTCCATCCAGTCGGCGCTCGACAGATAGACGTCTTCCGCGCCGCCCGCGTGGAAGTAGTAGATCCGGTGATGTTCGAGGAAGCGGCCGACGATCGAGCGCACCGTGATGTTTTCCGACAGCCCCGGCACGCCGGGCTTCAGCGCGCAGACGCCGCGCACGATCAGGTCGACCTTCACGCCGGCCTGCGACGCTTCGTACAGCGCGGCGATCACCGTCGGCTCCAGCAGCGCGTTCATTTTCGCGACGACGCGCGCGCGCTTGCCGGCACGCGCGTTGTCGATCTCCGCGCGGATCGATTCGATGATGCGCGGATGCAGCGTGAACGGCGACTGCCACAGCTCGTGCAGCGTGAGTTCGCCGCCGATCCCGGTCAGTTGCTGGAACACGTGATGGACGTCCTCGCAGATCTTCTGGTCGGCCGTCATCAGCCCGAAGTCGGTGTAGAGGCGCGCGGTGCGCGGGTGGTAGTTGCCGGTGCCGAGGTGCACATAGCGGCGCAACGACGCCTTGCCGGCCTGCACGACGCGCCGCACGATCAGCATCATCTTCGCGTGGCACTTGTGGCCGACCACGCCGTACACGACGTGCGCACCGACGGCTTCGAGCTGCGACGCCCAGTTGATGTTGGTTTCCTCGTCGAAGCGCGCGAGCAGCTCGACGACGACGGTCACTTCCTTGCCGTTGCGCGCGGCTTCCATCAGCGCGTCCATCAGCGGCGAATCGGTGCCGGTGCGGTAGATCGTCTGCTTGATTGCGACGACGCTCGGGTCTTTCGCGGCCTGCTGCAGCAGCTCGAGCACGGGCTGGAAGCTCTCGTACGGGTGGTGCAGCAGGATGTCGCCGTCGTCGATTGCGTCGAACATCGTCGGCGCGTTCGCGATCGCGGGCGGGGTCGATGCGGCGAACGGCGCGAACTTCAGGTCGGGGCGGTCGACGAGATCCGGAATCTGCATCAGGCGCACGAGGTTCACCGACCCGGTCACGCGATAGCAGTCCTTGTCGCCGAGTTCGCTTTCCTCGAGCAGGCGCCGCACGATGTGCGATGGCGTGTCGGCCGATACCTCGAGGCGCACCGCGTTGCCGAGGTGGCGCGCGGGCAGTTCGCCCTGCAGCGCGACGCGCAGGTTCGTGATTTCGTCCTCGTCGACGAACAGCTCGCTGTTGCGCGTGATGCGGAACTGGTTGCAGCTCTTCACGACGAGTTGCGGGAAGAGTTCGCCGACGAAGCGCTGCATGAACGAGCTCAACAGCACGAAGCCGTGCTCGAAGCCCGACAGCGCGTGCGGCACGCGCACGACGCGCGGCAGCGCGCGCGGCGCCTGCACGATGCCCATCACGGCCTGGCGGCCGAACGCATCGCGGCCTTCGAGCTCGACGACGAAGTTCAGACTCTTGTTCAGCACGCGCGGGAACGGGTGGGCCGGATCGAGGCCGATCGGCGTCAGCACGGGCAGCAGTTCGTCGAGGAAGTAGCGCCGCGCCCATTCGAGCTGCTCGTCGTTCCACGTGTCGCTCGCATGGAAGTAGATGCCTTCCTGTTCGAGCGCGGGCAGCACGGTTTCGTGCAGCATCGTGTACTGTCGATGGACGAGGCGTTGCGCGCGTTCGACGACGAGATCGTAAGCATGCTGTAACGACATGCCGTCGGGCGTCATCGCGCCGGGGTTGTCGCGGATTTGCTCCTGAAGGCCGGCCATCCGGACTTCGAAGAATTCGTCGAGGTTGCTGCTGGTGATGCAGATGAAGCGAAGGCGTTCGAGCAACGGAACTTGCGGATCGGCCGCCTGGGCCAGCACGCGCTCGTTGAAACCGAGGATGCCGAGTTCACGATTGAGAAGCGGGTAACGGACGGACATCGGCAGAGTAGGGGATGATTCAGGCGATGATTCGAAAGGACGCTCGGAAACTCTCACGGTACGATGACGTGCTGATGACGATAATGGTTTTATATCGGCAAATTCTACGCCGGAACCATTTCGTCGCATAAATGTTTCGGCTATATACAATCGAGCAGTGTGCATGCCCGTGAAGCGTGGCAATGGCAAGCGTTCCACGCTTAAAATGTCGCCTTTGACTGATTGCCCCGTGTTGCCGGACCGGCTGCTGCGGGAGAACGCGCACGGAGCCCCATTCTGATGGTTACAACCCCCCACTTGCTGGCTGCCGTGGATCTCGGCTCGAACAGCTTCCGGCTGATCGTCGGCCGCGTCGAGGAAACGTCGGCGGGCAGCCAGATCTATCCCGTCGATGCGCTGCGCGAGCCCGTCCGGCTCGCCGCCGGCCTGTCGAGCGACAAGATGCTCGATCGCGCGTCGCAGGAGCGTGGCTGGGAGGCGCTCAAGCGGTTCGGCGAGCGCCTGCGCGATTTCCATCCCGATCATGTGCGCGCGGTGGCGACCAATACGCTGCGCGTCGCGAAGAACGCGGGCGAGTTTCTCGGCGAGGCCGAAGCGGCGCTCGGTTTCCCGATCGAAGTGATCGCGGGCCGCGAAGAGGCGCGGCTGATCTATGCGGGTGCCGCGCACTCGGTGCCGGCGAGCGCCGGCAAGCGACTCGTCGTCGACATCGGCGGCGGCTCGACCGAATTCATCATCGGCTCGCACTACACGCCGATCGTGATGGAGAGTCTCTATATCGGCTGCGTGAGCCACAGCCGCACGTTCTTTCCGGCCGGCAACGTCGACGAATACACGATGCGGCAGGCCGAACTCGCGGCCAAGCGCGAGATCCAGATCATTTCGAGCGAGTACAAGAAGGCCGGGTGGGACCAGGCGATCGGTTCGTCCGGCACCGCGCGCGCGCTTGCGGAGCTCGTCGAGGCCAACGGCTTCAACGATCCGGGCATCACGCACGGCATTTCGCGCGGCGGCCTCGAGCGCCTGAAGCGCGCGCTGATCAAGTCGGAGAACGTCAACCGGCTGAAGCTGATCGCGCTGAAGCCCGACCGCGTGCCGGTGCTCGCGGGCGGCCTCGCGATCATGCTCGCGGTGTTCGAGGAACTCGGCGTCGACTACGTCGATACGACCGACGGTGCGCTGCGTCTCGGCGTGCTGTACGACCTGCTCGGCCGGACGCAGCACGAGGACATGCGCGCGGTGACCGTCGAGGGTTTCACGCGCCGTTACGGCGTGGATCGCGCGCAGGCCGAGCGGATCGGCGCGCTCGCGGCGCGTTTCTACGACGAACTCGGGGAAGCCGACGACGAGGCGCGCGAGGAAGCGCGGATGTTCCTCGGCTGGGCGGCCGCGTTGCACGAGATCGGCCTGTCGATCTCGCACAGCGCGTATCACAAGCATTCGGCCTATATCGCGAGCAACGCGGACATGCCGGGTTTTTCGCGCACCGACCAGGCGCGGCTCGCCGCGCTCGTGCTCGGTCACGCGGGCAAGCTCGGCAAGCTGTCGCAGGCGCGCGAGGTCGAGTGGCCGCTGCTGTTCTGCCTGCGGCTGGCGGCGCTGCTGTGCCGGCGCCGGACCGATGCGGGGCTGCCGGATATTTCCGTTTCGCAGATGAAGAAGGGCGGGTACGAGGTGCGCCTGCCGAGCGCATGGGTCGAGCAGAACCCGTTGACCGACTACAGCCTCAGCCAGGAGGCTGCCGAGTGGGAGAAGGTCGGTATCCCGTATCGCGTGGTGTATACC
Organism: Burkholderia pyrrocinia; assembly: GCF_018417535.1. Classification (NCBI taxonomy): domain Bacteria; kingdom Pseudomonadati; phylum Pseudomonadota; class Betaproteobacteria; order Burkholderiales; family Burkholderiaceae; genus Burkholderia; species Burkholderia pyrrocinia. Next base: position 1,663,309 of record NZ_CP070977.1, on the reverse strand, counting down.
GGCGCGTAACAGACCGATAGAGGGGCCCGGAAGGGGCGAGTGGGACGGTTGTGGCGTGTGCCCCTCACGGGGGCCGCATGATCGTCCTGACGGCCGCTCAATCCGACGAGCAGACGATCGCGGTCAGGAACGGAAACGCCTGTTTGACGGTTGCGTCGCTGCCGGCCTTGCGCGCGGCTTCCTCCACCGCACTCTTCGTGCCGCGCACGACGACGCCGTAGGCCCATTCGCCGATCGGCGTGCCGTCGCCCGTGCGGAAGATCGGGTCGTTCGCCTGGTAGCCGAGCACGACATAGACACCGAAGCCGTACGCCGTCAGCGAGCGGTTCGTGCGGAATGCGTTGACCGAATTCGACTCGACGTGCATCGGCTCCGACTGGATGTCGCCGGCGGCAAGCAGCGGCGCGACGAACTTGTGGCCGGTCGAATGGCAGTCGAGCGCGTCGTCGAGCGCCTTGGCCGATGCGGCGCCGGAGGTCGCGAGCGCGAGCAGCGATGCGCAGAGGGCGGTCTTGAGAATGTTGTTTTTCATGCGCTGAGGCGGGTTGTTCACGCGCATTATCGCGTGTTCCCGGATGTGTCGCGCGCGGGCTGCGGGCGGTATCGCCGGCCGCGTGGGTCGTCGGCAACCCGACTTGCGGTCGATCCGGCGTGTCCGCAGCTGAAGCGATGCGCTTGTGGGGGCGGGATGCAGCAGAGGTCGACGCGTTGTCGCATCGACGCCCCAATTGATCCCTACAATGAACAGGATTGCCGCGAGCCGGGAATCCGCGCGGCCGGTTCGATGATCCAGAAATGGAAAAGGGGCTACGGTGTTTAACCGTAACCCCTTGATTCCTTTGGTCGGAGCGATAGGATTCGAACCTACGACCCTCTGATCCCAAATCAGATGCGCTACCAGGCTGCGCTACGCTCCGACGAGCCAAAGATTGTATCGTCTAATTACTGATTCGGTCAATCGCGATATGCGGGTAAATGCCGCGGCGGTGAACCGGCCACGATTTGCGACAATTCGCACGATGAGCGGCCGGCCCTCACGCACGTGCGCGGGGCCGCTCGCCGAAGCAAGGAGAACATCATGATGAACCTGATCCTGTGGCGCCATGCCGAAGCCGAAGACTATGCAACGAGCGATCTCGCGCGCCAGCTGACCGCTCGTGGCCGCAAGGACGCGCAGGCGATGGCCAAATGGTTGCGTGGCCGGCTCGAGACGAACGCCGTGATCCTCGCGAGCCCGGCGGCCCGCACCGTGCAGACCGTCGAGGCGCTGACCGACCAGTACCGGACCGTCGACGCGCTCGCACCGGGCGGCAGCGTCGACGACGTGCTGGCGGCTGCCGGCTGGCCGGAAGGCATCGCGCCGACGGTCGTAGTCGTCGGGCACCAGCCGACGCTTGGCAGCGTCGCCGCGCAACTGATCGCCGGCGGCGACGATAGCTGGAGCATCAAGAAGGGCGGAATCGTGTGGCTCGCGAGCCGCACGCGTGACGGCGGCCGGCAGGCCGTGCTGCGAGCGGTATTGACGCCGGACCTGGCGTGAAGCCGGCCAGAAGGGGGTTGAAGGGATTCGTCATACCGTTTCGCAAGCTTTCTGCTAAAGTCAATTCGGCGACACGTCATTGAAAGGACACGGTCGTGCCACATAACGGTCACGGCCGATTACTACATTGGCGGGCATGTCGTCCTATTCCTTACGACCAGGAAAGCCTAATGCGAGAACTGCCGACGCCTACGCTCCCCTTTGCCTCGCTGCCCCTTGATACGTCGCGGCGCCACCTGCCGCGCGCTGCTGAAACCGTCACATCCGAGTATCGCCTGCGCGCGGCGTGGGCCCGTACCGAAGACGAATTGCGTGAAGCCCAGCGCCTGCGTTACAGCGTGTTCGCCGAAGAGATGGGCGCGCAGGTCAGCGGCCCCTCCGGTCTCGACGTCGATCCGTTCGATGCGTACTGTGACCACCTGCTGGTTCGCGATCTCGATACGCTGAAGGTCGTCGGCACGTATCGCGTGCTGCCGCCGCACCAGGCGGCGCGTGTCGGCCGCCTGTACGCCGAAGGCGAATTCGACCTGTCGCGCCTCACGCACCTGCGCGGCAAGATGGTCGAGGTCGGCCGCTCGTGCGTGCACAGCGACTACCGCAGCGGCGCCGTCATCATGGCGCTGTGGGGTGGTCTCGGCGCGTACATGATGCAGAACGGCTACGAGACGATGCTCGGCTGCGCGAGCGTGTCGATGGCCGACGGCGGCCACTATGCGGCAAACCTGTACCAGTCGCTGGCGGCGAGCTCGCTGACGGCGCCCGAGTACCGCGCGTTCCCGCACACGGCACTGCCGGTCGACGAACTGCAGACGGGCGTCGCCGTGGCGCCGCCGCCGCTGATCAAGGGTTACCTGCGTCTCGGCGCGAAGATCTGCGGCGCGCCGGCCTGGGATCCCGACTTCAACTGCGCGGATTTCCTGACGCTGTTCCGCCTGTCCGACATCAACGCGCGCTACGCCCGTCACTTTCTGGGCTGAGTAGTGTGAATCGCGTCGCGCCCGTCCCGGGCGCGCGCAAGCGAACGCCGTCGCGCGGCAGCCTGCCGCGCGACGGCGTTCTTGCGTTCAGTCAACGTGTGTATCCGGCCCTGTTAATTTCGACGATGCGAGGCTCCTGCCGTGCGACGGGATGGCACGTTCGCGAACGGCCCGGGTTCGACACGGGCCGGACAGCGGGGCGGCCCGCTCAGTGCTTGCGCCGCCAGTCGAGCAGGTGGTGTTCCGCCATCCAGTGGTGGATCATCCCTTCACCGTCATGGCTCCGCTTGTATTCGCGCGACTCGAAGTACGACAGCGCGACCAGCACCATCAGACCGATGAACAGACCGATCAGGCCCGCAATTTCCTCAGACGACATGGCAGCCTCCTTTCCTCGGCACAGCGCCATGCGTACATAGTAGGACATGCGCGGCGCGCCTCCGAAACCGGATTTCCGCTAGACTCGGCGCGGTCGTGGCGCGCGATGGGCGCGCCGATTTCCGGAGCCCTAACCGATGCCCCGTTTCATGCTGGCCGTGCTGGCCGCAGCGCTTCTCGCCGGCTGCACCAGCGATCCTCGTCAGGCCCGCCGCGGCCACCCGCCGGAAGATCCGGCCGACTATCACGGCGTGCCGACCGACATGACGCCGCCGTCGATGCTCGACGCGCCGCCGCCGAAGCCCGTGCAGTAACGGTCGGCCTGGCCGGCAGTCAGGCGCGGGCCGCGGGTGCGGCGTGTGCGTCGGCGCCAATGCGCCGCAGCAGCCCCGGCAGGTAGCGCGCGAGCGTCGCGCCGCGCGCGGCCATGAACAGCAGCAGCGCGAACCAGAGGCCGTGATTGCCGAACGTGCCGACGGCGGCGAGCGTGGCCGCGATGAAGATCGAGAACGACACGACCATCGCGCGCATCAGCGATCGTGTCTGCGTGGCGCCGATGAACACGCCGTCGAGCAGGAAGCCCCAGACGGACACGATCGGCGAGATCGCGGCCCACGGCAGGTAGCGCAGCGCGACCGCGCGGATCTCGGCCTGGTCGGTCAGGCGCGCGACGATCCAGCTGCCGGCAGCCCAGTAAACGAGCGCGAACAGCAGCGCGCCGAGCGCCGACCAGAACAGCGTGACGCGCACGGCCTGCCGGAATGTGCCGCGGTCGCGCGCGCCGGCTGCCGCGCCGACGAGCGCCTCGGCCGCATGCGCGAAGCCGTCGAGGCCGTACGCCATGAACGTCTGGAAATTCAGCAGCAGCGCGTTCGCCGCGAGCGTCGCATCGCCCTGTTTCGCGCCGAGGTGCGCGAACCAGCCGAATGCGCCGAGCAGGCACAGCGTGCGCAGGAAGATGTCGCGATTGAGCGCGATCAGCCGCTTGAGCGCCACGCGATCGGCGAGCGCACGCGCGGCGATTGGCCCGAGGCCGCGTGGCCGCAGCCGCCACAGCATCCACGCGCCGAGCGCGAAACCGCATGCGTCCGCGGTGGCGGTCGCTGCGCCGATGCCGGCGATGCCCCAGCCGAAGCCATACACGTAGAGCAGCACGGTGCCGATGTTCACCGCATTGATGAACACCTGCGCGACGAGCGCGAGCCGGACGCGTTGCACACCGAGCAGGTAGCCGAGCACGACGTAGTTCGCGAGCGCGAACGGTGCGCTCCAGATCCGTGCGTGGCTGTACGCGAGCGCCGTCGCGCGCACGGCATCGCTGCCGCCGAGCGCGGTCAGCGCGAACGACAGCAGCGGTACCTGCAGCGCGAGCACCGCGGCACCGAGCCCGAGCGCGACGATCAGTGCGCGCAGCAGGTTCAGGCGGATGCCGGCGTCGTCGCCGGCGCCGTGCGCCTGCGCGACGAGGCCGGTCGTCCCCATCCGCAGGAAGCCGAAGCCCCAGAACACGAAATTGAAGAACAGCCCGCCGAGCGCGACGCCGCCGAGATACTGCGCGCCGTCGAGGTGGCCGGCGACGGCCGTGTCGACGGCACCGAGGATCGGCTGGGTCAGGTTCGCCAGGACGATCGGGACGGCGAGCGCGAGGACGCGCCGGTGCGTGACGGTGGCCGAGCCGGTGCCGGCCCCGTGCGGTAACGCGGATTCGGACATGGCGGACGCGTCAGGCGCGTTCCTGCACGCAGACCCACGGCGATACGACGACCGCCCACAGCTCCGGGTTGCGCGCCGCGTAGTCGGCGGCGGTCTCGGCCGGCATGCGTGCGACGAGGCCGGCCGACAGCCAGCGCGTGACCTGTTCGGCATCGTCGCCGGCGACCGCTTCCGCGACGCTGACGAGATCGAGGTCGCGTGCGACGGACAGCAGCTTGCCCTGCGCGAAGAAGCGTTCGAGATCGCACCAGTCGATCTTGGCGGTCTCGCCGAGGAGTTTGGCGTAGAGCGGGCTATGCGACGCGCCCGCGGCGGATGGGTGTTCAGAGGACATCGGTTTCTTGGAAAGACTGCGTGGCGCCACTATAAACCATCCGGCCGGGCGGGCCGAGCGGGTGGCTGGGGCTCACGCGTCGCGCAGCGCGCGGCGCACGATCTTGCCGGTCGCGGTCATCGGCAGGCTGTCGACGAACGCGATTGCGCGCGGATACTCGTGCGCGGCGAGCCGCGTGCGCACGTGTGCCTGCAACGCGCGCACCAGCGCATCGTCGCCGACATGGCCCGGGTTCAGCACGACGAACGCCTTGACGATCTCGGTGCGCGTCGCGTCGGGCACGCCGACGACGGCCGCCATCCGCACCGCCGGATGCGTGAGCAGGCAGTCCTCGATCGGACCCGGGCCGATCCGGTAGCCGGCGCTCGTGATCACATCGTCGTCGCGGCCGACGAAGCGCACGAAGCCGTCGGCGTCGATCATGCCCGTATCGCCGGTGAGCAGGTAGTCGCCCGCGAACTTGTCGCGTGTCGCGCCGGGATTGCGCCAGTACTCGAGGAACATCACCGGGTCGGGGCGGCGCACCGCGATGCGTCCTTCGACGCCGGGCGGCAGCGGCGTGCCGTCCGCGTCGACGATCGCGACCGCATGACCGGGCACCGCCTTGCCGATCGCGCCCGGCTGCGCATCGAACAGCGCCGCGCACGACGACAGCACCATGTTGCACTCGGTTTGCCCGTAGAACTCGTTGATCGTCACGCCGAGCGCGTCGCGTCCCCAGGCCGTCAGCTCGGTGCCGAGCGATTCCCCGCCGCTCGCGACCGATTTCAGCGACAGCGCGTAGCGTTCGCGCGGCCGCTCCACGACGCGCATCAGCTTTAGCGCGGTGGGCGGCAGGAACGCGTGGGTGACGCCGTGCCGTGCCATCAGCGCGAACGCCGCGTCGCCGTCGAACTTCTCGAAGCGACGGGCGAGCACGGGCACGCCGTGATGCCAGGACGGCAGCAGCACATCGAGCAGGCCGCCGATCCACGCCCAGTCGGCGGGCGTCCAGAACAGGCGCGCGTCGCGCGGAAAGCACTGCTGCGACATCTCGACGCCCGGCAGGTGGCCCAGCAGCACGCGATGCGCGTGCAGCGCGCCTTTCGGCTTGCCGGTCGTGCCGGACGTATAGATGATCACCGCCGGATCGTCGGCGGCCGTATCGGCCGGCGCGAAAGCGGGCGTCTCGGCGGCGAGCGCCGCGTCGTAGCGCAGCACGCCCGGCGCGTCGGGCGCATCGTCGCCGATGCAGTAGACGGTATGCAGCGCCGGCAGTTGCGCGCGCAGCGGCGCGATTTTCGCGTAGCCGGCCGCGTCGGTGACGAGCGCGGATGCCTCGCTGTTCGCGAGTCGGTATTCGAGCGCATCGACGCCGAACAGCGTGAAGAGCGGCACCGCGATCGCGCCGAGCTTGTACGCGGCGAGGTGCGCAATGGCCGTTTCGGGGCCCTGCGCGAGAAAGATGCCGATCCGGTCGCCGCGTCGCAGGCCGGCGCGCGCAAAGCTGTTCGCGAGCCGGTTAGAAGCATTCCTCAGGTCGTCGAACGTGATGCGGGAAACGTCGCCTTGCGCCGTTTCGTGAATCAGCGCGAGGCGCCCGCTGCCGTCTGCCCATTTGTCGCAGACGTCCACGCCGATGTTGTAACGCGCCGGAATGCCCCACCGGAAGCGGGAGAGCAGGTTGTCGTAGCAGTCGGCGGCGGGCAGCATCGCGGGTCTCCTGGGTATCGAACGTGACGTCGGGCGAACGGATTACATCAGGGTTTCACGCAGACGAATCCACAATGGTGTCTGCTGATAGGGAATCTTCGGACTCGTCCAATAGCCAGGGCTCAGTGCACGATTCCACAATGACGCATAAGATCACGACACAACAGTGATAGGACCATGGATTTGCTTCTGATTGCTGCGGGGTTCAGCCTGATCGGAATCGGCGTGCTGGTGGCGTTTGCCTGCCACGTCGATCCGCTGTCCGGTCGGTTTACCGGCCGTCTGCGCAAGCGCTGATTCGACCTTCCCGATTTTGCCCGAGACGGCACGCGATGCGCATCGGCATCGCGCGCCGGCTGTCGCGCGCTCAGCGCGCCGGCAGGTAGCGTGACGGATCGATCGAGCGGCCGCCGTAGCGCAACTCGAAATGCAGCGCGACGCGCTCGCTGTCGCTGTTGCCCATCTCCGCGATCGATTGCCCCTGCGTGACCGACTGGCCTTCCTTCACCAGCAGCGCGCGATTGTGCGCGTAGGCGGTCAGGTAATCGGCGTTGTGCTTCAGGATGATCAGGTTGCCGTAGCCGCGCAGCCCGTTACCCGCATAGACGACGACGCCCGGCGCGGCCGCCATCACCGGCGTGCCCGGCGAGTTCGCGATGTCGATGCCCTTGGATTTCGAGCCGTCGAACGTGCGGACCACATTGCCGGCCGCCGGCCAGATCAGCGAAATGCTCGTGGCCGGCTTGACGGCCGATTCGACCGGCGCGGAAGGCGCGGGGCGGGCGCGGCCCGCACTGCCGGTGCCGGTGGTCGACGGCGTCGATGCGGTGGTCGTGCCGGGCGGCGGCGCGACGCGCAGCACCTGGCCGACTTCGATCGCATCGGGGTTCGTCATCTGGTTCCAGCGCACGACGTTCTGCACCGACGTGCGGTTGTCGCGTGCGATCTTGTAGAGCGTATCGCCGCGCTCGACGCGGTAGAACCCGGGGCCGACAGGCGCGGAGCCGCACGCGACGAGCAGGGCGGCGCAGGCGGCTGCGAAGAGTCGCTTCGTTGTTGTTCCGAACATTGAACCTCGCAAAACCCTGCCGCTCATGACGCGGCAGGCAACACAAAACGTCCGATTTTAACGGGTTCGACCCGGGCACCGCAGTTTGGGGCCTTTTCGACGCCGTTACGCACTGCTTCGGCGCGCCCGTTATCAGCCTGCGAGCGGGATCACGCGAATCCGCAGCGTGGCCGTTTCGGTCGCGCCCGGCGCGAGCATGCGCAGCCCGAGGCCGTTGTGGATCGCATCCGGCAGGCCGAGCCACGGCTCGACGCAGTAGAAGTCCGACTCCGGCTTTTCGGTCCAGGTCGTGACCGCGTACCACGGGATCGAGCCCGGCACGTCGAGCGCGATCTCGATCGTGCGGCGGCGGCCCAGCATCACGATGCGCACCGGCGTGGACGGCTCGCCGTCGAGGCAGTGGAAGCGATCGAGGATGTCCGGATTGTCGAGGCGGTAGCGCGCTTCGCCGGGTTCGAGCGGGCTGATCGAGCCGTCTGCGCGCTGCTGGCAGAGGCGGGTCGGCGGCAGTTCGAGCGTCGTGACCGTGCGTTCGCCGTGCGGCAATGCGAAATAGAAGTGGTGGCCGGCGTAGTAAGGCAGCGGCGTGTCGCCGCGATTGGTCGTCGTGAGCGCGACTTCGAGCGTGTGCGCGTCTGCCAGCCGGTAGGTCGTTTCGAACCGGAAATCGAACGGGTAGCTCGCGCGCAGCGCGTCGTTCGCGTCGAGCGTCATCGACAGCGCGGCGCCGTCGGCCGACGGTTGTGCGGCGAACGGGAGGTCGCGCGCGAAGCCGTGCATCGGCAGGTCGCGGACCACGCCGGCGGCGTCGCGCCAGCGGCCGAGTTCGCCGTCGACGCGGTGGCGGCCGAGGAACGGGAACAGCAGCGGATTGCCGCCGCGCACGCGCGCGAGGTTGCTCCAGTCGGCCGTTTCCGGCCAGAAAATGACCGGTTCGCCGTCGACGTCCCATGACAGCAGGCGGCCGCCGAATTGCGGGGCGACCCGGACGACCGACGGGCCGGCGTGAAGTTCGTGAATGTCGTGTTGCTGGAAGATCGGCATGGCGAATCGGGTTGGGCGGGTGGACGGGACACGGCGCGCTCCATTATCGGGCCGCCGCCGGTCGGGGAAAACCCTTCTCGGGAAATTGCGAGTTTTTAACAGTCGCAACGGTCTGGATAATGCCTCTGAACCGGTGAGGTTGCCGGGTCATGACACTTCGTGGAGGGGGCCATGGATCTGGCAATGGCAATGGGACTCGCACTGTTCGGCATGTTCACCGGCAGCACGGTATTATTTTTCTATCAGCTCGGCCGCTGACGGCAATTCCTGCCGAAGTCGAAAAGCCCGCCATGCAAATGGCGGGCTTTTTGCTTTCTGTGCGCTTACAAATTGCAAGCGTTTGTGTGCAATGCCGCAATATCCGGCCAAATGCCTTGGCGCAGTAATCCTGGCTCGGCATAATCGGGGCGCGTTTTTTCGGACGCGCATCGCGTCGTCCGTCTTTCTTCCCGCTTAATCTCCATTAAAAGGACCGACGCGTGAGTCTCTGGTTTCTGGTATTCCTGAGCGTCCTGCAGGGCGTCACCGAACTCTTCCCCGTCAGCAGCCTTGGCCATACGCTGCTCGTGCCGGCACTGTTCGGCATGCATATCGACAAGCACGCGCCGCAACTGCTGCCGTTCCTCGTCGCGCTCCACCTCGGCACCGCGCTGGCGCTGCTGTGGTACTTCCGCGCGCGCTGGATCGCGCTGATCGGCGGCTTCTTCGCGCAGCTCGGCGGCCGCAAGAACGACGACGGGCACCTGATGTGGGCGCTGATCATCGGGACGATCCCGACCGGCATCGTCGGGCTGCTGCTCGAGAAGCGCATCGAACGCGTGTTTCACGACCTGCGGATCGTCGCGATCGCGCTGATCGTGAACGGCGTGCTGCTGTGGCTCGGCGATCGCATCCAGCGCAGCCGCGCGCTTCAGGCGCCCGAGAAGATGACGTTCAAGCAGGCGTTCTTCGTGGGCCTCGCGCAGATCGGCGCGCTGATTCCGGGGTTCTCGCGCAGCGGGCTGACGATGATCGCCGGCAATGCCGCCGGGTTGACGGCGGAGAAGGCGGCGGAATTCTCGTTCCTGCTCGGCACGCCGATCATCTTCGCGGCGGGCGTGCTCGAGCTGCCGAAGCTGTTCCATGCGCGTGACCAGCTCGCCGATGCGCTGCTCGGCGGCGTGCTGACGGCGATCGCCGCGTACCTGAGCGTGCGGTTCCTGATGCGCTATTTCGAAGGGCGCGGCCGGCTCGCGTCGTTCGGCGTGTATTGCGTGATCGCCGGCGTGTTCTGTCTCGGCTGGTTCATGCTGCATCCGCAGCCGGTTTGATGCCGCGATAGCCGGTCTCGCGTGATGTGGCGCGATGATCGGGTATAATTTCGGGCTCGGTTTCATGCCGGGCCCGTTTTGTTTCGGGGCGTTGAGTTGGGTGGTGCTGTTGTTGCTGCTGCTGCTCGAAGCCTCGTGCCAAATGCGGTCCGCGTCAGGCGCCGTGTCTTTTTTCCTCGACCGCCCTTAGCTCAGTTGGATAGAGCAACGGCCTTCTAAGCCGTAGGTCACACGTTCGAATCGTGTAGGGCGGGCCAGTGAAATCAAGGGTTTGTGGCTTTTTTTGCTTCAATCAGATTCCCCGTCATTGCTCCATGTAACCGTCATGTAACTGGATTTTGTCAACCCACCTGCTTGTGCACGCCTTCGTGGTCGCTTCGAAAAGCCGCACACCCCTCCGGCGAGCGTGTTTGAGCACAGGCATGAGATGCCTTATCTCCGAGCGACCCCTGACCGAGTGCGCCAGCAATGCAGCGGCCGAGCTCCGCCGATCAATGGTTGTGCAGCAACGCTGAGCTAGCGGTACCCCTGCCTTTTTTGATCTGAGGCATACTGACCATGGGAACGTTTGCTACGATCAAATTGCGCGCTGTAGGTACTGCCCCTCCTTGATCATGGAACCGCTGGCGCACATTATTGGCTTGAGTCTCGAGAAACCCCGGAGGTCCAAATGCGTATCTCTACCAATCGAAGCGAAGAGGGCTTCAAGGGGCTTGTTGACCTTGCTGGCGGCGATATTAAATTGGTTCTCGAAGCGTTAGAGCCTCTTGCGGATGGCTCCCCGGTGACATACGAAGAAGCAGTGAATCGTATTGTTGAAAGGCGTATTGCGCTCAAAGGAAAGAATCTGACGACTGTCACGCCGTTGTAAGACAACGTGTCTCTTGCTTGGGCCACGGTAGTTGTTGCTGTCCTGCTTACGCCAGGCGCTTTTTTCTTTGCTGGTCTTTATGCCCCGCAAGCGATTAGTCGAGAAACCGTTGCTATTAGCCCATTAGGGCAGCTTGCGGGGATTGTTTGCACCTCGTTTTTCCTTCACGGGGCATTTTATATAGTTATCAACGGGTGGGCGGCAAATCACATTCGATGGATTGCTCCTGTTGATCTTAGCTATTTCTTTCCGGTACTTCACGCCGATAATATTTCGGGCGCAGATTTGCGCACAACATCCTTCGGTCTTGCCCAGCATATTGCACACGTCATTGTATATTTTGCATGCATAGATGTGGCTGGTGTTGCGATTGGATTGGTGTGCGGATTGGCAATTGAATATCAATTGCCGTTATTCTCGCGCTTGGCTCGGCACCCATGGCTGTATGAGATACGAGGGCCTTTTAATTCTAAAAGAAAAGGGGAGACAATTATCGCTGTTTCTGCATTATCAAAGGTCCAGGACAGCGGGCAGGTCATCCTATATGAGGGGCAGCTTAGTAACATATACGTCAAGACTGACGGGGCGATTAGTTATATTACACTCACCAGTGCAATGAGTAGCGTGGTTGCAATACCAAACCGCGCTCCTATAGTTGCTGTATCACCAGCGGATATGCTCGGAACACCGTTTATCCCTGCCGCAGTCAGTAGAGGCCCCGATTGGCCGCTACAGCAGAGTGCTAACGTAGATAAATCACAGCGACATAAGAGTGATATGCTGTTTCTTTCCGGAGCGGAGATTAGCAATTTCTATCTCGAGCGCAGATTTTGGGGCGACAACATTACATCAAAAGAGCAAGGCCGCCTACTTGAAAAGGGGCGTCAAGCGCTTGTCGCCGCAGGGATTAACGAAAATACTACCAGTGACGAGACCGCCTTGCAGCGGTGAGGGTGACGCGCTACGCTCGAAACTCGCTGAGTTGCGGCCGATCAATCGAGGTGGCTTGTGCCAGTGGAGCAGTATGGGACGGGCGCTAGCCATTGCGGTTCGCGCTGTCTACCCCTTCGCAGAGCGGCATACTAGGCCACCGCAGGTTTCGATGATTCAGGTCGACGAGATGCTCGGGAACAGTCGATCGTCGCAGATTGACAATGCTCTGCGTAGGAAATCAATGTGAATACGAAAACGGGAAAGGCCAGCTTATATAGGTCCGACGAGGATTTTTGGCGGGATCTGGACAGGCTAAACGCTCTCGATAACCCATATTTGCCATGGCGCGCAGTTGAAGCTCGCAAGAGCCACATAGATGCGTTTGGGGACACGGTCGCGGTAAGGGAAATTCATTTCGTGAAGGATGCTGGACGCGCGTTCACACCTGCTTTTCGCCTATCTCGTAGTTCCATGGAAAAGGTTCTATACGTGGCCGTGCATCTCAATCCGACCATTCAGGGACTCGCGGATAAACTGATACAGAAGTCGGAGGATGAGTTTATGCGCAAGTTGGATCAGGCGAAGCCATGAGATTTGCCCAGCCGCGTAATGGGCCGTCGGTAAAGTGACATGCCCGTTGCCACGGTCCAGATAAAAAGCCCGCGTGCTTTCGCAGAATGGGCTTCGATGATGCTAGTAGGGCAGTGGCGTTCCGACCCTTGAGATGCTCATACTCGGCATTGCAGGCCTGTTCCGACTCGTGGGTACAAGGGCTTTGCCAGCAGCGGTAGCGCCGGTTCGAATTTGGGCGCGGGCATCTTGCGACGCTCTTGATCCGATATTCTCTCGGGTATCGGGAGCGAACGAGGAGACTTAGGTTATGGACATCCGAAATGATCTTGTGGATGACGCGCGAGGCCGGGAATCGGCCCGGCGGCACGCAGCGCGTTCCATGCTCGAGCAATGGTGGGAACGCTTGTCGGAGCGCTCATCCACATGGGACCTTGAGACAGTCAAACACCTGGTCGTGCTGAATGCGGCTGGCTTGGCCGGCGTGGCAACTCTATTGGCGGGTGCGAAGCTGCCTCATCCGAAGTGGATCGGCGCCACTGCGTTGCTCGGATATGGGCTCGGGGTTGCTTTCGCTATTCTCAATATGTATCTCGCCTCAGTGAGCTTTGACAGGATGCTGAATGAAGTCAAATCGCGAATGGTGGAAGTGGGGGATTTGTCCAAGCAAATAGACCATGTGTACGATCGCCTCACTGCCGGAAGACGACTCAATGTTGCGGGTCAGGTTTGTGGATGGGTAAGCGCAATGCTTGCCATTGCAAGCACGCTCGCGATCGGCTTCAGTCTCGTCAACTGATCGACATACGCGATCAGCGGCTATGCGCGTAACTGCGCACACTCCTTCACTGCTGCTGCCCGACGCTCGTCGATGTAGTTCGCCAGATCCTGAATATGGACGCCCTTAGCGCACTTCTGGGACTTTCCCATCCGAATGAGCGGGAGCGGAATTTCGCCAGTGCTGATCTTTCTGACAAGCGTCGCGACCGTCATCGGCGCGAAGTAGTCTCGGCACACGACATCGATCGGTATGATCGCTGTCGCGTTGTACTGAGCCATCAGCAAGAAGACTGTGTTCATGGTCCGTGGGTCGCAATTGAATTGTCCGGTGATCGCGCGGGCGACGCTGGGCCGAATGAGCAGCGCTGCACCAACTGCCCATTCAGCCAATGGCACGCGCGCAATTGGCATCAGCCTTGCCCACTGAATCGGCAACTGCATCGATTGGCAGAGCGCTAGGAGCGCAGCTGCTCGCATTCCTTTAATGCGGCAGCACGCCGCTCATCGATGTAGTTCGCGAGATCTTGAATGTGAACGCCCTTTGCTGCCTTTTTTGACCGTTCCATCCGAACGAGTGGGATGGCAATGTCGCCGGTACTTACCTTGCGAACAAACTGGGGCACGGTGAGATGCGAGAAGTAGTCACGACAGACGAGCTCGACCGGAACGACGGCAGTTGCCCCGTACTGTGCCATCAGTAAGAAGACTGTATTCATGAAGAGCGTGGAACCCATGCGGGATCGTGTTGAGCAGAGCGTAAAGCCTCCTCCGAAGTACCGAACAGCTGCGCGTGGCACCCTGATGCAAGTTTCGCATTGAGGCCGCGGACTTGCTCCGTCGTAAGTGTTTCGCTGGCAAGAGGGAGTTCGTCATCGACCTCGTTCAATACCAATGCAAGGTCAGGAGAAATCGGGTAGTAGAGGGCCAAACGCTCAGGCGGGCCGTCTGCAATGGCCAATAGATTAGCCACGGGCTGATCACCGGTTATGAACGGCACGTCAGTCGTGTTCTGAATCAACACAAGTTTGCGTCGCCGTCGTTCAACATACAGGGTCGCCCCAACGTTTTCCGCGAAGGTAATGGCGAGGATCGGCCAGATTCTGGATATGTCTAGAACGCCGCTTTCCGCGTTCAGCGCTAAAACACGTTCGCGAACACCCTTTGTTCGCATGTTCTGAGTGCACAGGTAGTGAAGGAACGGGATGCAGTCTTGGTCGTGTCTATAGAAATCGATGTCGTGAACCAGCGCCCTTTTCAGTAACGGGATGAACGAGTGTTCAATCGCTGTGTGCCATTCCTCGAGGACGTTGCTGTGAAATGTATCAATCTCGCTATCGATGTCTGGTGATATGCCTTTGAGCCTGGAAGGAATTGCAATCCTTTCCAAAAATCTAAGCTGGCTTTGACGTGCGTCCTCGTTCTTCACTCCGCCGATCAAGACGCGGGCGAGCTGCAGATCTTGATTGCTGAGAGCCTTCAGTGTGTAGAAGTCGCGATCCACTGCAACTCGGACGGTTCCGGTTCGGAAGATCGAATCTGCGGCCAAGCATGTTATCGCCCCGTTGACTAGCCACGATTTCAGATAGTGTTGCCAGACATGGTGATGAAGTCGCTTTCTCATGTCATTTCTCGCGCTTCGAAGGATTGATTTTTTGATTGGCCTACGGTTGATCACATGCCCCGCGATAGTGATGCGGGGCAAAAAACATGCGTGATTACTGGCGTACAGTCCTCGGGTCAAGGCCGCCGATGAAATCGTCCGAACCGACACGATGAGAGCCGTAGTCGAAAACGTAGTCCGGGCCCAACTCTGCTGCCACCGCGTTGGCAGCGTCCTCGCTTGGGTAAACGCCAGCGAAGTGCCACGGTGCTCGTCGAATCACTCCCCATCCCAGAACATGCCCTTTGTTATCCGGATCAGGTTTCAGCCCCGTAACGTCAATTTGCATAATGCCTCCTTGAAAAAGGAGATCATTATCTGCCATATGAGAATCGGTATCGAGGAGGTGATGATCAGAATTCGTCGCGGGTGGCTTCTTGTCGTCACAACGGCGAGATGCCGCGTACGAAATGAAAAGCCCGCTTGCTGTCGCAAAGCGGGCTTCGATGTTGGTTGCGGGGATAGGATTTGAACCTATGACCTTCGGGTTATGAGCCCGACGAGCTGCCAGACTGCTCCACCCCGCGGCGCGGAGTGTACTCGCACCGCCGCAGTGCGTCAAACGGTCAGCGGTCCTCGCTGAACTGAACCTCCGGTTCCCCCAGTTGTGCAATCTGCTTGTGGACATGGGCGACCAGCACCGAGGTGATCTTGTCGGCCTCGATGCCGAGTTCGGAGGCAATCAGTGGCCCGACCTTTGCCGGCCAGTTGAGCCACGCATCGCGCTGTGCCCGGAACTCCTCGAAGAGGACGGTGCTGGCGGTATCGAGCTCCACCAGGGCGCCAGACTTCTTCTCGAAATCGAGGCGATGCAGTAGGGCGAGATAGACCTCCTTAATGCGCCTGGCTTCGTCGAAACTCGTGCCATCGACATCGATCTCGCCCGCGAGGCGTTCAGCAGCCTGGTCGAGTGATTCGCCGGGCTGGATCTCGATGTCGACTACTGCATCCTTGCTCGCCTCCGGCTGAACGGGAGAGCCGCCGCGCCGAACCCGGCCGAGCCGAGCCAGGGACGCATCGACGTCGACGCGCGCGCCCTGCATGACGAGTTTGCTCTCGCGCTTCCAGTTGAGCACGGCCTGTCGTGACACGCCGCACAGGTCCGCAAATTCCGACTGCTTCATGAATGCCATGTTGATTTCCTCTGGCAAAGGTGCGGCCGGCACGGCCGCGAAATTGGGTGCTCGAGCTCGTTCGCCCGTCAATTTGTCAACCTGCTGTCAACCAACTTGACAGAATTTCGCCGGTCAACGCGCGAATGAAATTCTTTTCGTTTCATGGGCTTAAGTCCATTTTGTCAAGCTATAGAATTTCCCTATCGATGATTCTGTCAAGCAAATCCAGAAGTTTGTAGCTGGTCGAAAATCGCGGTGCGCAGTGCCCGCATGTTCGGAGATCCCGCCGAAGGACCCGGGCGGTTTCGAGGGCACGCCTGGTCGTCCGAAGGGCCGAATTCCGCGTCGACGGCGGCCGTTTTGCGAGCGAGACTCGATCGACCGGCCCGAAAATTCACGATGACCATTTGGGATCGTGATTCTTTGTCATTGTTGGGGTTGCGGGGTGTAGTTCGCCACTGGCGCGGTCGAACCCTTGAAGCCCCGCATTAAGAAAGGGCTGCAGCGGGTTCGGACCGCCGTTTAATTGAAAGCCATTCGTGGATGGCATCGTTCTGAATGGTTACTGCATGCACATGTACGTGACGTACTTGCCACTGATGTCGGCGGATGACGCGATCGTGAACCCCGCCGTAGACAGCGCTGACATGGACAGCACGGCAGTGCCAGATCCTAACCCGGTGATCACGCAACTCGGCGTCGACGCGTAGGCCTGGTTGAAGGTCACGGTACACGAGGTAACGCTACCCGTTCCCATCACCAGCGTGCCGCGAACGTCATTCGCGAATGCGGCGGACGCACCCGTTCCGCAATTTGACATCGTGACGTTTCCGAGTGCCGACGATGCTGCGGAAACATGATTGTCGAATTGAACATTACCGCTCGTCGTGAGCGTAAATGCGTCAATCGCGCCGCCATTGAACTGGACCGGCCGGTAGTGCCCGGCACCGTCGATCACCTGAGAAAACAGATATTTCGCATTGGTTGCCGGGTCCGGAGCGCCGAAAATGAACTGCTCTTGATTGGGGCCGCCGACTCGATTTACTACCAAAAATGCGCCGGCCTGCGGGGAAGGATACAAAACAAAGTTGGTATCGTAGCCAGCTAAATTGGAGGGACCGACCATCACAATATCGTTCGGTGCGCCGTCGTTCGACAGCAACGCTCCGTTGACGCTTCCGCCAAACTGGATCGATCCAGATCCATTCAGTTGGATCGAGGATCCGGACGGCCATGCGATCTGATTGTTATTATTATTTACCAGCGTGATCGGGTTCGTGCCTGAGCTCGTCGGGATCGAGATCGACGTTGCCGTAGCAGCTCCGGCGACGCTAAGCGCCCCCGACACACTCGCACTGCCCGTGTTGATGGTCGTGAATGCAGCGGCGCTGGGAGCACTGCCTCCGATTGCGGTGCCATTGATCGCACCGCCCGTAATTGCAACATTGGTACTTGTCAGCGTCGGCACTGTGAGTGGACCCGTCAGCGCACCTCCCGACAGCGGGAGCACGTTCGAGAACGCTTGGTTCAGTTGACTGGCTGTGAGGACCTGTCCGGGGCTGAACTGTGAATATGCGGTAGACGTCCAGAGGAGGGCGAACGCGATACTCGCTGTAGCGGTGAATGAGATGATTTTCTTCATGGCAACTTCGAAACTCCTGAGTTTAATGAGAGGGTTCTACCGCCCGCCGCGAGTTGGACCTGATCGACGAGAATCAGGAGAGGCTGCCCGCTTCCACGAGCGTCGGCAGATGCCGGTGTTTTTCTGAGTATGCCCACCGCCGGCCGGGGCTTCGCACTTACCGCCTAATCAGGCCTTGCTTCGCGAGTTGGTTGAGGGCTGTTGCCTGGTTTACGGGATTCATTGAGGGATCCCAGAGAAGTTCCGAGGCATTAAATTCGGCGTCCCGAGCCACAACTGCAGCATTCACGTCACCTTCGGATGCGTCAGCGATCCCGTAGAGAATGGCGACGGCGATCTGCGAGCCATCTGTTGCGGTCGATGTGACAGGGACATACTTCATGGATGGTGACGATGTCGCGACGGTCAGGGTGAAGCTGTCGGCCGGCGCGAATGCCGTTCCGCCTGCGGTGATCGTGAAGCTGATTCCACCAGCGCTGAACGGGGTGCCCGCGACTCCGTGGCCGATCTCGGCGCCAGCCGGCGAGGACACAACGAAGTGAGTAGCGTCGTCGAACTCGACGGTGAACACGCCCGGCGAAGTGCCCGTCGCGATAGTGATTGCGCCGATCGTTCCGTTACCGGTGTTCGTGCCGAGCGCCGCGGCGGTACCGATGGGATTGCCGCCGATCGTCTGCTGTCCGAGCACGGTGCCCGGATAGAGCTTTGCGCCGCCTGTGATGGTCACTCGATTCATTGAGCGGCGCCCTTCGCCTTGGGAGACGAGGAAGCCGCCAGCGTGCCATTGCTCATTGAGCGGGGGAATTGAAACGTAAGTCAAAGCTATGCTCCTTTAATGATCCGCGGTCGCACGATGATTCGGTGACTTCGTGGTGATGTGACTCATCACTTTCTTACCGATAAGATCGCGTGCCGGTGGACATCCATCCTTATTGCTCAGATGACTGTTGCGCATCGGTGACCGCCGCAGCCATATTCATTTCTTGAGCTTGCTTCCACGTCCGGAAACCGCTCGAATCGCCCTTGATTTCGTAGGGTTCGGCACGCGCCTCTTCCATAGTTTTCATTCGCAATGGCGGTTCTTGGGGTCCTTCCGGTCGTTCCGTACGGCCTCCCGGGCCGTCCCACGCGCCCTTTACGACATACGGCTTCGGGCGCTTGGCGAGCTGGACATACGGACGATGGCTGCGGGCCGCGATGAGGGCATCAGCGATCAGCTTCATCGTCTCGGCGATTTCGGATTCAGCCGATTCTGTATCGGCGTTGGTGATCGCGAGAAGGTTGGGGGCCGCATCGTAGTGCCCGGTTCCAGTGTTGACCCGCATGCAGCTTTCGAGGTCGGGCACGTATGCGCTGATGAGGAAATCGCTCGTTCGCGGCATCGGTACCAGGCGATTCAGCGCGCGCACCTGCGCATAGATCATCTGCACCTCCTCGACCTTGCTGCGCAGCGTCTCAGCCAGTTCGACTTGGAGGTCCTGCGCTGCCATGCTGGCCTCGACGCGCACATATCCGATCGCGAGGTCGATCTTGTTGTCGAGTTCGGGAGCGCGTGCCTCGAGCGCATCGAGACGCGCCCTCATGCGGCGAATGGAAAGATCCTTGTCGTCGATCGTGCCCGCGAGCTTCGCGATCTCTTTCTGCAGGGAGGGCAGCTTGGCGTCGTCGACCAACACGACATCTGCTTCGAGCGCAGCGAATTGTTGGCGCAGACCGGCAAGCTCCACCTCTGCCGCCACGATGTCAGCAGGGGCGCTGTTCACGGCGTCATCGAGCTTCTTGCGCTGATCGAGGAGCTCGCGCAGCTCACTCAATGTTTTGGCGTCGATCGACAGATCGAACTTCGGTGCGGGGACCGCGGCTGCGTTCTGGTTGGTGCGTTTCATAAATCCCTCTCGGTGTGGCGATCGCCGATGCCGGAAGAGGGCATCGGTTCGATTGCCGAGATGACGAGAGGGAGTCTAGATACGGTGAGAGCGGTGGCGCGACCGTACGGTCACCGTAGTGCGGATTGGAGGGCGAGGTTTGTTATAGGTGGCGACGCGCGCGTGCCGCGATTAACCGATACCACGAGGGATCCACGTGGCAGCAGTCACTTCTTCCTGGGGGCCAAGACCGTCCAGTATGTCTAGATGCTGCGGGTAGTGCTCGGTGAGCGCGTCTTTCGCACGCTCCCACGTCATATACCCTTCCTTAATCAAGTGCAGCACCAGGCCGGGGACCTCCCAAGTCGCGATATTGCGCGCGCCAAGCCGAGCCATTTTTCGGTATCGGGCAAGCTTTGGTCGACCACGAACGTCATTGAACATGGCCTTCAGAGTTTCTTGGTCGCGCCCTTCGGTCAGATACGGACCGAGAGCCGCGGCCAGCTGCGCGCTGATCGGCCCTTCGGATTCAGCGGTATCGAGCGGAGTTGACGCGTCACCAGGCGCAGTCGAGGCGCTGGAGTCATCGGCGTAGGTTTCCGGAGACGACGAATGAATTTGGATACCGACGCCTTTCCCCTGCAGCCACACATTCAGGTCGTATTGGCTGACGATGCATGAGTGTGCGGCGAGGCTGGCCTCGAGACCGGTGCGATGCATGGGCAAGCGCGTTTCCGGGTCGCGATAGACGATTTCGTTTGTGCAGACGGCGTCTTGAAGCGCAGCGAGATAGCAACGCTCGACGTCCGCGTGCGGATCATTGCTGTCGTCGGTAGCGTCAGCGGGGTAGAGCTCTGCAGCGATCGCCGCCGCGGCCTCCTTGAGCTTATAGAAGTTCATGTGCCCGCCCTCAAAGATCGTCGTCCGTGCCAGCCACCGGTTGCCCGTCCGACGCGGGTGGATGAACTGCCTTCCGCTTGCGCTGCACGTGGTACGCCGTCAGAAGCCCGTGAGCAACCATATCGAGCGCCGGCTTCACGGTGCCATTCTTGTCAGTCCAGACCTTTGGCGTGAGCGCGCCTGAGAGCGATACGCTATCCGCGTCTCCGAGAGCAAGCAATGCGGTCTGCACGTCGTCGTTGAACGCGATCACGTTCACGAACAGCGTTTCACCGTCGCCGGCAGTCGCGCGCACCTTGCAGGTCACGAATCGCTTTCCATTCTGTCCTGTCCCGATCTGGGCTTCGCCGTAGAGGCGGCCACTTACCAAGCCGTCGATCATCATTTACCCCCTGGTTGTATGTCGCGTCGAGCGGTGCTCTGCCGCATCCGCATATGATCCCATGCCGTCAAGCAGAGGAAGCTCCCCCTGGTCGCCGACCCGTAGCAGCGCGTGTTGATGGAGATCATCGATCGAATCTCCACGCTCGCCGGCTCGCTGCCTGCCTGGCTTCCGCTTCGATTCGAGCAACCCGAAGCCGCTCACGGAAGTGTGCAAGATCCGGGCGCAACGTCGAGGGAGGTTGGCGTTCGATTGCTCCGATGACGATGTCGTAATCATCGTCGGGCCAGCGCTCAAGCCGCGCGAGCTCGTCGACGACGTCGAATAGCTCCCGTTGCATCGATTGCAGCTGTTCCGGATCGAGGGCAGGCATCCACGGCAAATACAGGGCGCCATCCGAAGAGCACAACGCACCAATGCAGTCGGCCGGGATTTGCTGACCGCCATCCGTGGCGGCGAGCAGGTATGCCATGATCTCCGGCTTGCGCGCGGCGATCTCGGGCTTGATTGCTGCGATTGCATCGGGCGGCCCCTTCATTTTCACAACATCTCCCGCGACGCTCAGACGTATGCCCAGCGATCTGGCTTTGCTCAAAATCGCAACAATGCTCATACGTCGTCCTCCAGTTCGGCCGCCGCCGCAACATCACCGTCAAGTCCGCAGTCTAAGGAGGGCTGCGGACTTGATTGCGGAGTTGATTCCCTTGATGAGTAAGGGTTTGCCGTCAAGTCCGCAACTCCGCAATGATTTCCTGAGTGTACGGAGTTGACGGGGGATTGCGGACATGTGGCGACAATGCCGGCAACTCCGTCAACCGACTGCGGACTTGCGGACTTGGCTTCTGAGCCTTTCTGGATAAGGGATTCAACTCCGCAATCGTCTTTGCGGACTTGAATTCCTTGCGGACTTGAGACGATCTGCGACTGCGGAGTTGAATCACCGTACTTGGCGTCGTAATTATCCCAAATCCAGCCCCAATCCTTGCCATGCTTCACGGCCCGGATTTTATTGCCAGCCTTCACCTCGGCGGCCTTAGCAGCCTCCACCATGCGCCAGCTCACGCCTTCGGCCTGGGCCGCCGCTTTCATCTCCTTGGTGCTCATGAAAGGAGTTAGCCATTCGTAAAGCATGCAGCGCGCACGCTCGAACTTCGATTCGCGCTCGCTCTGCTCGTCGGTGTCCTGGTCATCGGCCTCCAGTTCGCGGAGGATCTCGCGCGCCGAGCCGTCGAGAGGTTCGCCCCATGCGATTCGGCTTGATGCGAGACCATCCTGAGCGTCGAGCGTTTCGATCGCATACTCGAACCCCCCGGAATCGCCGGCGATATTGCATTTCGACTTGGCGAAGATCCGGCGGTCGGACGTGTCATCCTTGCCGGCCACAAGAATCATCCGCGCGGCGGCGCCGAACGCCTGCGAGCCAAGAATGCGCTCGGTCGGCGATGAGCCCTTCGAGCCCTTCGAGAAGTGCGTGATACCGAGGATTGCGCAGCCGTGGGCAGCTCCGAGGTCGATCAGCGGCTGAAGCGATTTCCGAACATCGCCGGACTTGTGAGAGTCGCCGTTCACCACACTGATGATCGGATCGACGACAAGCATGCTTGCACCGCCAATCTGCTCGACGCGCTCGGCCAGAATGGGAACATCGCGGCTTGGATCGAATGGCTGGAGCCCGCCCGCCTCATTCGTGATCGACTCCACGAAGAAAACGCGCCTGAGATCAGCGCCGGCTGCCATGAGGCGAGGGACGAGCGTATCGGCGAGCCCGTCTTCTCCGGTCCAGATCAAAATGTTCCCCGGCGCTTTGCAGCGTGTACCGTCCGGCCACTCTGCGCCGTTGGAGATGGCAGACGACAGCGAAATGGCGATGGTCGTCTTTCCGCACCCAGGTTGCCCGGCGAGGATTGAGAGCTTGCCGGCAGGCAGCCAGCCAGGCCAGAGCCAGTGAATCGGCTCCGGCACAATGTCGGCCGCGCAGGACAGGTTGACGGTCGGCGCAGTGCGCTTCTTCGGAGCGGTGGCATCTTCCGGCGCAGTCGCCGCGTCGACGCAGCGTCGCACCGCCTCGAGCCCGGCGAGGCAGTACAGGTCATTGAAATCCGATGCGTGTCCAGGGCGGTCTTTACCGAAGTCAGGCACGGCCAGTAAGGCACCGATCGCGCGCGCTGCCTCGGTTGCCTTGCTCATGCCCGGATTACCGGCCGTCTCCGTGTCGTCATCAGCACAGAGCACGATGCGCAGCTCGGGATGTTTTTCGCGCCAGGCGCGCGCGACGTTCGGCAGGTTACCGGCGTTCATAGCCGCAGCGACGGGATAGCCGGTTGCTTCGTGAAGTGAGCAGGCCGTCGCATAGCCTTCGCAGATCAGCAGCGGTGTCTTGCCAGTCGGCTTGACTCCGACACTGACCGCGACGAAGCACCCGCTGATTCGGCCATCGGTCTGAAAGGCTTTGTGACCGTCCGGCCGGATGTATTGCGCGGAGTGGTGCTCGCCGTCAATGTCCTGCAGCTTGACGACAAGCTGATCGCGCAGTTGCTTAGCGCCGTAGGGTTTGATGCGCTTCGTGCGGACGTAGGCGTGGTCCGCATGAACGGTCCCGGCCTTCTCCCAAAGATTGCGAGCCTTGGTGGCCGCCTCCGCCTGGGCGCGTTGGTGGATCTCGGCGGCGGTAGCCGCTTCGCGATCACGTTCAACTCGGCGGCGTTCGCGCTCGTCGGCCGACAGCGCGGTCGTGGGCTCGCTTTCACGGTAGCCATGCTCGATCGCTCGTTTGAACAGACTGGCGATCGTGATGCCGCCCGAGCGAAACGATTTCCAGACCGATTTCGCATCGGCTTCGCTGTAGCTCGACGCCGAACGCGACCAGTCGTCCCAGAAGTCGAATCCAGCTTCGCCGAGCTCGGCCTTGATAGCCATACCCATCTGGACCCACGTATCGCGGTCATCTGCTGGCACGTGGCTTAGTGCCGCGCGGATACGTTCTTTTTCTGCAACGCTCATCAAACCTCCTCGAGCGTTGAGGACTGCTCAGGGATCCGTACACGACGAGATTTGCCTGCCGCGAGCTTCTCAGCCCTTCGAGTGCGGAGCACGGAATCCGACTCGCTTCCGATGTAGGCGAGATGGCCAATTGCCTCGAGCTCGCCGGCGATGCGATAAAGAAGTGCCGCTTGGTCGGCATCCTGGAGCTCGCCGCACTGCGGTTTGCCTTCGAAGCCACGGTCGCGCTCGATCAGACCACCAATCCCGGATATGTGTGAGCTGAGTGTCCACGCCGCGTGCGCAACTTCGCCTGAAGCACTGGACAGATACTCCAGCTCCTCATCAGTTGCTACGGTCGCATCGAAGCGGTCCCAAAAGAAGGTGAGCAGGCCGGCTGCATCAGGTTGTCTCTTAGACATGGTGAACCTCCATCTGAACGACTTTATCCATTGCGGCCACGTAGCTGCTCGCGATCTCTTGCCCGAGATTGGCCAGGTGATAGGCGTAGCAATCCGACTCCAGCTCGCTGCGGATCGCATGGAACATCGCTTCGAGTTGCTCGAGTTGCTGGAGGGTCGTCGACGCGAATGGTGCAGCCGGATGAACTGCTGCAACGTTAAACATGGGCCACCTCACCGTGAACGATTGCTGTAGCAATGCGACGTGCGAATGCGACATTGAAGGCAGTCCGGCGATCCTCATCGGAAGGCGCCGGCGCCAAGCCACCTAACAGGTTCGCGAAGCGGTGATCACGGAAGTCAGCCATGCTCCGCGCGGACTGCCCAAGCCAAAGCTCGGCTGCCCGAGATCCGGCACGAACGAAAATCGGAAATTGCAGGCTGGCGGCAACGGATTGTTCAGCGCCTGCCGAATCGCGCAGCGATGCGCGGACAATTTCGAGAATTGACGAGGTCATGCGCGCACCTCCGCAGCTTTACGGTCAGTGTGGGAGGCAGCTTCGATGCGACGCTTGAACGAACGTTCGAAGGCCGCGAGGCAATCGGCGTAGGAGGGGATGCGGCCGAGGCCGGCGACGAGATTGTCGAAAGTCGACCGACACCATTGGTTCGGGCGAGCCGTCGGGTGAGTCGCCAACCAGTTTTCAGCGGCACGGGTGCCGGCAATCGCAAACAGATCCGGGCTGACGTTCAGCGTCGGTTTCGCGTGTCGGCCGGTGCGCCAGGCGCTCGGTATAAGGTCGAACTGATCGACCGATTGGGTCGGGACGGTGGCGGTGAACGCCCCGCCGGCGGTTACTCGCTGTCCAGGTCGATCGTCGCGCCGACGTCGCGCATCCGATTCAAGATCCGGTCGAGTGTCTTCGCATCCAGCTCCAGCCGAGCCATCGCGAAGAACAAAATGTGCGGACTGATTTCGCGCGGAGTCTCTCCACCCGTGTACTTCCGCCATTGTCGCCCACCCTGCACGCCGAACAGATCCGCCATCTGCGCGCTGCTGAGCTGCAGGGTTTGCTTCAACTGCTCCAGATCGCTGGGAGTCGGTGGGGTATATCGCATGGGAGATAGGGCGGCCCAAGGCCTCCCAGAACGGGTACGTCATTTGTCGGATCCTCTCGGCTGTGGTGGGCCGCGCGAGAGCGCAGCCGCTGATGCACAAGGTAGGCCCAAAAGCCCTACATGTCAAGACCGATTTTTTTTGATTTGCCATCAGCGCATCCCCGCCGGATCGGCTGCTTGCGCAGCCAAGCGGAGTGCCTGCATGACTTCGCCGACCTGGTCGGGACGCAGCGAGACACCGGCACGGCCGGGTTTCCATTCGCCGTGTTCAGCGGCGAACCAGATCCGGAGATCAACGAGGACGCGGCCGCGGTACTCACCCACGGTTACGCGGAGGCGCTCCGAATCAGAGCGACGCAGGTCGAGGAATTCGGCGGAGTGGCTCATTGCGCGCCCCCGAGCAGACGGCCAGCCATAGAGGCGTATTCCTCCGCAGCCTGCTTGGCTGCGCGGTAGGCACCGCGGTGATCGTCGCCGGCGCCCATCGAACGCTGCAGCGACGCGCGGATTACCTCCTGCGTGGCCGTCAGGATTGCCCGCTTGGTTGGATTCAACGATCGGCGTTCGCCGGCTCGCAAGCCGCAAACCTTGTTGGCAAGCTTGTTGACATTGCAGTGGAACACTTCGTCACCGGCCACGCTCCCGGCCTCGTGCGCTCGCCGAGCCATCTCGGCCACCTCGTCGTGCAGGGCGTGGTAGCTCGGCAGATACACGCCGTCGTGGAGAGCCTGGCGGCTCCTGGCATCGCGGAACGCGATCACCAGGCGCAATTTCAACGCACGCACGCGATCAGTGTTCCGGCTGTAGGTCAGCAGCAAGTAGCACTGGTCTTCGTTCAGCAGCGCGTAGCGCTCGGGGCGGCCACCGAGCGAGCCGCGGGGAGGTTTCCCGGTTTCAAACCGGAAAACCCCTAGCGCTTCGAAGTCGCTCGAATAGCTCTCGAGCAACTCGCGCACGTGTTGATGAGAATTCCCCAAATGCTGGGCGAGTACTCGGCTGTCGACACGGGGCTCGCTGCGTGACTCGTTGAGGATGAGTGCGGTAAACTCGCGCTGTTCGACGGCGCTCGATTCGGCTTTGCTGGGTCGGGCGTTTTTCACTTGCGCCCCCCGTTCAGCAGCGATTGCAGGTCGGAGACTTTCCACGCCAGGCGCCCATTGATGCGCACCGGACGAATCGGGCCATTCTCGAGGCAGGCCCATTTGCGCAGGGTTTGCGGCTTGCGATTGATTACGGCGGCGGCTTCGTCGGTCGGCAGGACCTCGGGGAAGCCGACCCGGTTTGCCAGGGGATTGATTGTCTGCATAAGAAACACCCTTATCGTTGATGGTGTTTCCACTTCATTGCCGGGGAATTTCCCCGCCAAGCACAAATGAAAAAGCCAGCAAACCCTTATGGGCGCTGGCTCTCAGCATGATTCGTCAATGCCGGGGAATTGACGGGGAATGCGTTCCCCGGATTCCCCGCGTTCCTCGGAATATTACTTGGCCTTGCCGGCCCACCATTTCTTTCCTTGGAGCGCCTCGCGCTGAATCGTGTTCGGGTTGTCGATTCGTCCACGGGGCCCGTTGATGCCGCGTTTTTGCATCTCTTCCATGACGCGCTTCGAATAGCCCGCCAGGCTATCCCGGCAGCTATTCGTGGTGTCACGGTCAAAGCACTCGTCGGCTATTTCCCTTGCCTGCGCTTTCCACCCTTCGCCATTGGTTGCGGCTGCATTGGCTGTCAGCGCCTCGGTTGGTGGCGCTCCTGCTACTTCCCGTCCGAC
This sequence comes from Burkholderia pyrrocinia, assembly GCF_018417535.1. Classification (NCBI taxonomy): domain Bacteria; kingdom Pseudomonadati; phylum Pseudomonadota; class Betaproteobacteria; order Burkholderiales; family Burkholderiaceae; genus Burkholderia; species Burkholderia pyrrocinia. The sequence continues at coordinate 1,636,267 of NZ_CP070977.1, read as the reverse complement.
TGCGCGCGGAGCAATCAGTCCCTGGCTTTCAGCCCATGCGAGCCAGGGAACATCAAAGCCCTTTTTCGCCGCCCATTCGAGATAGTAGGCAGGTGGGTTCCGCGGCGGATGGTCGCCGCTGTCCAATATCGCCATCATCTGACTCAGCCTCACGGACATGTCGAGCAAATTCAGCGAGGTGAGTGGCATGTCGTCCGGAACGGCATCACTCGGATCGGGGGCAATCTCGCGCTGAAAGACATTTGCGTTACGCCAGCCGTCGAGACATACGAGCGAGCCATCTAGCCAGCGCGCGCTTACGATGGTGACGTCGGTTCCCGATTCATTAGCAAGTGCGAACCAGTCATGCTCCGGCTCAAGTCCGAGGAGCAGCGGCATGGCCTCGCGCGGTGTCCAGTTATCGCGTTTGAACCATTCATGAAGGTGCAGGGGGCGAGTAACCCCTTTCTCATGAAGATCAAGCAAACGGCGTTCGAATTCGTCGGTGCCTTTCCATGCAGCCGCACGGGCGCTTAGTTCGCGTTCGACGCTGTTGCTGAGCACAACACCCTCGGCAAGGAGTTGCGCGAGGTCCAGGGCGCTTACCAGCGCGTTCTGCACGTCGATGGTGGGCTGTTGCGCTGCGGGATCGTATAGCGTTAGGCGCGCCACCTTGCAAAGCACTTTAATCTGCTCATGAATTCGGTCCTCGGTTAGCAGCCGCGCGGCGTAGACTGGCGTGTATGCGGCCTCAGATGCTCCAATCCGTTCCAAGTACGAAATGGCGTCGTCTCGCGATGCATTATCCGGCCATTGCAGCCGAGCGAAATGTTCAGCGGCAGTCGCCAGTAGTATTAGATTGGTGTCGACCATTTGCGCCCTTCAAGCGCCCTTCGTTGGGATTCCCCCGCCGAGCCGGCGAAGGTGTCCGGCTCTTCGCCCGCTAAGACTAGGCGGGAGCAAACAGTGACGGCCGCACGCGATGGATGCGCGGCCGCTGAATTCATTACTTCACGGCCTGCAATCCCGGTTGCGGGCCGCTAGCCTCAAACACCACGCCCGCCTGTGCCAACATCCATCCCTCGATGCGTTCGTGCCATAAGCGTAGAAGGTCGAGCGGGCGCCGACGGTAGTGTTTTTCGGCGATCGCTGATGGTTTGTGGCCCTGAATTTGAGCCACTACACCGACCGGGCACTCCACCCACTCGGAAAGCGTGCCGAACGAACGCCGAAGGCCGTGTAGGCTCATGTGGGGTAGGCTCGCTGCCGCAAGCGCTTGATTGTGCGCTATGCGCGGCTCTGCGATTTTCCCGTCTGCCGATTTATTACTAGGGAACACCCAAGGGGAGGGCGACCACGATTCGCCTTTTGCGTTCAGCTCGCGCAATTGCCGAACATTCGGCGGGGTATTGTTCAAGCGCTGGAGTTCCCGCAGGACACTCGCGAGGTACGTGGTGAGTGGGATGACGCGGCCCGTTTCCGTCTCCACCTTGTCCGCAATGTGAAGGCTGCGCCACTGGAAGTCCACATTCTCCCAACGGAGCCCCGCCATCTCCTCGCGGCGCGCGCCGGTCAGTAGCAGGGCTTGCAGGTAGGCGCTGATGACCGGGTTTCTAATCTGGCGTACGGCTGCAAACCATGCGGGTAGCTGCTCGCGCTGCAGGCAATCACCTTTGGCATTGGTACGAGGTACGACAGCGCGTACGGCGCGCGATGCGTATGCGTTCGTCGGAACCAAACCCGCATATATCGGTTTGTCGTTGCACCAGCGGATGAAGGCCCTGAGTTTCCGGTAAGACTGCTCGGCATTCGTCGGACGCGTTTGCGATTCGGTTTCGAGCCATGCGGCAACGGTGTCGGCGGTCAGGTTTGACAGCTTCAACGACATAAGCGCGGCCATCGGACCCGCAACGGTTACACCTTTGCCGCGTTTTTTCGGCTCGCCGCCAGCGTGGGCCAGCCTCTCATGGTCGGCGTAGTGGCGCTCGCTCCACTTGCCCTGATTCGCCTTCAGATATTCGGCCCATGCTTCACCGACTGTAACGTCCTGCCGGAGCGCTTCCAGCCTGCGTTGCTCGGCGGCAGCCCGCTGCTCGGCGGCTTCCTCGCGAGGGTCTTTGCCGCTATCGGCCATACGCTTCAGGCGGCGAGCTTCGTCCCGCGCGTCATCAATCCCCCAATCCTTTGGCGCCCCTATCGTGACGCGAATAGTCGCTCCATTGAGCTTGCCTTGCCAGACATAGGTGCGAGTGCCGGCAACCGTTGCACGCAGACCAAGGCCGGTCGCCCCCGAATCCCAGATGAACGCTTGGGATTTATCGGGGGGGCAACTATGCCCGTTGACGCGCGCCGCCGTGAAGTTGACCTTAGCCATCGCCTCGTTTCTGTAAGACGGGTTGCGCATGCCGTCGCGCACCCCATGTAACCGTCATGTAACCCGATTCTAGGCAAATCAATCAATTCGGGTCAACATCACGGGACGGCCGGATTGGTCTGTCAGCCTTATCTGGCGATAGATTCACGGGATTTATGAAAATTGATCAACATCGATAAATGCCACCATTTTTCGGCCTTCTAAGCCGTAGGTCACACGTTCGAATCGTGTAGGGCGGGCCAATGTCCTCAAAGATGTCCGGGTTTTCCCATCGATCGTTGGTTGTTCGGCGCTGCTTCGTGTGACCGCCATGCAGCTCGATTTGATCAACGCGGGAGTCGGAGGCTATCGCGACGCGTATCGTTGGCTATCCGTACAAATGTTCGGCGATTCCAGAGCGCTGCATTTAGCCGACGGCCTCGCGGATCGTGCGCACCTCGAGGTGCTGGCGTATGCAAGATGGTCGCTAAGCTCGTGAACGCGCATGCACGACAAGATCGGCGCACTTGCCGCGCAATATCAGCGGATAGCCGCGGTTTTTCCATTGCGAGGAATGAGCGGCAACGAACTGCGTTTGTCTCTCGACAGCATCGCGGGGCAGCTTCTCCGGCACGGCGTTCGCGCGCCCGCATTAGATGTCGGCCTCGCGGCGCCGCGCATTGTGTTGCCGATATCGTCAGATAATTACCTTTTATTTTCGTCTAAAATCGCGCTTCTTCTTACTTTTGGACGGAAAGACGTTTTGAAAAAGCTGACGAAACATTTCTCGCGCACGGCCGTTGCCGCGTGCGTTGCTGTTGCCGGGCTGTTACCTTTATCGCAGTCCGCCCAGGCTCAGGTCGAACCTCTGAAGAATCCGGTCTACGGCGTGACGCTCGACGACCTGACCAACCTCGATGCGATCGTCGCGTCGCTGCAGAACCTGCCGTACCGGCCGACCGTGCGTGTCGTGTTCGATCCGGGTACGTCGGCCGCCGACTACTACGCACCGTTGTTGCGCCTGCACGCGGTCGCATACGTGATGGGCGAAGTCTACGATTCGTACTATTTCCCGACGGATCTCGCGACGTATAAAGCGAGAACGCAGGAGCTGGTGTCGCAGTTGAAGAACACCGTCGACGTGTGGGAGATCGCCAACGAAATCAACGGCGAATGGCTGCGCAACGACCCGAACGGCACGAACTCCGTGGTCAATTCGGAAGAACAGCAGATCGGCCAGATGGTCGCCGCGGCGAACACGATCGTGAAATCGAACGGCGGCAAGACAGCCATCACGCTGTACTACAACGATGACAGCAAGGGCAACAACTGCTGGGCGAAGCCCCAGGATTACTGGAAGACCTGGCCGACGACGTTCCTGCCGTCGACGGTTCGCCAGCAGGCCGACTACGCGCTGTTCAGCTACTACCCGTACCAGGATTGCCCGGGGCTGAATCCGTCGTGGAAGAACGATTTCGCGGCGCTCGAAAGCATTTTCCCGAACGCGAAGGTCGGCTTCGGCGAAATCGGTACCTCGGATACCGCCGCGCCGGCCTCGGTGCAGCAGAACCTGATCACAACCTATTACCCGATGGTCAACAGCATGACCGACCCGCGTTTCATCGGAGGTTTCTTCTGGTGGAACTACGTCGAAGAGATGCTCCCGTACTCGACGAGCTCCTACTTCCAGTTGCTGCGTCAAACGATCATCACGCTTAAATCGCCCAACTGATCGCGCCGTCCGCGCGCAAGCGTCAGCGTCGCTGGTTAGAACCACAATGTCGCGCGTACCACGAGACCACGTGCGCGTGCCGCTGACGTCAATGGAAACCTGTATTGCACCGTGACATCCAGATAGCTTGCCGGTGCGCTATACCTGCCTTCGCGAAACCAGTACCGAAACTGGATGCCGGGCCCCGCACCGATTGCGGTCTTGTCCGGCTGGCGGTTGTCGTGATCGCCGGCAACCGCGGCATGCGGGTAGACGGTCAGCCGGTCGCTGAGCATCGGCAGACGCCAGGTGTGTCCGTAACGCAACTCCGAATAGATGATGTATCGGCCTGCCTTGATGAAGTACGCACCTTCGACATAGGCCTGCCAGCTACGCCAGCTCGGTTCGGTGACCCTCAGGTCGGTGCCCGCTTCCGACGAATAGCCCAGGCGCATCAGCCAGTCCGTCATCGACAGGCTGCCGATGTGGAAAAGCCGCTCGGCGGTCATCACGACGTTCTGGTCGGGCAGCGGCTTGTAGCGCACCCCCACCGAACCCTGCACGGTCGGCATGCCGGTCACGTTGCCTGTCCCGTCGTATGCCGTGCCGTATCCGCGCACGAAGAACTGGAGAATGCGTCCGTTCTGGTAGCCGATCTTCGGTGGCTGCCAGTACGCCTCGATACCCGGCTGCAACACGCTGATGGTGCCTTGCGGACCGAACGCGGCCGACTGGTAGGGCGCGCTCAGCACGAAACCCCAGGTGCGCTGCAGTTGCTCGACTTCTCGCCGATAGCCGAACTTGTGTTGCGCATCGAAGGCGTGTTCGTTTTCATCGGCGTCGAGACTATGCTCGAACAGTTCAACGGACTGCTCGTTCAAGCCGATACGCTTGGCCGCATAGCCTGCGTCCGCGTAGTTCATCGCGTTGCCGGCCCCGCCGTCGAAACCCTCCTGGAATGCGTCGAGCGCCTCGCGATCCTTGTGTTCGCGCAGGAGGTCGTAGGCCTCCTGCAGCTTCTGTCGCGCGGTATTGTCCACGGGCGCTTGCGGCGGATCGACGGGCTGCCGTGCCTGCGCCGCGATCGACGCGGCCATCTTCCGCTCGCCGTCCGTCGACGCGTTGCTGGCTGCCAGGTCCGCCACGCGGATCGCGCTTTCGCGATCGCCCGACATCAGGCTCAACTGCGCGATACGTAACTGAATCACGGCCGATTGTTCGTCTGCCAGCGGTGCCAGCGCAACGCCGGCTTCATGCAGGCGATTGGCGGCGAGCGCGCTGTCCGACCACGCGAGACGCAGGTTGCGCTGCTGCTCCTTGCTCCATTTTCCGGTCGCGACGGCGGCCGAGAAGTCGCTGCACGCCACGTCGTAACGCATCTGCCTCTGTGCCAGGTAGCCATGCTCCGCCAGTACCGCCGCGCTTTTCGGAAAACGGGTTCTCAGCGATTCCACCATCGCGTCGGCTTCGTCGATTTTTCCTTCCCGCTTGAGTACATCGAGGAGCAGCAGCCCGAGTTGTTCGCTTCCGGGCTGAATCTTGAGGGCGCGCAGCGCATACTCTTCCGCGCGGGGCAGGTCGCCGGCGCTGATCGCCTTGTATGCGCCGTCGGCGAGCCGATAGGCTTTGGGGGCGAGCGGCCGCTCGGCGCATGCCGGAGCCTGCCAGGCCAACGACACGGCGATCGCCAATACGCTCAACCGGGCGCAGCGCTTGAAGCCGATCGTGATCGGGAGTCGCGAGCGTTTCATGCTTGTTCTCCCAACGGCTTTATCGCTACGGATGCCTGCGGCGTTGCTTCATCGCCGCCGCGGACTCGTGCGAGCTCGACAAAGCGCGAGTGTCGAGCGAGTTCGGCTGCAATCTCCATATCGCAGGCAATGAAATAGGCGACGTTCGTTTTGGCGCCGCGCCGCACGATGTCCTGTTCGTCTTTCGTGAGTGGCCGCCCGACCGCAACGTTCAGCGTGCCGTCGTCCGCAGTCGAAAACGGGACGGCCCGATACGCGTACTGCAGCTCGAATGCCAGCGAGTACGCGAAGTGGCCGACCGCCACATTGCCCAGGCTCACGCGGGGGAGATCCGCTTGCTCGGCGAGCGCATCCGCCAGCGATTCGGTGGATATCGCGCTATCTTCGACCAACAGTTCGCCCAGCCGTTTGCCGCATGTCAGTTGCTTCTCGAGGCTTTCCTGCAATTGCCCTGGTGTGACCACGCCCCAACCGACCAGGATCTCGCCAACCTTGCGGCGTGCTTTGCCAAGCGCTTCGTTGGACAGGTAGGTATGGCTGGTCTTGTCCCAGGCGATCGGCTTGCCGTTTGTCAGGTGGCCGATATAGATGCGCCACGCGCGACATACCGCATAGAAATTGATCAGGTTGTTGACGAGCATCCGCGGAATTGACAGCAGCCCCTGGACCGGACCATTCAGCTTGCTGACAAAGTAGTAGCGCTGCCCGGCGCGAGCAAGCAGCATGACGGTGTTCACCCAGAGCAGCGGATTGATCCAGTCGCCCACCATGACGAGCGAGGCGCTGACGGGGGCAACATGACCGAATTTATGAAGGGCGGCAATCGTGACGAAGTTGATCAGGACACCATAGGCAATCACCGAAAAAAGCGACGTAACGATACCCTTGCGGTCGTGGAAGAACATGTAGCGGGTGAGGAAATCGCCTTTCCAGCCGAGTTGCTCCCAGCCCTGAAAGGAGATGCCGAGGATCCAGCGTGCACGCTGCCGATAGGCGGTGCGAAATGTCTTTGGAAAATACTCGCGCGTGGCCAGCAGGTTTTGATTGGTGCCGCCATTTGCACGCTCGGCTCCCGCATCTTGTGCGATATTCGAAAGCGGAAAGCGGGCAAAGGTTTCCTTCATGCCCAGATCCCTCAACCGAAAGCTGAAGTCATAGTCCTCGGTCAGCGAACTGGTGTTGAACGGACAGCCGTCGCGTTCCTTCATTGCCGCTTCGATGGCGCGCCTGCTGTAGCAAGACGCAACGCCCGCACCCGGGACGATGCCGGTCAGGCGGGCTCGCGCCGGCATGTCCTTCTGGTGCGTCTCGCTGAAATCGTCCATATAGCATCCGGCCACGAACTCGTTCCATTTCCGCGGCAACGACAGAACCGGAAGCTGGACCAGGTCGCTGTCGGCAATGGCATGGCTGAGGTATTTGAGTTCGACTGGATGAATGACATCTTCGCAGTCGTGCATCACGACGCCCGCGAACTGAATACGATGCGTCGCTTCGTAGCGCAGAATGGCTTCGACGATCCAGTTCAGGCAGTCCGCCTTGCAGGTCGGCCCGTCGTTCATGACCGTCACGCGCGTCACCCGGCCTGGATACCGGCGGACCATCCGTTCGACCTCTGCCGTGGTTTCGGCGTCGTTGTGATAGGTTCCGACGAAGATGACATATCGCTCGTACTCGAGGGTCGCCAATGTGTTTTCAATCATTTTGGCGATCACGTCATATTCCTTCCAGGCCGGCACCATCAGCGCCAGATGGCGCTCTTCCTGCGCGCGCAGCATCGCGATATCGATAGTCTGCGATTTTTCGTGACGCAGAATTCGCCCGATCTCGCCTGACCAATAATAGACGTCCAACGTAAGGTCATCCAGCGTGCTTACCAAGATGACGATTGCGGTCACAATGGCAATAATGTCGAATGCATATAAATATGCAATCCATATTGTATTTTCCATCATTTTTCCGCGATTTTCTCTTATGGAGACGCGTCTCCCTCATACCGACGCTGGACGAATATGTTTCTCCATCCTCGTCGACCCCGTCACTTCCACTCCGTGGCTTGCGCCACGGAAACTGTATTCGCTCGTAAAAGGCTCGGTCAGACCCGGAGCCTTCCCGATGCGATCGCGTAACATCCTTAAAAATGCAACGTGTTCAGTGGACGACTTTTGAAAGCGGGTTGTTCGCTTGCCTACCGCTGTCTCCAGCACGGATGAACCCCGCACCATCGACGCTTGCAGCCGCTCGATCTCGCTTTTTCGCCGTGCTCCCCGGGCACCATCGTCTCGATACACAGCCCATCAAGCAAATCATGCGCCATTGCTGTGCCACCCTTGACCTTCAGGGCGCCGCGGCGCGCCGCACGCGATCGGCCCCACGAAACCGAGCCAAATGTTTCAGTGCTGAAACGCCTGGTCACTTGATCTGATGAAAGGTAACTTTTCAGACCTGATACAGGTCCAGGGCTGCCGTTGCCGGGAGTTCGTCTCGCGATTCCCGCGGGCACCGACCGGAAAGATCCTCTTTGAACCAGGAAACCCGGTTCGCCGGTTGCCGTTCCATGGACGAGTCATCCGGGGCGATTTCCGGGTGGCGCACCGACGAACTGGATTTTCCTGAATCATCCGAACGGATTTCACTCGTTTTCCGGACGACAGCACGTGACGCCGGCCGTGTTGCACGCGTGAAACGTTTTTTTGAAACAAATCCGGATCGCCTGGCGCGTCAATTTCGATGCCTTTGCCCTGTGCCCATTTGCGACGGATGGTACGTTTTTAGCTTGAAAACAAAACTATCCGATCCCGGATTTTCTGCTGGCAGCAAGCACGCATAAAAAATAACGACATAACACCCCGATTCTGCATGGCATATTGCCGTGCTCGTTTCGTTTATGAGATGGGCTTAATTTGCATATCAAAGGATGAAAATCATGGCTTCTCGTCACGATCAATCTTTTAGGCGTGGGCTGAGCGTCGTCGGATCACTCGTCACATTAATTTCAGTACTCGTATTCGGCGTCGCTGCTCAGGATGCGAATACGCAGGAGAAAAGCAATTCATCTGCCGTAAAGATCAAACCACCTCCGTTGCCGAACGGCTCTGCTCAGGTCAACGTGAAGCCGGGCATGTCCGACGAGGATTGGGAGAAGGCATACAAGGAGACGGGGCGCCCCAAGTTCAACTTGAAATCCGTCAAGAAAGCCGGTGGCAACGTGCAACGTGACTAGGGAGAAACGGTCATGAAAAAGATCTTGCTTGTCATAGCCCTGCTTGCCGGACTCGCGCAAATGACGTTGCCGGGCACGGCGCACGCGCAGGCTACCACGGCACATACGCTCGTGCTGTACGACAACCCGGCCAACGACCCGTATTCGAAGCTTGGCCTGATGTACAGCATCATGTTGAGGAACCTGCTGGGCCATTTCAATGCGACGGTCGACCTGGTTCCGATACAGAACTACACGTCCGGGATGGTGGCGAACCACGACGTCACGTTCTACATCGGCGACTACTACAACAACCCGATTCCGACGGCGTTCATGAGCGACGTGATGACCGCCACGAAGACCGTGGTCTGGTTCAAATACAACTTGTGGCAGCTGGCATGGAACACGGCGTACACCTTCAACCAGACCTTCGGGTTCAGCTTTCAAGGCATTGCCGGGTTGAACGCGACGCCTTCGTCAAGCAATCCGAACCCCGGTTTCTACGACACGGTCACGTACAAGAACCTGTCGATGGTCAAGTACTACGCGTATAACGCTTCAACCGGCGCCATCAACGCGGACCCGGATGTCGGGCTGACCCAGGTCGTCGATGCCACCAAGGCGCAAGCGCTCGTCACCATCAAGAACAGCACGAATGGGGCGACCACGCCATACATCATGCGCTCGGGCAAGTTCTGGTATTTCGCGGATATGCCGTTTTCCTACATCGGCCCGACGGATCGATACCTGGTGATATGCGACATCCTGCACGACATTCTGCAGACCAATGCACCGGTGAATCACCGTGCGCTCGTCCGTCTGGAGGACCTCGACGCGTATACAACGACGAGTTCGATGAAATTGCTCACGAATTATCTGTATTCGAAGAGGATCCCGTTCACGATGGCCACCATTCCCGTGTATACGGATCCGAACGGCTATTACACCGGCGGCGTCCCGGAGACGATCCATCTTGCGCAGGCGACGGGCCTCAAGAGTTCGCTGAACTACGCGATAGCGCGCGGCGGCTCGATCGTGATGCACGGCCTTACGCACCAGTACGATTCGACGCCGAATCTTCTCACTGCGGTCAGCGGCAGCGACTATGAGTTCTGGTATGCGGTCCAGAACCGTCCCGTCGATGAGGACTCCATTCAATGGGCGGAAGGCAGAATGGCCGAGGGCATCGCCGAGTTCACGACCAACGGCTACAAGATCGTCGGTTGGGCTGCGCCGCAGTACCAGGTGTCGCCGTTGGCAGCGGCGGCCACAGCCCTCACGTTCCCGACGACGTTCCAGCGGGCCGTCTACTACACCGCGACCAAGCCGCAACTCGGAACGGGGGCGCCCAACCAGGACTTTTCGGCCGGGCAGTTCTTCCCGTACATCATCAACTCCGATTACTACGGGCAGCGGATCATTCCGGAGAACCTGGGCAGTGTCCAGTACAACATCTGCAATATCGACCCGTTCTCGTGTATCACGTACACATGGCAGCAAATCGTCACCAATGCTCAATATGGTTTGGCGGTGCGGGACGGTTTCGCGTCCTTCTTCTTCCATCCGTACTGGCTTGAGCCCGATCTCGGATTGCCGGCCTACCAGGACTTCCAGAGTCTGGTCACCGGCATTACGAATCTCGGCTACAAGTGGGTAGACGGCACGACTGCCAAGTGAGACGAGCGTGGCGGCAGCCTCGTGCGACCCGCATCGAAAATGCGGGTCGCACGCTTGCGTTTGATCGGCTACGATGATGCGCGAGCGTGCTTCCGGGGAGCCAGCGATGACCGCGTATGCCATACCGGCTTTGCGCAAGATTCGACAGCACATGGGCCGGTTCAGGTGGTCAGGCCGATTGCGCCGACGCGCCGGCGCGCGGCATTCGCCGCGGGTGGCGACGCTCGCGGCCATCGGCGCATCGCTTGCGGTGGCCGCGTGCAGCTGGACCGCGCACGACGTTCACGCCGGCGGAATCGTCTGGCAACTGGACAGCGCGACGACGCGTCCGGCCGGAAACTGGCAGATGCTCGGCGTGCGGGATCTGTTGGTCCAGTGGGTCGTCGTCGACGATACCGCGTATATCCCCGGGACCCGCATCCGTACCGCGGCGAACCTTCCCGACTGGGAACGCATCGGTCGTGAGCCGTGGGCCAGGAACGTCATCCTGGGCCTGGCCGGCTACCAGGACGAAAAACGTGCACGTACTCACCTGTCGACGCTCGCGAATCTATCCGAGGAGGCGGTGCGCGTGCCGGTCCCGCTGCATGTCACCGGCTACTATTTTCCAGTCGAAATCGATCCGACCTGGCAGGAGGCGCCCAAGCTCGCCGAGATCCTGCAGCGACTGCCTCGTCCGCTGTGGGTGAGTGTCTACGACCAGACCAATGTCGGCGGAAAGGCGCTCGCAGACTGGCTCGCATCGTGGCTGCCGACAGACGTAGGCGTGTTCTTCCAGGACGGCTGCGGTGTCTATGCCCGCGAGCCGTACGTCGCGCGCGCCTACCTCGACGCACTGGCTGCGCGCCTGGGCAAACGACGCGTGCGGGTCATCGCCGAAGCCTTCCGGCCAGCCGAGCATGGGGGATTCCGTTCTGCCAGCGCCGAAGAGTTGAGCAAGCAGCTATTGGCTTATGGCGGCTATTCGACCTATCTGTTCGATGGCCCCCACTACGTGTCGGACGACCTCACACGCGCGCTCGCAACCTGGACGTCCAAGCCGCCCGCGGCCGGGCCCGCCGGTACGGGACGCTGATCCTGCGTTACCTCGGAATTCGGGTAGGGCGCAGGTAACGTGCCGACAACACCGATGATGCTTTAGGCATGCCGCGAAGAAGGATCGTTTGCAGGAGGTGTCCTGCGGCGCATCGCATCACACGATCCCATTGCCGAGCACGTCATTTCAGTCAATCAAAAGATTATTGTCTGCCGGTATTTTCGATGTAGTCGTCAATCTACGCGCGGAGTCACTCGAGCCCATCACTCCACCGTCACCGATTTCGCCAGGTTCCTGGGCTTGTCGATATCCGCGCCACGCAAACACGCCGCGTGATACGCAAGCAGTTGCAACGGCACCACGTGCAGGATCGGCGACAACAGCCCATAGTAATCCGGCATCCGCAGCACCGACACGCCGTCACTGTTGTCGATCCGCGTATCGGCATCGGCGAACACGTAAAGCTGCCCGCCGCGCGCCCGCACTTCCTGCATGTTCGACTTCAGCTTCTCGAGCAGCGCATCGTTCGGCGCGATCGTCGCGACGGGCATCGTGTGGGTCACGAGCGCCAGCGGCCCGTGCTTCAGCTCACCCGCGGGATACGCTTCCGCGTGGATATACGAAATCTCCTTCAGCTTCAACGCGCCTTCGAGCGCGATCGGGTAGTGCAGCCCGCGCCCGAGAAACAGCGCGTTCTCGTGCTGCGCGAATTCCGCCGCCCAGCGCTCGATTTGAGGCTCCAGCCCGAGCACGTCTTCGAGCGCACCGGGCAGCCGTCGCAACTGCGTCGTGTAACGCGCGAGTTGCGCGTCGTCGACGTAGCCGCGCAGCCGGCCGAGCGTCACGGCGAGGATGAACAGCGCGACGAGCTGCGTCGTGAATGCCTTGGTCGACGCGACGCCGATTTCCGGGCCGGCCCGCGTCAGGAACCGCAGGCCGGTCTGACGCATCATCGCGCTGGTCGGCACGTTGCAGATCGCCAGCGTGTCGATATGGCCGAGCGCCTGCGCGTACTTGAGCGCGGCGAGCGTATCGGCGGTCTCGCCGGATTGCGACACGCTCACCACCAGCGTGTTCGGCGTGGCGAGCGCGTCGCTGTAACGGTATTCGCTCGCGATTTCGACCTGCGCAGGCACGCGTGCGATCGTTTCGAGCCAGCGGCGCGCGGTCAGGCCGGAATAATGACTCGTGCCGCACGCGAGAATCAGCACGTTGTCGATCTGCTCGAACGCCCGTGCGGCGTCCGGGCCGAATATCGCCGGATCGAACAGCCCCGCATCCGGGATGGTCGCAGCCACGGCCTGCGGCTGCTCGAAAATCTCCTTCTGCATGAAGTGCCGGTACGGCCCGAGTTCGACCACGCCCTGCGCGGAGGAAACGGTCTGTATCGTGCGCTCGACCGGCGCGCCGGTGCGATCGAGCACCCGCACGCCGCCCGGCGTCAACTCGACGATGTCGCCCTCCTCGAGAAAGATGAAGCGGTCGGTGATGCCGGCGAGCGCGAGCGCGTCGGACGCGAGAAAGCATTCGCCGTCCTTCACGCCGACGACGAGCGGTGAGCCGACCCGCGCACCGATCAGCCGCTGCGGCTCGTGTTTGCTGAACACCGCGATCGCGTAGGCGCCGTGTAGCTGCGACGTTGCATCGCGCACGGCAGCGAGCAGGTCGCCGCGATACTTGCTGTGGATCAGGTGGGCGACGACTTCGGTGTCGGTCTGGCCGTCGAATTCGTAGTGCTCGTCTGAAAGTTGCTTGCGCAACGTTTCGTGGTTCTCGATGATGCCGTTGTGCACGAGTGCGATTTCATCGCGCGAGAAGATCGGATGAGCATTGCAGGTTGCCGGCGCACCGTGGGTTGCCCAGCGCGTATGCGCGATGCCGGTGCTGCCGGTCAGGCCGGCGCTGCGCACGTGCGCGTCGAGATCGGCGACGCGCGACACGCTGCGCTCGCGGCGCGCCTGGCCGTTGACGACCGTTGCGACGCCGCATGAATCGTAGCCGCGATATTCGAGGCGGCGCAAACCTTCAATCAGAATCGGGACGATGTCCCGTTGCGCGACCGCGCCGACGATGCCACACATGACACGTCTCCTTTCCATTCAATCATCATGGACCGCGCGCACCTTGTGTCATCGCAACGCGGTTGCCGTTGCCGCAGCCGTCGTGAATCCGCATTGAGCGGGCGCGACGGGGGCAGCCATCCGGCTTTCGAATGCCAGATAAAGCGACTCCTCCAGTACGTTCCAGTGTGGGCCGTGGCGGTACGGGCCGGATCGCGCATGCCAGCAGGTGACCGTGCTCCAGTCGTTCATCTTGTAAGCGACCAGCGCGATCAAGCCCCACGGATAATCACTGCCGGCGAGTTGCTGCCAGGTCTTGCCGTATTTCTGCATCCACTGCGCGTAGATCGTCTCGCTGGATTTTTCGGGTACCTGAATGCCGGACAGGAGCGGGAAGATTTGCGCGATTTTCGCCGGATAAAAGCTCGTATCGCTGACCTGCTGCGTGCTGGCGCGAAAGCCGGATTGCGCACCGCGCCAGAACACCTTCAGGATTGCCGACGCGAGCCGGTCGGCGCGCTGGCTCCACGGGCCCGCGTGCGTGTAGTCGGCGCGCCGGACGTAGTAAGCGGCGAGCGCCTGGAACGCGCTGTGCACCTCGACGTTGTCCATCAGCAACGCGACGTGCTGCGACGACGAGACCTGATAGACGCCAGCGGGCTTGTCGAGCAGGGTGTCCAGATGCGCGCCTGCGCGGTTCAGGCTGAGCTCCCATGCTGCGGGCATGCCGTCGGGTGGTGCGAAGCGGGCGAGCAGTTCGATCCAGGTCGCCATCATCGCGTCGACGGCGTCCGCCTCGACGCATGCGTTGTACTGGCCGTTCTTCACACAGTAGCGATCGAAGCTGCCGTCCGGACGCTGGCGCGGCAACAGCCAGGCGATCCACGCAAGAGCGGCCTGATGCGCGTCGAGTTGCGCATCGGCGGCTGCGAGCAGCGCCTTCGCCGCGAAATAAGGATCGATGCCGGCGCCGTTCAGGCGCACGGTGATCGCGCCGTCGGGGCGTTGGTACATTCCGTTGAGCTGGAGTTCGGCGGCGCTCGCGTGCAGCGCGAGGCCGCTCGCGGCCACACAGCAGGCGATGCGCCACAGGCGGCACAGCCGGGTGGCGGCCGCCGCGCATGCGTGCGCGGCCGGGAAAAGCGCGGGCCGGTTCATGATCGGGGCTCCTGCGCGGTGGTCCTTCTCTATCGTCGCCGGGCGCGGCGTTGGCCGTGTCGCGCCTGGCGAGCGTGTCGACGTTTTGGCTCAGTGCACCCTGGCGCGGGTGAACTTGAGGCTGGTGCCGCTATTCGTGCTCACGAGCCGGTTCGTCGCATCAGCGCTTGAAGGCGGCCCGCGGTTCGCGCGGATATCAACGGGAAGCGGCGGCACGCTCGTCGCGCTGGGGCAGATGTCGTTCGCCCCACGCGGACGCGTCGCTTCGCCTCCCGGCTTCGTTGCTTTGGCGTCCCCGTCTGTCTGCTGTCGTGCGAGTGCTTCGGGACGCACCTGTCTTGGAATAAGCAAGGTGTGAGCCATCGGTCGAGATGCCTCGTGCAGCAAGGGGCGGGGGGCAGGGTGCGCGTGCGGTCCGGGTGGCGGCGGCGTGTTTTGATTCACCGACGAATCAGCTTGTGCGCAAGCGGCGTGACCGCGCGCCGTCGGCGTCGCGGCGCGCACGCGCCATGCAGCGAGCGATTGGTCTGCCGAAGCTCTGCCGCCTTGCCGGGCGCGGCTTTGCGTTATCGGTGCGTCACCGTCGATCGTTGCGTCCGTATCACCGGGAAGGCAGGGTAGTTCCGCCTGCCACTTGTACCGAATGGACCGGACTCCGATGTAATCGCATCGTGCCGGATTTGCGTTACACATTCGAAACACTTCCCACCCTTCGATTCGGACGATGCGAAAGACGCTGCGTGTCGGGGGAATCCTTCATGCATGACCGTGGCCAGCAGTCGATTGCGCACCATTCGCTGCACAGACAAAAGGTGCGAATCGAGGCGTCGTAAAGCGTTTCGAAAGATGCGTGAAGCCCGATTCGTAATCGGCGCTCGACATGAATCCGCCATTCGTCGGATGACGTGGTCGGATGGATCGCATGCATGGCCGGATGTTTATCCGTATCGCGCTCGTACGGCGATGCGACACCCGTAGCAGTTGTGAAACATTCCTAAACACGCCGCATATGAACCGCATGCGTCGCGCGAACCGGACCCGGTCGCAGGGCGGCTGGTTTGAATATTGCTGTAGTGGAAGTGACGTGACGAACAGGCGTGACGCTCGACACGGCGAGGAACGAATCATGACGTGACTGCGTAGTGCATCGGGACGCCGGTAGTACGACGATTCGCGTGGCGTAGACCGCGCGGACAGGACGGCGCGCTCGCCCGCGACACATCGACGTGTGTACCGCGTACGAGTACGGGAGGTGCCGCCTGAATACATGCTTTGCGCCATGTGCGGGGCGCTCGACGCAAAGCGGCTAATCGAGGATATCGATGAAAAAGATCTTGCTTGTGTTCGGGACTCGGCCGGAGGCCATCAAGATGGCGCCGCTGGTGCGTGCGCTGAAGGCGCACGCGGATGTCGACGCCAGGGTATGCGTGACCGCGCAGCATCGCGAAATGCTCGATCAGGTGTTGACGCTGTTCGACATCAAGCCCGACTACGATCTCAACCTGATGCGGCAAAGCCAGACGCTGACCGACGTGACGACCGGCATTCTTCAGGCGATCGGCGTGGTCTTCGACGAATTGCGTCCGGACGTCGTGCTGGTGCACGGCGATACGACGACGACGCTCGCGGTCAGTCTCGCGGCGTTCTATCGCTATCTGCCGGTCGGGCACGTCGAGGCCGGTTTACGCAGCGGCGACATCTGGTCGCCGTGGCCGGAGGAGTTGAATCGCCGCGTGACCGACGCGGTGTCGTCATGGCATTTCGCACCGACCGGGCAAGCCCGCGACAACCTGCTCAGCGAGGGCGTGCCGGGCGGGGCGGTCTCGCTCACCGGCAATACCGTGATCGATGCGCTGCACGAGGTCAAGCGGATGCTGGACCGCACGACCGCGCTCAGGGAAAAGGTCGCCGCACATTTTCCGTTTCTCGAACCGTCGCGGCGCATGGTGCTGATCACCGGCCATCGCCGCGAGAGCTTCGGCGAGCCGTTCCAGCATTTCTGCGACGCGCTGTGCACGCTCGCGAACCGCTATCGCGACGCGCAGTTCGTCTATCCGCTGCACATGAATCCGAACGTGCGGGAGCCGGCGCGCGCGCGGCTCGGTGGCGTGCCGAACATTTACCTGATCGAGCCGCAGGAATATCTGTCGTTCGTATTCCTGATGTCTCGCGCGCATTTCATCATCACCGATTCGGGCGGCATTCAGGAAGAAGGGCCGGCGCTGGGCAAGCCGGTGCTCGTCACGCGCGAGACGACCGAGCGGCCCGAAGCGATCCAGGCCGGCACCGCTCGGCTCGTCGGCACGGATCAGGAGCGGATCGTGTGGGAGGCGTCGCGATTGCTCGACAGCGAGAGCGCGTACGAGGAAATGTCGCGCGCGAGCAATCCGTATGGCGACGGTCATGCGAGCGAGCGGATCGTGCACGCGCTGATGCGTACGCCGGGGGCGCCCGCGAAGACGACGAGCTTCTCGATGGGGGCCATGGAGATGCCGTACAACGCGCTGACGCTGGGCTTGCAGGCGTTGCGATCGCCATGAGCGTGACCGCGCGGTAGCGCACCGAACCGCTCGGTGCAGTCGGGCAAGGATCCGGTCCGGCCGCGAGGCCGGCCGGACATCTGCATGTGCGCGACCGCTTCGTTCGACAACCTGACGAAGCCGAATACACGCCCGGCCAGGCGCCGTCGATGCGTGTCGGGCCGGTACGTTTCCCCGAGTCATTCCGTTGCGCGTTGCCGCGCACAACACCCCGCAAGCCGGAACGAAAGCAGCCGGCGACATCACCGACAAGCATGCCGGTCGCAACATTCCATTCCCGGCCGAACTTCCTTCCCCGATTGCCTAAAACTCCCGAATCGCGTCGATCCGACGGCAAATCCAAAATGGTTCGATAATGCGATCGGCGATCCATGCGGACGAGCGGTTGGCCGGGATGTCATTGAAACGTTGCGAAGGCAACCGGACGACAGCCTCGTTTGCGGCATCGGCCCGATCGTGTCCGCACGCGGCACGGTTCACGACACGGCGCCACGCCCGCCTGGTTGTCCGGAATGTGCGCCGCGCCGTTCGAATCCCCACCCGATGCCTGTCCGACGCGGGCGTCGCAACCAGGAGGTGAACGATGATCACGCTGACCGTCAACGGTAGCGAACAGCACTTCGACGGCAATCCCGACATGCCGTTGCTCTGGTATCTGCGCGATGTCCTCGGCCACACCGGCACCAAGTTCGGCTGCGGCATGGCGCTGTGCGGCGCATGCACGGTGCATCTCGACGGCGTCGCGATCCGCTCGTGCATCACGCCCGTCGCGGCTGCTTCCGGCAAACGCGTGACGACGATCGAGGGACTGTCGACGGACCTGACGCACCCGCTGCAGCAGGCATGGCAGGAACTGAACGTCGCACAGTGCGGCTACTGCCAGTCCGGGCAGATCATGCAGGCCGCGTCGCTGCTGAAGACGAATCCCCATCCGACCGACGCCGACATCGACGATGCGATGTCCGGCAACATCTGCCGCTGCGGCACCTATACGCGCATCCGCGCGGCGATCCGGCTGGCCGTGCGCAGCGGAGGTGCCGCATGAGCGCGCCTGAACTCTCCGTCCACAACGAAAGCCGCCGCGCGCTGCTGCTCGGCTTCGCCTCCGGCGGGCTGCTGCTCGCGTTCGGCGTGCCGTCGCTCGTGCGCGCGGCCGTACCGGTGCAGCCGCCCGTCAGCGCGAATCCGCAATATGGCGGCGCCGGGATGCCGCACGGGTTGCGCGACGATCCGCACCTGTTCGTTGCGATCGCACCGGACGGTACCGTCACCGTGACCTGCATCCGCTCCGAGATGGGGCAGGGCGTGCGCACGAGCGTCGCGCTCGTGGTCGCCGACGAGCTGGGTGCGGACTGGGCGCGCGTGAAGGTCGCGCAGGCAGTCGGCGACGAGCCGCGCTATGGCAACCAGAACACCGATGGCTCGCGCAGCCTGCGCCAGAGCTTCGCCGCGCTGCGCCGCGCGGGCGCGGCCGCGCGCACGATGCTCGAGCAGGCTGCCGCGACGGCGTGGGGCGTCGACGCGCGGCAGGTCAAGGTGACGGTGCACGAGGTCGTCGACACGAAGAGCGGGCGCAAGCTCGGCTTCGGCGAGCTCGCGGCGAAAGCGGCCGCGCTGCCGGTGCCGGATCCTGCCGCCGTGGTGCTGAAAGCGCCGGCCGAATTTCGCTATATCGGCAAGGGCAAAACCGCACTGATCGACGGACGCGACATCGTCGGCGGCCGCGCGCACTACGGGATCGACACGCGGCTCGACGGCATGCTGTATGCGGTCGTCGCGCGACCGCCGGCCTATGGCGACACGGTGGCGTCGGTCGACGCATCGACCGCGGAGAAGCTGCCGGGCGTCGTCAGGGTCGTGCAGCTCGCGTCGGCGCCGCTGCCGTCCGGCTTCCAGCCGCTCGGCGGCGTGGCCGTCGTCGCGCGCGACACGTGGACGGCCATCCAGGCGCGCGCGCAACTGAAGATCGACTGGAAGCATGGGCCCAACGCGGGCTACGACTCGGCCGCGTATCGCAAGACGCTCGAAGCGGCCGCCGCGCAGCCGGGCGACGTGATCCGCAACGACGGCGACGCGGCCGCGGCGCTTGCCGGCGCCGCGAAACGCGTGCGTGCGACGTACTACATCCCGCATCTCGCGCATGCAACGATGGAGCCGCCCGCGGCCGTCGCGCGCGTGGCCGACGGCCGCTGCGAAGTGTGGGCCTGCACGCAGGCGCCGCAGACCACGCGCGACGAGATCGCGAAAGCGCTCGGGCTGCCGACGGAGCGCGTGACGGTCAACGTGACGCTGCTCGGCGGCGGGTTCGGCCGCAAGTCGAAACCGGACTACGTGGTGGAGGCGGCGCTGCTGTCGAAGGCGGTCGGTGCGCCGGTCAAGCTGACGTTCACGCGCGAGGACGACATTGCGCACGACTATTTCCACGCGGTGTCGCTCGAAGCGTTCGACGGCGGGATCGATGCATCGGGGAAGGTGGTCGCGTGGCAGCATCGCACGGTCGCGCCGTCGATCCAGTCGACGTTCAGGGCGGGCGTCGTGCACGAGCAGCCGGGCGAGCTTGCGCAAGGGATCGCGGATCTGCCGTTCGCGATTCCGAACGTGCGGATCGAGAATCCGGCCGTGGAAGCGCACACGCGGATCGGCTGGTTCCGCTCGGTCTACAACATCCCGCACGCGTTCGGGATCCAGAGCTTCGTGTCGGAGCTTGCGCACGCGGCCGGCCGCGACCCGAAGGATTTCCTGCTCGAGCTGATCGGGCCCGCACGGCGTTTCGAGCCGCACATCACGGTGAAGAACGTGAACTACGGCGAGGATCCCGCGCTGTATCCGGTCGATGCCGGGCGGCTGCGGCGCGTGGTCGAGACGGTCGCGCGCGAAGCCGGCTGGGGCCGCAAGCTGCCGAAGGGGCACGGGCTCGGGATCGCCGCGCATCGCAGCTTCGTGTCGTACACGGCTGCCGTGTGCGAGGTGCAGGTCGGCGCGGACGGCAGGATTTCGGTGCCGCGTGTCGACATCGCGATCGACTGCGGGCCGCAGGTCAATCCGGAGCGCGTGCGCTCGCAGCTCGAGGGCGCGGTAGTGATGGGGCTCGGCATCGCGCTGCACGGCGAGATCACGTTCAAGGATGGCCATCCGGAACAGAGCAACTTCAACGGCTTCCAGGTGCTGAGAATGAACGAGGCGCCGCGCGAGATCCGCGTGCATCTCGTCGCGCCGGACGACTTTGCGACGCCGCTCGGTGGTGTCGGCGAGCCGGGCCTGCCGCCCGTCGCGCCGGCGCTGACCAACGCGATCTTCGCGGCGACCGGCACGCGCATCCGCAGCCTGCCTGTCGCCGATCAGCTCGCGAAGCCGCAGGCGGGTTGACGCAATCCCCCACGCCGGGCCGCATCGTGCGGCCCGGCCCGCATCCAACCTTGAACAAGGAGTGTCGACGTGGCCTTATCCGATGTCAGCCCGAAGCAGGCGGTTTCTCCCGCCGAATGGGATGTGCGAGTCAACCTGGCGGCGGCCTATCGACTCACCGCGCTGTTCGGCTGGGACGATCTCGTGTTCACCCACATTTCCGCGCGCGTGCCCGGCCCGGAGCACCATTTCCTGATCAATCCGTATGGAATGATGTTCGACGAGATCACCGCGTCGTCGCTGGTCAAGGTCGATCTCGACGGACGCAAGGTGTCCGAGTCGCCGTACGAGATCAATCCGGCCGGCTTCACCATTCATAGCGCGGTGCATGCGGCACGCGACGACGCGCTGTGCGTGATGCATACGCATTCGATCAACGGCGTCGCCGTGTCGGCGCAGGCAGCGGGCTTGCTGCCGCTGTCGCAGCAATCGCTCGGCGTGCTGGCATCGCTCGGTTATCACGACTACGAGGGCATTGCGCTCAGCGAAGGCGAGAAATCCCGCCTCGTGCGCGACCTGGGCGGCAACACGTACCTGATGCTGCGCAACCACGGATTGCTGACCGTCGGCGCCACGCCGGCCGACGCATTCGTCGCGATGTACTTCTTCGAAGCGGCGTGCATGATCCAGGTCCGCGCGCAGTCCGGCGGCTCGGCGCTGCTGCCGATCGCGCAACCGATTCTCGACGGCATCAGGCAGCAGATCGCCGCGGTCACGAGAGGGATGGGCGCCGGCGCGCTCGTCTGGCCCGGGTTGCGGCGCCGCCTCGATCGGCGTAATCCCGGGTACGCGGAGTAGCGCGTCCGCCGTTGTTGTTTGCGAACGACCGTGCTAAATTCCTGCCAGCACTCGCAACCACGGACCCCTTCATTCGGCTGACAAAGCCGGCACCCCGGGAGGCAGCACGATGAGCCTGTTGATGTCGCGGCGCGATCTCGCGTTCCTGTTGTACGACTGGCTCGATGCCGAAGCGCTCGTCGCGCTGCCGCGTTATGCGGAGCACAGCCGCGAGACTTTCGATGCGGTACTCGACACCAGCGAGCGGATCGCGGCCGACCTGTTCGCGCCGCACGCAGCGCGCGGCGACCGCGAGGAGCCGCAGTTCGACGGCGAACGCGTGACGCTGATCCCGGAAGTCGAACCGGCCGTGCGAGCGTTTGCGGATGCCGGGCTGATCGCCGCGGGCCATGACGAAGCGCTCGGCGGCATGCGGCTGCCGAAGCTGGTCGAAGCCGCATCGTTCCTGTTCTTCCAGGCCGCGAACATCGCGACGGCCGCCTATCCGTTCCTGACCGTTGCCAACGCGAACCTGCTCGTCGCGCACGGCAGCCCCGCACAGATCGACGCGTTCGCGCGCCCGGAACTGGAAGGGCGCTTCTTCGGCACGATGTGCCTGTCGGAGCCGCAAGCCGGCTCGTCGCTGTCCGACATCGCGACACGCGCGGATTTCGAACGCGACTCGCCGCTGGGCCTGCGCTACCGGTTGACCGGCAACAAGATGTGGATCTCCGGCGGCGAACACGAACTGGCGGAGAACATCGTTCACCTCGTGCTCGCGAAGATCCCCGACGAACACGGCCGCTTGCAGCCGGGCACGCGCGGCATCTCGCTGTTCATCGTGCCGAAGTACCTGCCGGGAACCGACGGCGGCACAGCCGGCGAACGCAACGACGTCGTGCTCGCCGGCCTGAACCACAAGATGGGTTATCGCGGCACGACCAACTGCCTGCTGAATTTCGGCGAAGGCACGCGCTATCGTCCGCAAGGGCGTGCGGGCGCGATCGGCTATCTGGTCGGCAAGCCGAACCACGGCCTTGCATCCATGTTCCACATGATGAACGAGGCGCGCATCGGTGTCGGCGCGGGTGCGGTGGCGCTCGGCTACACGGGTTATCTGCACGCGCTCGACTATGCGCGCAACCGGCCGCAGGGGCGTCCGCTCGGGCCGGCGGGCAAGGATCCGGCCGCGCCGCAGGCGCCGATCGTCGAGCATCCGGACGTGCGGCGCATGTTGCTCGCGCAGAAGGCCTATGTCGAAGGTGGCCTCGCGCTGATCCTGTACTGCGCGAAGCTGGTCGACGAAGGGTGTGCGCATGAAGATGCGCAGGTGCGCGCCAATGCCACGCGCCTGCTCGACATCCTGACGCCGATCGCGAAAAGCTGGCCGTCGCAGTGGTGCCTCGCCGCGAACGATCTCGCGATCCAGGTGCACGGCGGCTACGGCTACACGCGCGACTACGCGGTCGAGCGGCTCTATCGCGACAATCGTCTCAATCCGATTCACGAAGGCACGCACGGGATCCAGGCGCTCGACCTGCTGGGCCGCAAGGTCGCGCAGGACGACGGCGCATTGCTGCGCGCGCTCGACGCGCGCATCCGCGCGACCGTCGAACGCGCGCGGGCGCTGGAAGCCGGCACGCGCGAGCAGGCCGATGCGCTGGCGCAGCGCTGGACGCGGCTATGCGACGTCACGCAGCAGTTGGGCGCGATCGGCGATCAGCAGCAGCGGCTTGCGAATGCGAGCGTCTATCTGGAAGCGTTCGGCCATCTCGTCGTCGCGTGGCTGTGGCTCGACGTGACGCTCGCCGCGCACGGGCACGGCGGCGATTTCCACGACGGCAAGCGTGCGGCGGCCCGTTATTTTTTCCGCTGGGAATTGCCGAAAGTGGATGCGCAGCTCGATCTGCTGTCGAGCGTCGACACGACGACGCTCGACATGCGCGACGCGTGGTTCTGAACGTTGCCGTGCCGTCATTACGGAATGCTGACGATGTGGCAGATGCCGATCGTGCCGGCCGCCGCGGATTCGTCGTGAACCGGCCGTGCGGGCGTATCCCGCAAACGATACCGATGCCCGGCCACGCCGCGCAAGGAGAGAGGAGACCATGAAAGCCCTGTTGTGTACCGCATTCGGCCCGATCGACCGCTTGCGCATCGAGGACGTCGCGATTCCCGAACCGGCCGCGGGCCAGGTCCGGATTCAGGTGAAGGCGGCGTCGCTCAATTTCCCCGACGCGCTGATCGTCCAGGGCTTGTATCAGGTGAAGCCGGCACTGCCGTTCTCGCCGGGCGCCGAATTTGCGGGCGTGATCGACGCGGTCGGCGAAGGCGTGACCGCGTGGCGGCCCGGCGATTCGGTGGTCGCGTTCACCGGGCACGGCGGGTTCGCGCAACAGTGCGTGGCCGACGTGCATCAGATCGCCGCGCTGCCGCCGGGCATGACGTTCGAGCAGGGCGCGGCACTCGTGCTCGCCTACGGCACGTCGCTGCATGCGTTACAGCAGCGCGCGCGCCTGCAACAGGGCGAGACGCTGCTCGTGCTGGGCGCGGCGGGCGGTGTCGGGCTCGCCGCGATCGAGATCGCGAAGGCGCTCGGTGCGCGCGTGATCGCGGCGGCGTCGAGTGCGGACAAGCTCGCGCTGTGTCGCGAAGCGGGTGCCGACGAGACGATCGACTACTCGACCGAAGACCTGCGCCGCCGCGTCGACGAACTGACCGGCGGGCGCGGTGCCGATGTCGTTTACGATCCGGTGGGCGGCGCATACAGCGAGGCGGCACTGCGCGCGACCGCGTGGCACGGCCGGTTCCTCGTGGTCGGTTTCGCGGCCGGCGAGATTCCGAAGATCGCGCTGAACCTGGCGCTGCTCAAGGAGCGCGACATTCTCGGCGTGTTCTGGGGCGACGCGGTGCGTCGCGACCCGGCGCAGCATGTCGCGAACATGCGTCTGCTTGCAGAGTGGTTCGCCGCCGGCAAGGTGCGGCCCGCGATCACCGAGCGCGTGTCGCTGGCCGGCGCGGCCGACGCGATCGCGCGGATGGCGAACCGGCAGGTGAAGGGCAAGGTGGTGATCCTGCCGGACGCATGATCCGGTTCCGGCGTGCGGCGGCGTGATGCGTGCCCCGTAACGGCGCGCGTCATCGCGATGCGTTTGCGGCCGCGCCGACGGCCGCTATGCGATCCGGTTCAGTTCATCGAAGCCCGCGACGAGCGCGTCGAGCAGATGGCGAACGGCTGGCACCATGCCGCGGCGCGTCGGGAAGATCGCATGGACGAGCGCCGTCGGTGCCGACAGCGTGGGCAGCAGGTGGATCAACTGGCCGGCCTGCAGGTCGGCGCTTACCAGTTCGCGCGGCAATTCGGCGACGCCGATGCCGCCGAGCGCCGCAAGCCGCAGGCTCGCCAGATCGTCCGTTGCCAACCGCGGCCGATGGGCGAAGGAGATCGCGCGTCCGTCGGCGTCCGTCAGACTCCACACGAAACGGTCGCCGCTGCTGGACGTTGAAACCGTCGGCCAGTCCTTCAGGCTGTCGATCGACTCGGGCGCCGGATAACGTGCGGCCAGCGCTGGGCTCGCGACGAGGATCCGGAACGACAGCCCCAGTTGTCGAACCGCGAGATCGGTGTTCTCCAGCGGCGGAACCCTGACGCGGATCGCGAAATCCAGCCCTTCCTCGACCACATCCACGCGCCGGTTGGTCGCATCGAGCCGCACCTGAACCTGCGGATTGTCCTCGATGTATCGCGCCAGAATCGCGGCGACGCCCGAGCTCAGCAATCCGACCGGGCAACTGATGCGCACGGTGCCCTGCGGCTGCGTGCGCGTGCGATCCACGATGTCCTTCGCGGCCTTCGATTCCGCAACCAGCGCGACGCAATGCTGATGGAACTGCCGGCCGGTTTCCGTCAGCGACAGGCTCCGGCTCGTGCGATTGAGCAGCCGCACGCCGAGTTCCTCCTCGAGCGCGCGAATGCGCCGGCTGAGCTTCGACGTTTGCGCGCCGAGGCTGCGGGCGGCGGCCGTGAAGCTCCCGCGTTCAACCACTTCCGCGAACAGTCGGAGATCGTTCAAGTCGGCGATCGGGTTCATGGCGACGGTTCCGTTCGATGAGATCGTTCTATTGAGAGCAATGATACGTTGCCGTTCAGGAGATATGCGAGCGATCTTTGCGAAATTAGCATGCTTCCTACGTTCGGTGCTTCGCGGATTCCGGCGAGGCGCCGCCAGGTAACCGCCCGTTGTTCGGGCAGCAGGAAAAAGGGTGCGGACATGTTGACTCATCGGCGTTGGGCATCACTGGATACGGCGAATCATGGCTGGCTGCGCGCGAAATACCATTTCGCGGTCACGGCCGACGGCACGCCCGAGCACGCGCCGCTGGGCCCGCTGATCGTCTGGAACGACGACGAGATCGCCGTCGGCAGCGGGTTCCCGATGCACGGGCACCGCGACATGGAAATCATCACGTACGTACGGCAAGGCGTGCTCGGCCATCGCGACACGTTGGGATCCGAAGGAACGATCCGCGCGGGCGACGTCCAGGTCATGAGCGCGGGCACCGGCATTCGTCATGCCGAGTTCAACCGGGGCGACCTGCCGCTCAAGGTCTATCAGATCTGGCTGCGGCCTCGCGCCGGCGGCGGGGCGCCCGGGTGGGGTACGAAGCAGTTCCCGAAAGGCGACCGGTCCGGACGCTTCGTCGTGCTGGCGAGCGGCTTCGCCGGCGACGACGGCGCGCTGCCGATCCGTGCCGATGCACGCGTGCTCGGCGCGACGCTGAAGGCGGGCGAGCGGGTCCGACAGGGTTTGGACGCATCGCGCCGCGCGTATCTCGTCGCGGCTTCGGGGCGCATCGACGTGAACGGAGAGCGCGTGGGGCCGCTCGACGGCGTCGCGATCACGAACGAGACCGCGCTCGACATCACCGCGGTCGAAGATTCCGAGCTGGTGATGGTGGACGCCGGCTGAGTGCCTTTATTTTCCAGTCCATCGAGTCATTTCATTTCAGGAGTTCATCATGGATCGTTACAAGTATCTTCCGCTTCTGGGCCGCATTCTGATCGGCGCGCCGTTTCTGATGAGCGGGTTGAGCAAGCTGGCCGCGCACGCGGCAACCGTCGGTTACATCGCATCCGTCGGCCTGCCGGCGCCATCGCTCGCGTTCGTCGTCGCGGTGCTCGTCGAGGCGGGCGGCGGCCTGCTGCTGATGTCGGGTTATCGGGCCCGTCCGGTGGCGCTGGCGATGGCGCTGTTCAGTGTGGTGACCGCGGTGTTCTTCCACCACAACTTCGCCGACCAGAACCAGATGATTCACTTTCTGAAGAACGTGATGATGGCCGGCGGCCTGCTGCAGATCGCGTACTTCGGCGCGGGCGCGTTCAGCCTCGACGCGCGGATCGGGCGCTCGGCGTTGCGTATCGCACCGGCCGCGTGAGCCGAACGGGCCGATCCTCCGGGGCGACCGGGCGCGTGACCGGCCCGGTAGTCTCGTCAGGATCTCGCTCGGGTTATTCCGACATCCATCCGGTCATGCAACACAGCGTGCGTCGGCTGGCGCGCGCCGGTTCCGTCTCGACATCGTCGCGACGCTCATCAGGAGTTCGAAATGTCCAAGGTTCTTGTGCTGTATTACTCGTCGTACGGTCACATCGAGGCGCTGGCGGATGCGATGGCCGAAGGTGCACGCGCGGCGGGCGCCACGGTCGACGTCAAGCGGGTGCCGGAAACGGTGCCGGAGGCAGTCGCGCAGGCCGCGCACTTCAAGCTCGCGCAGCAGGCGCCGGTTGCGACGGTGGCCGAACTGGCCGACTACGACGCGATCATCGTCGGCACGCCGACCCGCTTCGGCCGCATCTCGTCGCAGATGGCGGCGTTCCTGGATCAGGCGGGCGGCCTGTGGCTGAGCGGCGCACTGAACGGCAAGGTCGGCGGCGCGTTCACGTCGAGCGCGAGCCAGCACGGCGGCCAGGAAACCACGCTGTTCTCGATCATCACCAACCTGCTGCATTTCGGCATGACGATCGTCGGGCTGCCGTACAGTCACCAGGGGCAAATGACGCTCGACGAAATCGTCGGCGGCGCGCCTTATGGCGCGACCACGATCGCAGGCGGGCAGGGGCACCGACTGCCGAGCGCGATCGAGCTGGCCGGTGCGCGTCATCAGGGCAAACTGATCGCGCGGACCGCGAACAAGCTGTTTGACTGACGGTCGACGCATGGTGTGCGGCCGGCCGATGAGGCGGCCGCGCGAATGCGGGTCGATCCTTCGGCAGGCGCAGGATCTCGAGTGCCTGCCGCGAAAACTCGCTCCGAAATCGTTCGCTCGCGAACGCGAGCCCGGTCGCCGCGGGCCATGACGAAGCGCTCGGCGCCATGCGGCTGCCGAGGCTGGTCGAAGCCGTGTCGTTCCTGTCATGCCAGGCCGCGAACATCTCGACGGTCGCCTGTCCGCTCCTGACCGCCACTAACGCGACCAGCCCGTCGCGCACGGCCGGCGCCGATCGACGCGGAGCGCGCCCCGAACCGGACGGGGTGATCGCGAGCCGCGCGACGCAGCCTGGGCTCGCGTCGCCGCGGCAATCCTCCCGACGGCGGGCGCGGCAGCGAGCCCCATCTCTTCAAATTTCCTCCAGCAAGCCGGCCCACGAATCTGCGCCGGCCCGGCGTTCCTTCTTCCAATTCAGCATCAACGCCCGCGGTTCAATCGCCTTCCCGTTGCCGGATATTCCATTGCAATTGGAATGAATTCAGTGGTTCGGTGATTTTTTTACCGATGGTGCGGTATCGCACAGATGATGGTAGGGATATCCCCCACCATGAGGCCGTGAAATTTTTAAAAAGGTCGAAAATGCGATCGTTAGAAATCTAATCGACCGGCATCGTTAATTAGCACATTAAAGATCCAGGGGATTGCATATTATTGTCGAGCATTATCCAGCGGACTTGCGGGCCACTATCAGTCGTTCCGTTCGAAACAGCCGTCCGGCGGCACGGAGACGCTTGCCGCCGGCCTGCAGGCGGCTATCGGGCCGTTGCCGGATGGGCGTCGCCCGCTGATCGCCAATCGCGAGGAAGCGGATCGCATAAGCGGTCCGGCGGAGATTTTGATTTTCGCCGGAGGGGTAATTCCGCGCGTCGAAAGTTGATCTTCAATTGACTGGGCAGGTATTTTTTGCAATTGACCGGATGCGTTCGGTAATTTATGGCTGGAATAAATTCGGCAATGAATCGGTTGAAAAGCGATTTTAAATATTGATCCGCGTTGCATCGGCGGCGCGGTTCGATGCCTTGCTAGATGGGTTATCTAGCATTCTCAATCTGGAGAAAAGCAATGCAAGAACTGAATCAACAGGAAATCGCTCAAGTGTCCGGCGGCTACTACGGCGGCGGCTCGATTTTCGACACGCTGGGCAACGTGGTCGAGCTGTACGGCCAGACGCTGTACAACGTCGGCGAATCGCTGACGACGGCTGTCGTCGGCACGGGCAACGCGCTGCTCGGCCTGCTGACCGGCCACGCGGTTGCCTAAGCCGGATGCGATTGCCACGTAGCGGGGCGCACTGCGCCGCCGCTGCGTGAATCGCGTATCGCCGCGGCGCGGGATCATGCGCCGCGGCGATATTTCCCGGATCTCCGGCACGTCAGTGCCGAATCCCAAGGATCGTTCGTCATCTTGACCACCCCGTCTTCCCTTTTCCGGCTCGAAGCACAGCAGACGCAACGCGCAAGTGCGCTGGGCGAGATCGTGCTGGTCCGTCCGGTGTCGATGAAGCTGCTGACCGCGACGTCGGCCGCGATGGCCGTCTGCGTGGTGCTGTTCTTCGCGTTCGGCACCTATACGCGCCGCACGACGGTCACCGGCGTGGTGATGCCGGATGCGGGGCTGGTGAAGGTGTATGCATTGCAGCCGGGCGTCGTCGTCGAGCGCGACGTGAAGGAAGGGCAGCGCGTGACGCGCGGCCAGACGCTGTATACGGTTTCCACGGACCTGCAAAGCGCGGCGCAAGGCGCGACGCAGGCCGCATTGATCGCGCAGGCGCAGCAGCGCAAGGCGTCGCTGCTGACGGAACTGGACAAGACGCGCAGCCTGCAGCAGGACGAGCGCGACACGGTGCGCGCGAAGCTCGCGAACTTGAAAGGCGAACTCGCGCAGATCGACGACCAGCTTGCGGCGCAGCGGTTGCGCACGTCGATTGCGGCCGACGGCGCGCAGCGCTATCGCGGCCTGCTCGCGCAGGATTACATCTCGAAGGACCAGGCACAGCAGCGCGAGGCCGACCTGCTCGACCAGCAGTCGAAGCTGAACGGCCTGCTGCGCGAGCGCGCGTCGACGCTGCAGTCGCTGACGGAAGCGAACAACGAATTGGCCGGCCTCGGGCTCAAGCAACAGAACCAGCTCGCGCAGATCGACCGCAACGTGATCGACGTCGACCGGAATCTCGTCGAGAGCGAGGCGAAACGCCGGATCGTCGTCGCCGCGCCGGAAACCGGCGTCGTGACGGCGGCGATCGCCGACGTCGGCCAGACCGTCGATACGTCCCGTCCGCTGGCGAGCGTCGTGCCGGGCGGCGCGCGCTGGCAGGCGCATCTGTTCGTGCCGAGCGCGGCGATCGGCTTCGTGCGCGTCGGCGAGCCGGTGCTGATCCGCTACCAGGCGTTCCCGTACCAGAAGTTCGGCCAGTATCGCGCGACGGTCGTCGCGATCGCGCGCACCGCGCTGTCGGCTGCGGAACTCGCGAGCGACGGCGGCCCGGCGGCGACGCCGGGCGAAGGGCGGGACGCCACCTACTATCGCGTGACGGTTGCGCTCGATGCGCAGAACGTCGTCGCGTACGGCGCGAAGCAGCCGTTGCAGGCGGGCATGGCGCTGCAGGCGGACATCCTGCAGGAGCGCAGGCGTCTGTACGAGTGGGTGCTCGAACCGCTTTACAGCCTGACCGGCAAACTTTGACGAGGTCGCGAATGTCCTTACTCGATCGACTCTCGTTCGGCGTCGGCCGCAAGCTGCCGATGATCCTGCAGACGGAAGCCGCGGAATGCGGGCTGGCCTGCCTCGCGATGGTGACCGGCTATCACGGCCATCACGTCGACCTCGCGGCGCTGCGCGGGCAATTCCCGGTATCGCTGAAAGGGGCGGGGCTCGGCCGCGTGATCGAGGTCGCACAGCGCCTGTCGCTCGGCACGCGCGCGGTGAAACTCGACATGGAGCAGCTCGGCCAGCTTCGCACGCCGTGCCTGCTGCACTGGAACTTCAACCACTTCGTCGTGCTGAAGGAAGTGAACGGCAAGACCGCGACGATCCACGATCCGTCGCACGGCGTCCGGAAGCTGTCGCTTTCCGACGTGTCGCGCGCGTTCACCGGCGTCGCGCTCGAGCTGTGGCCGACGGCCGCATTCGCGCCGCGTGCCGCCCGTCCGGCCGTCAAGCTGCGCGACCTGCTCGGCCCGGTCTCGGGACTGTCGCGCTCGTTCGGCCAGATCCTGGCGCTCGCGATCGCGCTCGAGATCTTCATGCTGGTGCAGCCGTTTTTCCTGCAGTGGGTGATCGACGAAGTGATCGTCGGCGCGGATCGCGATCTGCTGACGGTGCTGGCACTCGGCTTCGGCCTGTTGCTGCTGATGCAGCAGGCAACCGGCACGATCCGCGCGTGGGCGCTGATGTACGTCGGGGTCACGCTGAACATCCAGTGGCGCGCGAACGTCTTCACGCATCTGCTGAGCCTGCCGGTGCGTTACTACGAGCGGCGTCACCTCGGCGACGTGGTGTCGCGGTTCGGCTCGATCGACACGATCCAGCAGACCCTGACGACGTCGTTCCTGAGCGCAGTGATCGACGGCATGATGACGATCGTCACGCTCGCGATGATGCTCGTCTACAGCCGCGTGCTCGGGCTCGTCGCGCTGGCGACGATGGCGCTGTACGCACTCGTCCGGTGGCTGTGGTACGCGCCGTTGCGCCGCGCGACCGAGGACCAGATCGTGCACGCGGCGAAGCAGCAGAGCCACTTCCTCGAAACCGTGCGCGGGGTGAAGACGATCAAGCTGTTCAACCGGCAGGCGGAGCGGCGCGCGAGCTGGATCACGCTGCTGGTCGAGCAGGTCAACGCCGGGCTGCACGTGCAGAAGCTGCAGATCTTCTATCAGCAGCTCAACGGCCTGCTGTTCGGCGTCGAGAACCTGCTGATCATCTGGTTCGGCGCGCGGATGGTGATGGACGGCCAGTTCACGGTCGGCGTGCTGATGGCGTTCAACGCGTACAAGGGACAGTTCGACAGCCGCGTCGGCAGCCTGATCGACAAGTACTTCGAGGTCAGGATGCTGCAGCTTCAGGGCGAACGGCTGGCCGACATCGTGTTCGCCGAAGCCGAGCCGGACGCCAGCCTGCGCAGCGTGCCGGGCGAGGCGGACGCACTCGACGCGAGCATCGACATCGACGGCCTGTCGTTCCGCTACGCGGACGGCGAGCCGCTGGTGCTGGACGGCGTGAGCGCGAAGATCGCGGCGGGCGAATCGGTCGCGATCGTGGGGCCGTCGGGCTGCGGCAAGACGACGCTGATCAGCGTGCTGCTCGGCATTCACGAACCGACGGGCGGCACCGTGCGGATCGGCGGGCTCGACGTCAACCGGCTCGGTATCGAGCGGCTGCGCGGGCTGGTCGGCACGGTGCTGCAGGACGACGTGCTGTTCGCCGGCTCGATCGCGGACAACATCAGCTTCTTCGATCCCGACGTCGATCCGCGCTGGGTCGCCGAATGCGCGCGGATCGCCGCCGTTCACGACGACATCGCCGCGATGCCGATGGGCTACAACACGCTGGTCGGCGACATGGGCACCGTGCTGTCCGGCGGGCAGAAGCAGCGCGTGCTGCTCGCGCGCGCGCTGTACAAGCGGCCGAGCATTCTCGTGCTCGACGAGGCGACGAGCCATCTCGACCTGCAGCGCGAGATGCAGGTCAACGCGGCGGTGACGCAACTCGCGATGACGCGGCTCATCGTCGCGCATCGTCCGGAGACGATCGCGTCGGCGCAGCGCGTGATCATGCTGCAGGGCGGCAAGGTCGTGCTCGACCAGTCGACCGCGGCGATGCGCGCGGCACGGGCGGCGGCGCAACCGGTGGCACCGGCGGCACCGGCACCGGCAGCGGCACCGGCAGCGGCAGCGGCACCGGCAGCGGCACCGGCAGCGGCCGCGCCGCACGAATCGGCGCCGCATGCGGCCGCTTCGGCCACGCCGGTCGCCGGGCGATGACGCGCCGACTCGCGATCATGCTGACCGCCGCGGCACTGACGGCGTCGGCGCCGCTTGCGCGCGCACAGATGCTCGATATCTATTCGACGCGCAGCGAGGTTCCGGCGACGCCGTCCGCCGCGATGGCGTCGGCCACTTCCTGCGACGGCGCGCGCATCGGCGATCGCCCGCTCGCGCTCGAGGACGCGATCCTGCTCGCGATCTGTTCGCATCCGCGCCTGAGCCGCACGTGGTCGGACGCACGTGCGGCGGCGGCCGAGGTCGGCGTGTCGAAGGCCGCGTACTGGCCGACGCTGAACGCGACGGCGGGCGTCGAGCGCGACAACCTGACGACGGGATACAGCGGCGGATTTTCGCAGGATCAGCGCAGCACCAGCCGCTACGGCATGCTGAACCTGAGCTGGGTGCTGTTCGATTTCGGCAAGCGCGGTGCGACGCTCGACCGCGCGCGCGCATTGCTGCGCGCGGCCAACGCGGCGCACGACGATGCGTTGCAGGGCGTGTTCTACGACGCCGCGCAAGCCTATTACGCGCTGCGCGACGCGCGGGCGGCGCTCGATGCGGCGCGCGCGGTCGAGCACGCGGCGCAGGAAAGCCTCGCCGAAGCCACCGCGCGGCACGACGGCGGCGCGGGCATGCTGGGCGACGCGCTGCAGGCGCAGACCACCTATCGCAAGGCCTTGCTCGAGCGCGTGAGCGCGGAAGGCGATCTGCAGACCGCGCTCGGTACGCTCGCGACGACGCTGGGCGTCGACCCCGACACGCCGCTGCGCGTCGCCGATGCGGAGCCGTCGCCCGACCGCGACGATTTCACGCGCGGTGTCACCGACCTGATCGCGGAAGCGAAGCGCCATCACCCGAAGCTGGTTGCCGCGCGCGAGAAGCTCGAAGCCGCGCGCGACGAAGTCCGCGTGGTGCGTGCGCAGTCGCGGCCGACGATTTCGCTGACGGGCAGCGTTGCACGCAACAACCCGTCGTATCAGCAGCAGGCGTCGTTTCTCCAGTTGCAGAGCAGTCACAGCAATTCGATCGGCATCCAGGTCTCGATTCCGCTGTTCGAGGGTTTCGCGTCGGGCTACCGCGTCGCCGAAGCGCAGGCGCAGGCCGACGCGCAGGACGCGGACGTGCGCAGCACGGAGCTGCAGGTGTCGCTGGACGTGTGGAAGAGCTACCAGAGCCTGCAGACCGACACCGCGAACCTGGACAACTCGCAGCATCTGCTCGACACGGCGCTGCATTCACTGGACATCGCGCGCGGTCGTTACAAGGCCGGCGTCGGCACGTTCACCGAACTGCTGAACGCGCAGTCGGCACTCGCGGACGCGCGCCGGCAGCGGGTGCTGGCGGTGTCGAAATGGCGGACTGCGCGACTGAAGCTGGCCGAGAGCCTCGGGAGATTGGGATTATGGAACGACGCGGGTTGAATGGCGCGGGGCCGCGCCCCGGGGAAATGCGCGGGTGCGCGTTCCTGTTCCCGGGGCAGGGCGCGTTCTATGCGGGCGCGCTGCAGCAGCTCGGCCGCGAGCACGCGAGCGTACGGCAGGTGCTCGACACGATCGACGCGGTCGCGGCCGCGCGGCTCGGCCGTCCGCTGACCGGCGCGCTGTGGCGGGACGGCGCGGACCCCGATACGTGGCTGCGCGACGCGCCCGATCTGCTCCAGCTCGGGATTTACGGCGCGTCCGTGGGCCTGTTCGGCGTGCTGCGCGCGCGCGGCGTCGTGCCCGACGTGCTGATCGGGCACAGCTTCGGCGAGATCGCGGCGCTCGTGTGCGGCGGCGCGTATTCGGTCGAGCAGGGCGCGCAGATCGTCTGCGACCGGATCGCGTCGCTGCAGGAGGCCGCGCCGGCGGACGGATTGATGGCCGCGATCGCGGCCGATGCCGATGCGGCGCGCGAGCTGATCGACGCCAGCGCGCTCACGCATGCGGTGCGCAACGTGTGCGTCGCGGTCGAGAACCATGCGTCGCAGACCGTCGTGTCCGGCCCGCGCGACGCGCTGGAGCGGTTCGTCGCGGCCTGCGCCGAGCGCGGCGTGAGTGCGCAGCGGCTGCGCTCGCCGTACGGCTTCCACCATCCCGAACTCGCCGGCGCGCGCGAGCGGTTCGCGGCGCGCCTGGCCGCCTATCCGCACGCCGCGCTGACGATCCCCGTCCACTCGCCGATCCTCGGCCGCCGCTACAGCGGCGCCGACGATCCCGGCGCTCGCCTCGCCTCGCACTTCGTGTTGCCGGTGCGCTTCGCCGACACGATTCGCACCGCGTGCGCGGACGGCATCGGGCGCTACGTGGAATGCGGCGCACTGAATGCGCTCGCGCGGATCGTCGTGCGCATCGCGGGGCCCGGCACGGTCAGGACGTTCGGCGGCCCGTCGAACGTCGCAGAGGAATCCAGCGTCGTTACGACGATCACCCGTTACTTCGAGGAGAACCGAATCATGAAAGACGATATCCGTATCGGCAACGCCAGCCCGGGCTTCGACGCGTTCTGGAACGCGCGCGGACCGCTCATCGTCGACTGGCTGAAGAGCGAACTGCGTCAGGCGTTCGACGCCGCGAACGCGGTACCGCCAGCGACCGCGCCCGTGGCCGAGCGTGCGCCGGCGATCGCACTGGTGGCGACGTCGACGGCGGCGCCGGCACGTGCACCGGAGCCGGCGGTGCCGCGCGCGCAACCCGTGCCGGAAGCCGCGAAGCCCGCACGCGTGCCGCGCGAGCGGTTGTTCACGGAGCTCGTCGATATCTATGCGCAAGCGATGGAGTACCCGACCGAGGTGTTTTCGGAATCGATCGAGCTCGAAGCCGAACTGGGCATCGATTCGGTCAAGCAGACCGAAATCATCCAGCGCATCACCGCGCGTTACGGCCTGCCGCCGCTGCCGGCGAATTTCCGCAGCGGCGATTTCAAGGCGATGGGGCAGATCGTCGACTTCGTCTACGAGAACCAGGGACAAGCGACGGTTTGACCGGCCGTTGGCCGGTAGCTAAGTCGGCAGGGGGGGCTCCTGCCCGGTAATGACCAGTTCTTGACAGGCAGGCGAATCATGTCGAATTCCAGCATGCGCGGCAAGCTCGTCCTCGTGACGGGCGGCGCGAAGAACGTGGGCAAGGCGATCTGCAGGCGTTTCGCCGAGCAGGGCGCGCACGTGATTCTCAATTTCTTCCATTCCCTGGACGCGTCGAAGCAGACGGCCGACGAACTGCGCGCGCTCGGCGCGAGCGTCGACGTGATCCGCGCGTCGGTCGCGCAACGGGGGCAGGTCGACCGGATGTTCGACGAGATCGAGCAGCGCTACGGCAGGCTCGACGTGCTCGTCAACAATGCGGCATCCGGCGCGCTGCTCGGCGTCGACGAGATCGGCGCCGAGCATTTCGACCGCGCGCTCGACACGAACCTGAAGGGCGCGTTCTGGTGCGCGCGCCGCGCCGCGGCGCTGATGGCACGCTCGGGCGGCGGCGCGATCGTCAACGTGTCGTCGGTCGGCGCGACGCTCGTGCCGGCCAACTATCTCGTCGTCGGCACCGCGAAGGCGGCGCTCGAATCGCTCACGCGCTATCTCGCGGTCGAATACGCGAGGCACGACATTCGCGTGAACGGCGCGTCGTCGACGCTGATCGACGGCGACGTCGCCGCGCAGTTTCCCGATCCGGAGAACACCAAGCGCTCGAGCATCGCGGCGACGCCGCTGAAGCGGCTCGCGCGCGCGGAGGATCTCGCGGACGTCGTGCTGTTCCTCGCGTCCGACGCGGCGCGCTGGGTCACCGGGCAGGTGGTCGTCGCGGACGGCGGCCTGTCGCTGTGCAGCGAGGGCTTGTCGCCGCGCGCGCAATGGGCGGCGCCGGATGCGGCGGCCGGCAGCGCGACGGATCCGTCGCGCGAGGATGCCGTCGTGCGCGACGACGCGGCATCGGCGCCGCCCGCGGCGCCTGCTTCGTCCGCGCCGCGCTCGGCCGAGCCGGGCGAAGACCTGCCGGACAGCGACGACATCGCCGTCGTCGGCATGGGGCTCGCGCTGCCCGGCGCCAGCGATCCGCAGGCGTTCTGGCGCGCGTTGCTGGACGGCCCCGAGCTGTTCGGCAACGTGCCGCCTGACCGTTG
Organism: Burkholderia pyrrocinia; assembly: GCF_018417535.1. NCBI lineage: Bacteria > Pseudomonadati > Pseudomonadota > Betaproteobacteria > Burkholderiales > Burkholderiaceae > Burkholderia > Burkholderia pyrrocinia. The sequence continues at coordinate 1,599,271 of NZ_CP070977.1, read as the reverse complement.
GGACTACCGATCGTTCTATTCGCCCGATCCGTCGGCCGAGGACAAGAGCTACCAGTCGCGCTCGGTGTTCATCGAGCGGTTCGAACCGTGGCCGACGGTGCGCGCGGAACTCGACGCGGGCACCGCGCCGGCCGAGCTGACGACGCTGTGGCTGCGCCACGCGCTGTGCCAGTCGCTCGACGGCGTGACGCTGCGCGACGCCGATCGTGTCGCGTTTCTCGTCGGCTACACGGCGGACGGCAGCCAGCACCTGGAAGAAGGGATGGTGCTGGCGGCCGCGCGGGCGCGGCTGAACGCGGTGCTCGACGAAGCCGGGATCGGCGAGCACGAGCGCGTGCGGCGCGTGGCGGCGATCGACGCGGTGCTGAGCGCGCGTTACGCGCGCGGCGCGGGCGACCTCGCATCGTTCTTCCCGCATCGCGTCGGCCTCGATGCGATGAAGGGCGTGCTGCCGGACGGCGCGGAATTCATGATGGTCGACACGGCCTGCTCGTCGTCGCTGTACTCGATCGATCTCGGGATCAAGGCGCTGCTGCTCGGCAAGCAGGATGTCGTCGCATGCGGCGGCGCGTTCGCGCTGGCGCCGCGCGGCTCGGTCCTGTTCTCGAAGCTGCACGGGCTGTCGCGCAGCGGCGAGGTCCGTCCGCTCGACCGCGACTGCGACGGCGTGCTGTTCGCGGACGGCGCGGGCGTCGTGATCCTGAAGCGGCTGGCGCGCGCACGCGCGGACGGCGACCGCATCCTCGGCGTGCTGAAATCGTTCGGCTCGTCGTCCGACGGCAAGGGCAAGGCGATCTACGCGCCGAACTCGGCCGGGCAGGGCATCGCGATCCATCGCGCGTATGCGCAGACGGCGACCGGGCCGGCCGATGTCGACTGGGTCGTCGCGCACGCCACGGGCACGCCGGCCGGCGATCTCGCCGAATTCCAGAGCCTGCGCGAGGCGATCCGGCGCGACCGTCCGGTGCACGTGACGTCGAACAAGTCGCTGGTCGGGCATACGGGCTGGGCGGCCGGCGTGGTGTCGGTGATCCAGGTGCTGCTCGGGCTGCAGCACCGGGTGATTCCGCCGCAGCATCGCTTCAGCGAGCCGCCGCTGGAATTCGGGATCGACGGCACGAACCTGCGCATTCCGGTCGCGCCGGTGCCGTGGCCGGCACGGCCGGACGCGCCGCGCGTCGCGGCGGTGTCGGGCTTCGGCTTCGGCGGCACCAACGGCCACCTGATCGTGTCGGAATACCGTGCGGACCTGCGGCCCGGCGGCGCGAGCGGCCGGTTCCGCCGCGAGCCGCTCGCGATCGTCGGCTGGTCCGCCAAGTTTCCCGGGCTCGACGGCGACGCGGCCGTGGCCGCGTGGTTGCGCGGCGCCGGCCGCGCGCCGGACGCGAGTTTCGGCATTCGTTATCCGCTGCCGAGCTTCGAGCGCGTGAAGATGCCGCCCGCGGTATTGCGCGCGCTCGACCGCTGCCAGCTGATGGCGCTCGACGCCGCGCACGACCTGCGCGAGCGCCTCGGCGCGTTCTGGCGCGAGCACGCGGACACGATCGGGCTCGTGATGGGCCACATGGGGCCGACGCGCAACGCGGCGCTCTATGCGAGCCGCTGCTATCTCGACGACATCGCGACCGCGGTGCTCGGCGCGACGCCGCCGCATGAGCGCGCGGCGACCGAGGTGCTGCTGGACGGCCTGCGCGACGCGACGAAGCAGCTGGTCGCGCCGACGACCGAGAATTCGTTTCCGGGGATGATGCCGAACGTGATCCCGGCGCGCGTCGCGAACTACCACGACCTGCACGGGATGAACATGACGGTCGACGCGGGGCATGCGTCGACGCTCGCCGCGTTCGAGGTGGCCGGGCGCTTCCTGTGCAGCGGCGAACTCGACATGGCGATCGTCGGCGGCATCAACGGCAATGCGGCGGACGAAGTGCAGCCGGCGTTCCGGCTGCCGCTCGCGGAAGGCATCGTGCTGTTCGCCGTGACCACCGTGCGGCGCGCGCAGGCGGCCGGGCTGCCGGTGCTCGCGGTGGTCGGCGGCGGCGATGCGCGCGTGGCGGCCAAGCCGGTCGCGCCGCGCGATGCGGCCGGCCGCGCGATCACGTACGCGGGCGCCGATGCCGCGATCGACGTGCTGCGCGCGCTGGTCGCGCAAACGCCGGCCGCGACGTTCGCGCGCGACAGCGGCGGCGATCGTCCGCGTTATGCGCTGCATGTCGCGTGCACGCAGGCAGCGGTGCGATCCGGTGCGGATGGGGTGCCTGCGCCGCAACGCGACGCGGAGCACACGCGTCCTGCTCGCCAGGTCGCCGCACCGGCTTCGACACCGGCGCCGACACCGGTCGCCGCGTCGATCGAAGCCGCTTCGCCCGCACCCGTTTCGCCCGGCACGCTGTTGCCGGGCGCGTTGCGCCGGACCGAAATCGCGGCGGACGGCGAACCGCTCGGCGTGGCGCGCTACCGGATCGAATGGCTGGACGCGCCGTGGCGGCCCGGCGGCCGGCCGGCGCCGTTCCTCGCGCCGCGCTGCGTCGTGGTGACCGACATCCCGGACACGCTGGCCGCGCAGGCCGACTTGGGGCCGGACTGCGTGGTGCTGTCGACGCGGCCGCTGGCCGCGCCGAGACCGGGCTGGCACTGGATCGAGCAGCCCGACGAAACGGCGCTCGACTGGCTGCCCGACGACATCGGCCACGTGCGCGTGCTGACGTCGCTGGAGGCCGGCGCGCTCGCGGCGGGTGCCACGGCGCCCGCCACGCCCGCACGGCTTGCGCTGCACGATCTGGCGTTCGTCGCGCTCAAGCGTTGCCACGGCGCGCTGAAGCAAGACGGGACGTTCATCGCGCTGCTGCTCGACGCGCTTGCAGGCGGCACGCCGCATCCGGATGCGGGGCTGTTCACGGGGCTCGTGAAGGCGTTCGCGATCGAGATGCCGGAAGCGCGCTCGATCGCGGTGCTGAGCGACGCGCGCACGCTCGCCGACGCGCTGCCGCAGGCCGAACGCGAAAGCGCCGCGCAGCACTGGCTGCCGGTCGTCGCGCTCGGCGCGGGCCGCCGCCGCACGCCGCGCGTGGTGCGCGACGCCGGCGCGCTGCGCGTGGACGAGCGGCTGGCGCTGGGCCAGGAGGCGGTCGTCGTCGCGGTCGGCGGCGCGCGCGGGATCACCGCCGAACTGATGAAGGCGCTGGCCGCGCACGTGCGGCCGGCGCTGTACCTGGTCGGCAGCAGCGCGCTAGATGCGGTCGACGCGGAGCTCGTCGCGCTCGACGACGAAGCGTTCGCGAAAAGTCGCCCCGACTACATTCGCGAGCAAAAGGCGCTGCATCCGGAGCTGCCGCTGCCGGCGATCATTCGCGCGTTCGAGCGGCGCGCCGAGGCGCGCGCGGCGTGCCGCAACATCGACGCGATGAAGGCGTTCTGCGGCCCGCATCGCGTGACCTACGTGCAGGCCGACGTGCTCGACGCCGACAGTGTGCGCGCGGCCGTCGATGCGATTCTTGCGCGCGAGGGCCGCGTCGATCTGCTGGTCAACGCGGCGGGCCTGAACCGGTCGGCGTCGGTGCTCGTGAAGTCGCTCGACGACTTCGTCGCGGTGCGCGACATCAAGGTGCGCGGCTACTGGAACCTGCGCAGCGCATTCGGTGCGCGTCAGCCTCGCCTGTGGTGCAACTTCGGCTCGTTCATCGGCCTCACCGGGCAGGCGGGAGAAACCGATTACGCGTCGGGCAACGATTTCCTCAACACGCAGGCGTCGTATCACCGGGCGGCGCTCGGCCACGACGAATTCACGATCGGCTGGACGCTGTGGCGTTCGGTCGGGCTCGGGGCGAATCCGGTCACGCGTGCATTCCTCGAGAAGAGCGGGTTGTTCACCAGCATGCGCACGGCGGAGGGCGTGCACCATTTCATGCGCGAACTCGGCCTCGGCGAGCGGGCCGCGATGTCGGTGCACCTGGGCGACGCCGAACGACGGGCGATCGAGCGGCATCTGCCCGGCTATTTCGACGTCGCTGTCGACGTGCCGGTTTCGACGCATGCCGCGCCGGCCGACACCGCGCCGCGCGCCGCCGATTTCTACCTTGGCGCCGAAATCGCGCGTACGCCCGACAGCGTGACGTTCGAACGCGTGTTCGACCTCGAGCGGGATGCGTATCTGTCCCATCACGTCGTCAACGGCTTTCCGACGCTGCCGGGCACCTTCGTGCCCGAAGTCGCGGCCGAAGCGGCGTTGCGGCTCGTGCCGGGGCTCAAGGTCGTCGGCTTCGCGGACGCGGCGTTCCTGCACTTCCTGCGCGTCTACGACGCGAAGCGCCCGAGTGCGAAACGTATCCATGCGCAGCGCGTGGCGCGGGAGCACGACGCCGTGCTCGTGCGCGTGCGCATTTCCGGCGACGTGCTCGCACCGGGCGGGCAAGTCCTCGTGCGCGACAAGCCGCACTTCGAGATCACCGTGCGCCTGGCCGACGCGTACGCACCGGCGCCGGTGTGGAGCGAACCGCCGGGCGGCACGTTCGTGCCCGTCGCCGATCCGTACCATGTCGACGCGGCACCGGTGCGGCTGACGGGCATGTTCGTGTCGACGACCGACACGGGCATGACCGACGCCGGCAAGCAGGCCCGCTTCCGGCTGAACGTGCGCGGCGACGATCCGGTGTTCTCGCGGTTCGTGGTGCCGAGCATCCTGCTCGACGGGCTCGCGCGCGTGGCCGCACTCGACCATGTCGCCGGCGACTACATTCCGCTCGCGGCGCCGATGTCGATCGGGCGCATCGATCTCTACGAGGCGGGCAACGATTGCGAGCTGTCGCGTCGCCATGAATCGATCGCGCTGCGCGTGACGCCGCGCGAGTTCGCGCTCGAAGGGCCGCACAGCAGCGGCAACCGGTTCGTCGCCGTGTGTCCGGACGGGCGAATCCTGATGCAGATGCGCGACGTGACCGGCGTCGTGATCGGCTACGTGCATCGCGTGACGGGCGCGTTCGCCGCGCGCGGCGAGATCGATGCGCAACTGGCCGCGCGCACGCCGGACGAGCAGGTGTCCGCATGAGCGCGAAGCGACTCGCGCCCGGGCCGCGCGGCAGCGTCGTGATGGGCAATCTCGCGGAGTACAAGCGCAACCCGATCACGATGCTGCTGAGGCTCCAGCAGCAGTATGGCGACATCGCGCGCAATCGCCTCGGCCCGTTCCTCACGCACGCGCTCGCGCATCCGGACGGCATCCAGCACGTGCTGCAGGAAAACCACCGCAACTATGTGCGCGGGCGCTTCTACGACAACTTCAAGATGTTCTTCGGCGACGGGCTGCTCACGACCGACGGCGAGTTCTGGAAGCGTCACCGGCGCGTGGTGCAGCCGCTGTTTCACCGCAAGCAGGTGGAGATGCACGCGGCCGCGGTCGGCGACGCGGCGCTCGCGCTGGTCGAGCGCTGGCGCGCGCGGCCGGCGCCGGCGCCGTTCGACGTCGTCGAGGAGATGATGCGCGTGAGCCTGCGGATGCTCGGGCTGATGCTGTTCAATGCGGACATCTCGCGGCACGCGGACGACGTCGGGCCGGCGGTGCGCTTCGGCATCGAGGCGATGATGCCGCAGGGCAACCTGAACGATTTCGTGCCGCGCTGGATGCCGACGCCGTTCAATCGCCGGATTGCGCGCGCGCGCCGCGGGATCGACACGATCGTCGACGCGATCGTCGCCGAGCATCGCGCGGGCCGCTGCGAAACGAGCGACGTGATCTCGCTGCTGCTCGCCGCGCGCGACCCCGACACGGGCGCGCCGCTGACCGAGCGCGAAGTGCACGACGAGGTGATGACCGTGTTCCTGGCCGGCCACGAGACGACCGGCAGCGGGATGGCGTGGGGGCTGTACGCGCTCGCGCAGCATCCCGACGTGCTGCGCCGGCTGCGCGACGAACTCGACGCGGTGCTCGGCGGCCGCGCGCCCGGTGCCGCCGACATCGAGCGCCTGCCGTATCTGGTGCAGACCGTCGACGAGATCCTGCGGGTCTATCCGCCGATCTGGGGTTTCACGCGCGATCTCGTCGGCGACGACGAGATCGGCGGGTATCACATTCCGGCCGGCTCGTCGGTGTTCATGTCGCCGTACGTCACGCACCGGCATCCGGATCTGTGGGCCAATCCGGACGCGTTCGATCCGGAGAACTTCGCATCGCATGCGCCGGCGCGTCACAAGTACGCGTATTTTCCGTTCGGCGGCGGGATGCGCAAATGCATCGGCTACCAGACCGCGCTGCTGCAGATGCGCGTGCTGATCGCGGTCGTCGCGCAGCACGTCGACCTGAGTGCGGTGCCCGGTCATCCGCTCGACACGGGACCGACGATCTCGCTGCGCCCGCGCGACGGCATCCGGTTGATCGCGAAGCCGCGCGCGAAAGAGCGGGTGCCCGGCCGGCCGCGGGCGGAGGCGCCGTCGCCCCCGACACCGGCCGCCGGCTGTCCGTTCAGCGGTGCGCATGTGAAGGCGCCAGCATCGGCATCGTCGTTTGCGTCAGCGCCGGCAGCAACATCCGCGACCGTTCCGGCATCGGCATCGGCATCGGCATCGGCATCGACATCGACATCGGCGACCGACACCGAGCGCCCGACACACGAGGCGCCGGCACCCGCGGCGCATCGTGCCGCCGGCCCCGCGCTCGCGCCGGGCGTGCTCGCGTTCCTGCAGCGCGGCGCGCATGCGCGTGACGCGGCACCGGACGGCGACGAAGTTCCGACACGCCGGTTCACGTGGCGGCCGGTCGAGATCGAGCCGCTGCCCGACGCGCCCGCGGCTGCGCTGAGCGGCAAGCGGATCGCGGTGGTCAACGGCCGCGGCGGCACGGTCGAGCGCGTGGTGGCCGCGCTGACGCGCGCGTGCGCGAAAGCGAGCGTGTTCTCGCCACCGGAAGGCGGCGACCACGCGGCGGCCGCGAGTGCGTTCGTCCGGCAGTCGGGACCGTTCGACGGGATCGTCGACCTCGGCCTCGAAGTCCCGTTCTCGCTCGACGCACACGACCGGTGGGAGGCGCCGCTGCGCCGCACGGTCGCGCTGCTGCAGGCGTGCTACGACGACTGGTCGCGGGAGGCATCGACGTCGCGCCTGTTCTATCTCGCGGCGACCTGGATGGACGGCCTGATGGGCTATGGCGACGAGGCGCCCGTGCAGCCGCTCGGCGGATTGTGGGCCGGGCTCGCGAAGACGCTGCCGCAGGAACTGCCGAACTGCAACGTGCGTGTGCTCGATATCGCGCCCGACGAAACGGGCCGCGTCGACCAGTTGATCGCGCGCGAACTCTATCGCTGGGGACGTTTCGAGGTCGGCCATCGCGGCGGCCGCCGCTACACGCTCGACGCGACGCACGGTGCGCTGCCCGACGGTGCGGCGCCCGACTGGGGGCCCGACGACGTCGTGCTGTTTTCGGGCGGCGCGCGCGGCATCGGTTTCCTGGCCGCGTGCGAGATCGCGAAACGCCGCGGCTGTACGGTCGTCGTCACGGGGCGCGAGCCGCTGCCCGCCGGCGACGAGCCGTGGCTCGCGCTCGACGAGGCCGGCTTCAAGCGCTACGGGGCCGACCAGCTCCGGCAGGCAACGCCGGAACGGCCGCCGAAGGCGATCCGGCGCGCGCTGCGGCAACTCGAACGGCGCCGCGATGCGTACGCGTCGCTCGACGCGGCGACGGCGCTCGGGCTGCCGGTGTACTACCGCGTGTGCGACGTGACCGACGCGGCCGCCGTGCGCGCGCTGTGCGATGAATTCGGCGACCGGCTGCGCGGCGTGATCCACAACGCCGGCGTCGACCAGCCGATCCGGCTGCCGGGCAAGACGGCGGACGAATTCATCGGTACCGCGCGGGTGAAGGTCGTCGGTTTCGCGAACCTGTACGCGGCCGTGCGCGACCGCCCGGGCGTCACGGGCTTTTTCAACGTCGGCTCGCTGACGGGCCGCTGGGGCGGGATGACGGGCGAGACCGACTACGCGGCCGCGAACGAGGCGCTCGCGCGGCTCGGCCTGTGGGCTCGGCACGACACCGGCGGCCGCGTCGTGAAGACGCTCGTGTGGCCGACCTGGGACGGCGTCGGGATGATCACCAACCTCGCGGTCACGCGGCGCTACGTGACGCCGATGCGCATCGACGACGGCGTGCGGCACTGGCTCGCGGAACTCGCGGACGCCCGCAGCGGGGAGGTGATGTACATGGGCGCGGTCGGCCGCGCGCTGACGCCGATCCAGATCCGCGGCTTCGGCCCGGTCGACGGCCTGCCGAACCTGCAGGAGCTGGCGACGCGGCTGCATCACGCGGGCGAGCCCCGGCGTTTCCAGCCGTTCGCGCATTTCTCGACGCGCTACCGCGTCGCGGGCGCGCCGGGTGTGCGCGCGTTCCGGTTCGACGGCCGCGTGGCCGTTCCCGCGTCGCTGCTGCTCGAGCATGCGCGCGTCGCGGCTGACTGGGTCGCGCCGCCGGACGGCGAACCCGCGTACCTGCACGCGATCGACGACGTGACGATCCGGCTCGATGCGCTGTCCGGCGCGCTCGACGCGCGCGGCGACCTGACAGTCGATACCGACGTCGCGGGCCGGACCGCGGACGACGGCTGGCGTGTCGGCGTGCGCTGCCGATCGGCCGCCGGCGCGGCCCTGCTCGATGCGACGTTCGTCTATCGGAGCCGACCACCGGTCGGCGCGACCGTCACGCTGCCGCTCGACGAGTACGGCCCGTCGTCGCAGCAGGCGACGCTCGCGAGCTGGTGCGACGACCTGCTGCCGCCCGTCCGCTGGTATGGCCTGTTCGCGCAGGCGCGGGCCGCCGAGCCGGCCGCACTGTGGCGCGTGCCCGGCGCGGCCGGCAGCACGCCGTGCCCGGCGCTCTGGCTGCCGGTCAACCATCTGGAGAACGTGCTGCGCGCGCTGCTCGGCGCGTGGCCGTCCGGCACCGACGCGCCGCGCGCGTGGCGGATCGGCCGCATCGCGTTCGGCGCGCCGTGCGCGGACCGCGCCGAGTTGCTGCTGCGCTATCCGGACGACCGCTTCGCCATCGCCGATCGCGGCGGCGCGCTGATTGCCGACGTGCGGGACACGACGCTCGTCGGCACGACCGAGACGCAGGCCGGGACGCAGACCGAGGCTGCGCCGGCCCATTGAACGGAATGAGGAGATTCACCATGACGGAGCGGGACTACGGCAAGCGCTACTGCATCGTCGGCGCGGGCGCGGCGGGCATCACCGCGGCCAAGAACCTGCAGGCGCTCGGGATCGGCGTCGACGTGATCGAGCGCGAGGACGACGTCGGCGGCAACTGGTACTACGGTCGCCCGAGCGGCGCGGTTTACCGGTCGATCCACATGATCAGCTCGAAGCGGTTTTCCGAGTACACCGACTTTCCGATGCCGGACGACTATCCGGTCTACGCGCGCGGCGACCAGGCGCTCGCGTACCTGCGCGCGTATGCGCGGCGCTTCGGCGTGTACGAGCGGATCGAGTTCGGCCGCTCGGTGCTCGAGATCGCGCCGGTGCCCGGCAGCACGCAGTGGCGCGTCGAGCTCGATCGCGGCGAAGTGCGGCGCTATCGCGGCGTGATCGTCTGCAACGGCCATCTGTCGCATCCGCAACTGCCGGACTATCCCGGCCGTTTCGACGGGCTGCAGCTTCATTCGTCGCAATACCGCACGCCGGAGATCTTCGGCGGCAAGCGCGTGCTCGTCGTCGGGGCCGGCAACTCCGGCTGCGACATCGCGGTCGAGGCGTCCCATCATGCGCGCGCGGTGTTCCACAGCACGCGCCGCGGGTACTACTACTGGCCGAAATTCCTGTTCGGGATGCCGGCGGACCAGTGGGCGGAATGGCCGCTGCGGCTGCGCATGCCGCTGTGGGCGCGGCGCTTGTTCGGCGAGCGGCTGCTGCGCCTGACGACGGCCGGGCAGCCGGAGGACTACGGGCTGCGCAAGCCCGACCACAAGCTGTTCGAATCGCATTTCATCATCAACTCGACGTTGTTCTATCACCTCGGTCACGGCGATCTTGCCGCGCGGCCGGACGTGCGGGAGCTGAAGGGCGACCGTGTCGCGTTCGTCGACGGCAGCGAGGAGCCGGTCGACGTCATCGTGTACGCGACCGGCTACCAACCGGGCTTCCCGTTCATCGACCAGGCGCATCTGCCGTGGCGCAAGCAGCAGCCGAAGCTGTATCTGAACATGTTCGACGCGCAGCATCCCGACCTGTTCTTCATCGGCCTGTTCCAGACGTCGACCGGCAACTGGCCGTTGATGGACTATCAGGCGCAACTGCTCGCGCGCTACCTGCACGCGCGGGACGTCGCGCCGCGCAAGGCCGCGCGGCTCGACCGGCTGATCCGGCGCGGCCGCTCGGACTGGAACGGCGGCATCGCGTTCCACCGGACGCCGCGGCACGCGATCGAGGTCGAGCACTTCGCGTACCGGCTGCAGCTCAAGCGGCTGATCGGCGCGCTGCCGGGCGCGCCGGCAGGCGCAGGCGCAGCGCGTCGGGCGGCGGGCGCGGCGCACGCGGGAGGCGCATCGTGAGCCTCGTGACCGTCGACCGCCTGTCGAAGACCTACCTGCTCGACAGCGTCCGCGTGACCGGTCTCGCCGACGTGTCGGTGACGCTCGACGCCGGACGCTTCACCGTGCTGAGCGGCCCGTCGGGCAGCGGCAAGACGACGCTGCTCAACATGATCGGCTGCATTGACCGGCCCGACAGCGGGCGCGTGACGATTGCCGGCCACGACACGGCATCCATGACCGACGATGCGCTGTCGGACTTTCGCGCGCGCCACGTCGGCCACGTGTTCCAGACCTTCAACCTGCTGCCGGTGCTGTCCGCGTACGAGAACGTCGAATACCCGCTGCTGATGGCGGGCTGGGCGACCCCGCGGCGCGCGGCGCGGGTGCGCGACCTGCTCGACGCGGTCGGGCTCGGCGACAAGGCGCGGCACCGGCCGAGCCAGTTGTCGGGCGGGCAGCGCCAGCGCGTCGCGATCGCGCGGGCGCTGGCGGCGGAGCCCGCGATGGTCCTCGCGGACGAACCGACCGCGAACCTCGACAGCACCACCGGCCACGCGATCATCGAACTGATGCGCACGATCCAGCGCGAGCGCGACGTGTCGTTCATCGTGTCGTCGCACGATCCGCAGGTGGTGCGCGTCGCCGACGAAGTCGTGCGGATTCTCGACGGCCGCATCGTCGCCCATGAGCAGCACGGCGGCGCGGCCGCGACGGAGACCTGCCGATGACCCATACGCTGATGCTCGCGCTGCGCAACCTGCAGCGCAACCGGCGGCGCTCGCTGACCACGCTGCTCGCGATGATCGTCGGCGTGAGCGCGATCCTGCTGTTCGGCGGCTTCAGCCGCGACATCACGCTCGGCCTGCAGACCGATTTCGTGCAGCGCAGCGGCCATCTGCAGATCCAGCGGCGCGGCTACTTCCTGTACGGCACCGGAGATCCGGCCGCCTACGGCATCCGCGGCTATCGGGCACTGATCGACACGTTGCGGCGCGATCCGCAGCTCGCGCCGCTGCTCGCCGTCGTCACGCCGACACTGCAGTTCGGCGGGATCGCCGGCAATTTCGATGCGGGCGTGTCGCGTACCGTGATGGGGATCGGCACGATCCCCGACGACCAGTACCGGATGCAGCAATGGAACGCGTACGGGTTTCCGCTCCAGCCGCGCGAATTCGCGTTGCGCGGCACGGCAGACGACGCGGCGGTGGTCGGGAACGGCGTCGCGCGCGTGCTGCATCTGTGCGAGCCGCTGCATGTGCCGGATTGCCACGACGCGCCGCCCGCGCCATCCGATCCGGTCCCGGCGGCGGCGGCGGCGGCGGCGGGCGCGGCCGCGAACGCGCCCGCCGACGTGATGGCGCTCGCGCAGGACGAAGCGGGCAGCCGGCCGGCCGCCGGCGGCGCGACCCACATCGAGGTGCTGGCCGCGAGCACGGGCGGTGCGCCGAACGTCGGCCGCTTTTCGGTCGTGAAGGCCGAACAGCAGGGCGTGAAGGAATTCGACGACGTGTATCTGGCGGTGCGCCTGCCGTACGCGCAGCGGCTCGTGTACGGCGGCGGCGAGCCGCGGGCGACGGCCATCGAGATCCAGCTCCGGAGCACGGCCGATCTGCCGGCGGCGCGTGCGCGCATCGAGCAGTTGCTGCGCGGCGGTTTCGACGGGCAGACGCTCGACGTCGTCGATTTCGCGACGCTCAATCCGTTCTACGACCAGACCAACCGGATGTTCTCCGTGATCTTCGGGTTCGTGTTCGTGCTGATCAGCGCGATCGTGCTGTTCGTGATCAGCAACACGATGAGCACCGCGATCATCGAGCGCACCGTCGAGATCGGCACGCTGCGCGCGATGGGCATGCGGCGCGGCGGCATCCAGGCGCTGTTCGTCTGCGAGGGGGCGCTGCTCGGCGTGGCCGGCGCGTCGCTCGGCGTGCTGGTCGCGCTCGCGATTGCCGCGGCGCTCAATCACAGCGGGCTGGCGTGGACGCCGCCCGCGCGGATCGACGCCGTCGCGCTGACGGTGCGCGTGTGGGGCGAGTGGCGCTCCATCGCCGTCACCTTCACCGGCCTCGCGTGCGTCGCCGGCCTGTCCGCCTGGCTGCCGTCGCGTCACGCGGCACGGCTGTCGATCGTCGACGCGCTGCGGCATGCGTGAAGTCATCGGGTCCATTTCACTTCAGGGAGAGCGTTCGTGCGTCGCCTGTTCGTTTCATGCTGTCTGAGTCTTTCGTTCCTGTCCGGTGCCGCGCACGCGCAGCCGGCGCCCGATCCGCAGAAGCTGCTTGCGGCCAGCGACGCGATCCGCGCGCCGGAAAAGTCCTTCGTGCTGACGGCGACGCTGATCGAGTACCGGTCAGGCAAGCAGGTCGACGGCAACACGCTGTCGATCTATTCGAAACCGGACGCGCCGGGCGGCGCGTTCCGCACGCTGGTGCGGTTCATCGCGCCGGCCCGCGACACGGGCAAGCTGATGCTGAAGAACGGCAACGACCTGTGGTTCTACGATCCGGCGAACCAGGCGAGCGTGCGAATCTCGCCGGACCAGCGGCTGCTCGGCCAGGCGGCGAACGGCGACGTTGTGACCGTCAATCTCGCGCACGACTACACGGCCGAGATGAAGGGCGCGGAGGACATCGCCGACGGCGACCGGCAGACACGCCGCGCGTACCGGCTGGCGCTGACCGGCCACGGCGAGGGGCTGACCTACCGGCGCATCGAGATCTGGATCGACGCGGCGAACAGCCGGCCGCTGAAGGCGCGTTTCTATGCGGAAAGCGACCGCCTGCTGAAGACCGCGTTCTATCGCCGCTACACGATGCAGCTCGGCGTCGAGCGGCCGACCGAGACCGTGATCATCGACGGGCTCGACAGCAACTGGGTGACGGTCATGCGCTTTTCCGACTACGCGTGGCGCGACATTCCCGACGCATGGCTGCAGCGCGACTACCTGTCCCGCTTCCAGGCGCAATGACGGGGCGCGGCCGTTGCGTACTGGCCGCGCTCGCGCTTGCGTTGCTTCCGGCGTTCGCGCGTGCGGCGGAGGCGGGCGGCGTGAGCGCGGCCGATGCCGCCGATGCCGCCGACGCGGCGGCGCTCGATCTCGCCGACCAGTCGGCCGCGACGCCGGCCGCGGCCGCGAAGCCGTGGAAGCTCGACGTGCAGGACGCGGTGCGCGTGAGCCGCTATCGCGGCGGCGACAGCGGCAATAGCGACGATAGCGGGCGCAACCAGTTGTCGATCGAGTTCGAATACGGGCAGTGGCTGACACCGTCGTTCGCCGCGCACTTCTCGATGCGCTTCGACCGCTTCGATCCGCTGTTCACGTCGAGCACGTCCGCGCGCAACGTGACGCTCGTGAAGGAAGCGTACGCGAGCTGGCGCGCGACGCCCGCGTTCGTCGTCGACGCGGGGCGCGTGAACGAGCGGATCGGCGCGGCCATCGGCTACAACCCGACCGACTTCTTTCGCGCGGGCGCGGTGAGCCTCGACGTGCCGCCCGATCCGGACAGCCGGCATACGAACCGGCTCGGCACCGTCGGGCTGCGCGCGCAGCAGGTGTGGGCGTCGGGTTCGCTCACGCTGCTGCTGTCGCCGCGCCTCGCCGCCCGCAGCGTGCCGGGCGACCCGAACGCGTCGTCCGACCTGCAGCGCACCAACGGCGTCGATCGCTGGATGGTCGTCGGAAGCCAGCGGCTGAGCGCGGCGATCCAGCCGCAATGGGTCGCGTACGGTGAAAGCGGGCAGGCGCCGCAGTTCGGCCAGAACCTGAGCGTGCTGCTCGGCAACTCGGTCGTCGCGTATCTGGAATGGACCGGAGGCTACCGGCCGTCGCTGATCGCGCGCGCGGCCGGCAGCCAGGCCGATCGCGCGTTCCGGGCCAGCTCGTCGGTCGGCGGGACCTGGACGCTGCCCGTCGACCTGTCGTTGACGGCGGAATTCCAGAGCAACGGCGGTGGCGCGACCGCGTCCCGCTGGCGCTCGCTGCAGCGCGTGGACCCGTATGCGTGGGGCGACGCGGTGCGGACGTCGGTGGCCGCACAGGAACTGCAGACGCGGCACGGGCTGTTCCTGATGGCCGCATGGCGTAATGTCGGCGTGCGTCGCCTCGACCTGACGGGGTTCATGCAGGCCGATCTCGGCGGTGGCCGGCAGTACTGGGTCGAATTGCGGCGGCGCTTCGACTGGTTCGACATCGCGCTGCAGTGGTCGCGGCAGACCGGGCCGTCGTGGAGCCGCTTCGGCGCGATGCCGGAGTCGACCGGCGTGCAGGTGCTGGGCATCTTTTATCGATGACTGAAGGAGAGAACGAATGAGCAAACGCGCGCTTCAAGCGGCCACGGCCGTGCTCGCGCTGGTTCCGACGATTACCGGCGTGCTCGGCATGATGGGCCTCCACGATCCGCTCTATGCGTCGCTCGGCATCGCGTTGCCGGGCGACGCGACGCTCGACGGCAACCTGCGCTTCTATGCGGGCGTGTGGTTCGGTCTCGGTCTCGCGGCGTTTTCGGTGATCCCCGGGATCGAGCGCCACGGGCGGCTGTTCGCGACGCTGTGGATGATGATCTTCATCGGCGGCATCGGGCGGCTGATTTCGCTCGCGGCGCTCGGGCTGCCGTGGCCGCCGTTCGTTGGCTTCACGGTGCTCGAGGTCGTCGGCGCGCCGCTGTTCGTCGCGTGGCAGCGGCGGGTCGCGGCGCGAGAGGGGTGGGGCGGACAGCATGCGTGACGCCCGTGCGCGCCACGCGATATTCACGAAGGAGACTCCGATGTCGATCACGTCAACTGTATTGCGCGCGGCGGCTGCGCTGCGCCGTCTGATCCTGCCGCGTGCCGGCGTCGTCGCGCGCGTCGCGCTGCTGGCGTGCGCGGGCCTGTTCGCGCCGCATGCGAGCGCGCAGACGGCGGCGAGCGCGGCCGTCGACAACTACGCGGCCACGCGCTACCCGATCATCCTCGTTCACGGCCTGACCGGAACCGACGACTATTTCGGCATCCTGCCGTACTGGTACGGCATGCAGGCCGATCTCGAACAGCACGGCGCGACGGTCTATGTCGCCGACTTGTCCGGTTTCCAGGGCGACCTCGGGCCGAACGGCCGCGGCGAGCAGTTGCTCGCATACGTGAAGCAGGTGCTGGCGGTGACCGGCGCGGCGAAGGTGAACCTGATCGGGCACAGTCAGGGCGGGCTGACCTCGCGTTACGTGGCGTCCGTCGCGCCCGCGCTCGTCGCGTCGGTGACGACGATCGCGACGCCGCACCGCGGGTCGCAGTTCGCCGATTTCGTGCTAGGCGCGCTGAAGCTGGACCCGACCGGGCTGTCGACGCCGGTGTTCGGCGCGCTGCTGAATATTTTCGGCATCCTGACCAGCAGTTCGCACAACACGAACCAGGACGCGATCGCCGCGCTCGACGCGCTCAGTACCCCTTACGCGGCGCGGTTCAACCAGCTCTTTCCGAGCCCGGGCCTCGGGCCGGCCGGCACCTGCCGCGGCGGCGCGCCGTCCGAATCGATCGGCGGCAACACGCACCTGCTGTATTCGTGGAGCGGGTCCGCTTACCAGCCGGTGTCGCTGCTCGGCATCGTGACCGGCGCCGTCGATACGAGCGTGATTCCGGTGATCGATCCCGCGAACGTGCTGGACCCGTCGACGCTCGTGTTCCTGACGGCCGGCAACATCATGGCGCTGGCCGGCGCGGGGCCGAACGACGGCTTCACGTCGACCTGCAGCTCGCTGTTCGGCACGGTGATCTCGACGGCCTACCGGTGGAATCATTTCGACGCGATCAACCAGTTGCTCGGTATCCGCGGCGCGTATGCGGCGGATCCGGTCGCGGCGCTTCGCGTGCAGGCGAACCGGCTGAAGCTGCAGGGAGTTTGAGCGATGACGATCCGGGGAACGCTCGCGCGTGGCGCGTGGTATGGCGGCATCGGCGTGGTCGCGGTCGCGGCCGTGTGGCACGCGCTTGGCCGGTCGGAGCCGCCGGCCGCGCCCGCGCCGACGCGGGTTGCCGGCATCGTCCCGGCGCGCGAGGCGCCGCCGGCCGCCGCCGCGGCGTCCGGCACGGCCCTGCCGGCCCCGCTGGCCGGCACGCACGCGCCGCGCCTGCCGGTCGATGCGCAAGGCCATCTCGTGAAGCGGCGCGCGGTGCGGGATTTCTTCGACTACTTCCTGCTCGCGCAGAACGACGTGAGCGCCGCCGCGCTGGACGCGCTCGTCGCCCGCGAGATCGCCGCGCAACTGGACGGCACCATCGCGCAGCGGGAAGCGCTCGATGTGTGGCAGCGCTATTGCGCGTATCTCGCGGCGCTCGCACGGCTGCCGGACGGCGACGCGACTTCCGGCAGCCGCTTCGATGCGGGCGCGATAGCGGCCGCGCTCGACCGGCGCGACACGCTGGCGAGCCGTATGCTCGGCGTATGGACAGGGCCGTTCTTCGGCGCCGAACAGCAGCGGCAACGCGACGTTCTCGAGCGGCTCCTGATCGTGCGCGATCCGACGCTGACCGACGCGCAAAAGCGCGAGCGGCTTGCCGCGCTCGAGCAATCGCTGCCGCCCGACCTGCGCGACGAGGGCGCGCGGCTGAGGCGGCAGCGCGACGCGGTCGCGACGGTTGCCCGGCTCGAACGGTCGGGCGACGCGTCGGGGGCGCTGCACGCGCAGGCCGCCGCGGCGCTCGGTCCCGACGTGGCGACGCGGGTCGTCCGGATGCGGCAGGACGACGACGCGTGGCAGGCGCGCTATCGCGACTACGCCGCGGAACGCGACCGGATCGATGCGCAGCGGCTCGCGCCGGACGCGCGCGCCGCGCAGGTCGCGCAAGCGAGGCAACGGTATTTCGCGGACCCGGCCGATGCTTCGAGGGCGGCGGCGCTGGATGCGGGCGCCGGACTCTGACGAGCGACCGGTCTCGCCGGGCCGGCCGTGTGCTTCCCGTTTCTACCGCGTCGTTCGCGCTCCGTTGTGTGGGCTGCCGCACTTATCGCGCGCTCTTTCGTACCCGATCGGCTTTCGGGTATCGATACGAATCGAATCCCGACCATATTGCGATTCACTTCGTTATGCGAATGACAATCCGGTGAATAGGTATTTAATTGGCACTTTCATTTTTTAACGCGATCGACTGCGTCAGTGTTCCATGCATCAGTGTGAAAAGCACTGAACTGTAAAATTTCTTCATGTAATAAAAACAGGATGCGACGTGCCGTCGGGGTGCGTGATACCTTTTCATCAGATTTCAAAAAAAATATACGAAAAGCCTCGCGGACGAGGCGAGGCATCAATGTTCGGTGGCCGAGGGAAGCAACACAATCGTACGAGGTGCACCGTGACACATCAGGCACAGAACGTCATCGGGTTTCCGTATGCGCTCGATGCCAATTATTTCCTGTCTGCGCTGGACGGAGTCGATCGTTCGGCACTGGCGCCTTATTTGCAACTCCACCACATCGAGACCGGCCAGGTGCTGTGCGACGTCGGCACGGATCTGGAAGCGGTTTATTTTCCGGTGACGACGGCCGTGTCCCTTCAGTATCTGTCGACCGCGAAGATGACGCTCGGCGTGGCGGAGATCGGGCGCGAGGGCGTGATTTGCGCCGACGTCGTCGGCGGCAGCAGTGCCATGCCGCGCCGGGTCCTGGTCTATCGCGGCGGATTCGCGTACCGGCTCGACGCGGCCCGCTTCGCCGACGCGTGCGACAACTCGCCGGCCGTGCGGCGACAGGTCTTCATGCGCGTGCAGATGGTGCTCGCGCAGATCGCGCAGACCGTGTTTTGCAGCCGTCATCACGGCATGCAGCATCAGCTCTGCCGATGGCTGCTGATCGCGCAGGAGCGCTCGCGGAGCATCGAGATCCCGGTGACGCACGGGATGCTCGGGCAGATCCTCGGCGTGAGGCGCGAGACCGTGACCGATACCACTCAGGCGCTTCACAAGCTCGGCCTGATTCATCAGCATCGCGGCTCGATCGTCCTGACCGATCTCGCGAATCTCGAGCGGGCCGCCTGCAGTTGCCACCGGCTTATCCGGGACGAGATGCGGCGCATCCTGGACGCCGGGGTCAATTCGAGCGCGGCGTCGCAACACCGGTTGCTGACGGTCTAGCGGGCGGCGTTCGGCATCGTCGATGCGACGGACAGACGACCGTGGAGCGGTTCCGGACCGAACGGGAGGCAGGGTTCGACGCGGCGAACCGGCGCCCGTGCGGGCAGGGGACGAGGAGATGTCGAGACGCCGGATGCGAGTGGAATTCCCGGGCCGGACGCGTCGCGAATAATCATAAAAACAGTGGTTGGTGTATGGAAAACATATCGAGGTTCCGGAGTCAGCGCAGCTCGTTTCATGTATGGCCATGGAGTCCGGCGCTGGGTATCGTGCCGATCGTCGTCGTGATCATCGCGCTGGCTGGGTTCGTGGTCGTGAGCCTGATCATCATCATGTCGCTGCGCGTCTACGTCGGCGGCGAAAGCAATTGGTCGAAAGCGCAGAAGGATGAAATCATTCTCTTGAGCCGCTATGGCGAAACCGGCGACGAAAAGCTGTTCGACGAATACGTGGCGGTCGACCGGACGCTCCGCTACCTGAGCACTTCCCGCGAGGCGATGATCGGCGTGCCGCCCGATCATGCGGTCGCCCGGCGCGCGATGATCGAGGCCGGCATCAACCCGGTCGATGCGGTGGCGGCGGTGTGGTTCTATCCGATCCTGAGCAGCTTCGCACGCCTGAACGTCGCGCTGCAGTACTGGGAAGACGCCGATCGGGAACTGATCGAGTTGCGCAGCGTCGCATACGAACTGCAGGATGCGGTGCACGCGGGCGATACCCGGAAGAGCTACAGGCTCAGCCAGCGGATCTGGGACATCAATACGCGGATCGAGTCGCTGCCGAAGCACTTTTCCGACGAGTTGAACGCGGAATTCCGTTCGGCGGTCATTCAGCTGTTTCTGTCCTACATCGCTGCGTCGCTGCTGATCGTGATCCTGTCCGTCCGATGGGCCGGTCGCGCACAGCACCAGCAGATGTCGATGCAGACCGAGCTCGACAGAAGCCAGGCGCTCGCCGAGGCCGCGCTGCACTCGGTCGCCGACGCGATCGTCACGATCGGCCTGAC
Organism: Burkholderia pyrrocinia; assembly: GCF_018417535.1. Classification (NCBI taxonomy): domain Bacteria; kingdom Pseudomonadati; phylum Pseudomonadota; class Betaproteobacteria; order Burkholderiales; family Burkholderiaceae; genus Burkholderia; species Burkholderia pyrrocinia. The sequence continues at coordinate 1,579,657 of NZ_CP070977.1, read as the reverse complement.
GAGCGGCATCGAGACGGTCAATCCGGCGGCCGAACAATTGCTGGGTTCCCCGTCGGAGCGTTGCGTCGGCCAGCCGATCAACGACGTGCTGGACCTGGTCGATACGTCGAAGGGCATGTCGATCGAGCTGCTGTCGTCGCTGAGCAACAGCGGCGACAGCACGTTCACGCGCGACCTCGATCTGATCCGCGTGTGCGGTACCGCCGTCGCGGTCAGGGCGTCGCTGTCCAGGATGAACAATACGGCCGGCCGTTGCGTCGGCTACGTGCTGATCATGCGCGACATGACGCGCGAGCATCAGTTGATCGCGCGGCTCACGTGGCAGGCGTCGCACGACGCGTTGACCGGACTGATCAATCGCACGGAGTTCGAGCGGCGTCTCGGCGAAGCGCTCGTGCTGCGCACCGCGGCCATCCTGCTGGTGCTCGACCTGGACGGCTTCAAGGAGGTCAACGACGTCTGCGGCCATGCGGCCGGGGACGCGCTGCTGCGCGAAGTGACGACGGTATTCCAGCGCTGTCTCGACGGCTGCGACGCGTTCGGCCGGCTCGGCGGCGACGAATTCGGCATCCTGCTCGCGGTGCCGCGCGACGGTGCGTCCGACGGCGGCAAGGCGGAGCGGCTGCGCGCCAGCCTGGAGGATTTCACGTTCTGCTGGGACGGCGAGCATTTCAAGTTGAGCGTCAGCATCGGCATGCTGGATCTCGAGTGCCTGCCCGACAGCGTCGAACGGGCGATGCAGCTCGCGGACATCGCGTGTTACGTGGCGAAGGACCGCGGCCGAAACCGCGTCCACGTGGCGGAGCCGCGGGACATGAATTCGGGCCGTCAGGCGTACCACATGCAATGGAGCCGTCGCGTCAAGACGGCACTCGAAACGAATACGTTCCAGCTTTACGCGCAACGCATCGTGCCGATCCAGCCGGCGCTCGCGGCGCAGCAGCGCGTCGAGATCCTGCTGCGGATCCCGGACGCGGACGGAAAACTGATCTCGCCGATATTCCTGCCGGCTGCCGAGCGGTACGGCCACATGACGATGATCGACCGGTGGGTGGTGCGAACCGTCATCCGGCGACTCGCACAGGTCGATCGGCGCAGCGATTTCGAATGCAACGTGAACCTGTCGGCGATGTCGATCACCGACGATCGCTTCGTCGAATTCGTGATGGCCGAGCTGTCGTCGTCGGGGCTCGACCCGACGCTGCTGTGTTTCGAGATCACGGAAACGAGCGCGGTGCGCAATCTGGAGGTGGCGTCGCGCTTCATGCACGAGCTGCGCGACCTCGGCTGCCGCTTCGCGCTCGACGATTTCGGCGCCGGCATGTCGTCGTTTTCCTATCTGAGCAAGCTGCCGATCGATTACCTGAAGATCGACGGCGGCCTCGTGTCGGGCATGACGATGGACCGCGTGAAGCGCGGCATCGTGTGCGCGATCAACGACATCGCGCATCTGATGCAGTACCGGACCGTTGCGGAGCACGTCGAGGATGCGGCGACCGCGGAGATGCTCCGCTCGCTGGGCGTCGACTACTGCCAGGGGTATCACTTCAGCCGTCCCGCGCCGTGGCAGGAAGGGGGCATTGAACATCATGGAGGCAGCATATGAAGGTTCCGTTCGAGTTGACCGGCGATCTGATGGATCTGAACAGCTATCCGGCCTGGGTGCGCGAGATGGTGGGCGCGACGGGCGAACTGCGCGAGCGCGTGAGGGCGCATCCGGTGTTCGCGGACATGAGCGGCGGCCGGCTGAAGGCGTCGCAACTGAGGACGTTCTTCGTGACCGGCTGGGCGGTCGTGAGCCAGTTTCCGGAATACATGGCGATGAACCTGCTCAAGACGGCGGCATTCCGTTCGCGCGGCGAAGAGAAGGCGCGGCGCTACCTGATCCGCAATATTCGCGTCGAGCAGAATCACGTCGATCACTGGATCAACTGGGCCGCCGAATCGGGTGTGTCCGCCGAGATGCTCTTGCAGGGCGCGGCGCCGCTCGCCGGTTTCTCGCTGAGTCACTGGTGCTGGAAGAGCAGCAATACGGACACGCTTGCCGCGAGCATCGCGGCGACCAACTATGCGATCGAAGGCGTCACGGGCGAATGGAGCGCCGCACTGTGCGCGACGCCGTACGAACTGCAGTTCGATCCGGCGGTGCGCCGTCGCGCGATGCGGTGGCTCACGCTGCATGCGAGTTATGACGACAGGCACCCGTGGGAAGCGCTCGAGATCGTCGCGACGCTGCTCGGGCAGTCGCCTTCGGCCGAACGGGTCAGGGAGGTCGAGGAATCCGTTCGCAGGAGCCTGAGCTATTTCCTGACGAGCCTTGACTGCTGCATGCATGCGTAACGACCGCCTTCCGCTCGGCCGGTCCGCCGGCACGATCTCGAGACCCGACAGTCGCGGCTGCCACGAAGTCCGCCCGTTTTCCCATGACTATCCAGGTTCTCGTCGTTGAGCCCGACCCGGGCATGCGCGACATGATTCGCGCGTTTTTTCACGGATGCCAGCTCCGGACGTCCGCGCTGCACGACGTGTCGATGCTGCTGGCGGGCGTCGCCGCGGAGCCGCCGTCGCTGATCGTGCTGCGGATCGGCGATCCGGGCATCTCCGCGTACACCGCGCTCAGGGAACTGCGCGGGGCCGGTCATGACATGCCGGTGATCGTGCTCAGCGATTCGGCGGCGGTCGTCGACAAGGTCATCGCGCTCGAGGCCGGCGCGGACGACTACCTGGTCGACCCGTTCGACCTGATGGAACTCGTCGCGCGCGTACGTCGCGCGGCGCGGCGCTATCGGTCGAGCGGGGCCGGTGCGGCAGGTGCGGCCGGTCAGCCGGAGAGACGCGAACCGTACCGGTTCGACGAGATCGAGGTGGATTTCGTGAACCGGCGGGCGACGCGCGCGGAAACCGATCTCGGCTTGCGCGCAAGCGAATTCGCGCTGCTCGAGCTGTTCGTGTCCCATCCGATGCAGGTGCTTTCCCGCGCGGCGATCCTGTCGCTGCTGGGGCAGAATGCGGAGGGCCGCTCCGAGCGCGGGCTGGACGTGCTGGTATTCCGGCTGCGCAGCCTGATCGAGCATGCGGTCGGCGACTACCATTACATCCGGACCGTGCGCGGCAGAGGATACATATTCGTGCCCTCGTGGGCGCTGGCGGACGACAACGCGCACGACGGCGCCTGACCGGCTCGGGGCCGTCTCCTCGGGAATTTCACCTGTCACCGCCGGTTCGTCGCCGACGACGGCAAGAACGCGGTGCCGGAATTCGGCGCGACCGTCGTCGACAAGGCGCTGAAGGGGATCGGCATGATCCGCTTCGACGACGCCGGACGGTTCGTCGAATTCGGAATCACGATTCGGCCATTCAGTGTGCCGCAGGCGCTCGGCTCGGGCAGCAGTTGCCCGCATTCAAGGTCGGCGGCTGAGCCGCGCGGTTGTCGGGCGACGGCCGCTGCGCGGTCAGCGCGCGAGTTGCGCGTGCGCGAGCCGGCCAAGGCGCCGGACGCCGTCCTCGATGCGTTCGTTCCACACGTGCCCTGCACTCAGGCGCAGGCAGTGGCGGAAGCGCCGGCCGGCGGAGAAAATGTCGCCCGGCGCGAAGCAGATGCCCTGTTCGAGCGCGGCGTCGAACAGCGCGCGTGAATCGAATCGCTTCGGCAGCTCGAGCCAGAGCACGAAACCGCCGGCGGGCCGGCTCACTTTCGTGTCGGCCGGAAAGCTTGCCTCGATCGTGCGCGTCATCCGCGCGAGGTTCTCCTCGAACAGGCGCCGGATGCGGCGCAAATGCGCATCGTATGCGCCGCTCGCGAGGAAGTCGGCCAGCGCGACCTGAAGCAGCACGGGGCCGCACAGGCTGAGCGCGAGCTTGCGTTCCATCACCTGTTGCGTGCGAGCGCCCGCCGCGATCCAGCCGATCCGGTATCCGGGCGCGAGGCTCTTCGAGAACGAACTGCAGTAGATCGTATTGGCGCCGCCGTCGAGTGCGATGAACGGCTTTGGCCGATCGCGCCCGAAGTGGATGTCGCCGTAGACGTCGTCCTCGATCAGCGGTACGCGATGCCGCGCGAGCAGCGCCAGCAGCGCCCGTTTGTCGTCTTCGGTCATCGTCGAGCCGAGCGGATTGCCGAAGCTCGACGACAGCACGCAGGCCGCGATCGATTCCGATTCGAGCCGCCGCGCGAGCATCCCGACATCGACACCGCGCAGCGGGTCGGTCGGCAGCTCGAGCGCCTTCAGCCCCAGTGCTTCCAGTGTGTGAAGCAGACCGAAGTAGGTCGGCGATTCCACCGCAATCGTATCGCCGCGCGTCGCGACGGTATTCAGCGCGAGCGTCAGTGCCTCCGTGCAGCCGTTCGTGACGAGGATGTCGTCGGCGGATAGCGGATGCCCGAAGCGCATCGCACGCCGCGCGATTTCCCGGCGCAGCGCCGGCTCGCCGTAAGGCGCGCAATAGACGTTGTAGCGCATGCCGTGCTGGCGTGCCGCGCGGGCGAGGGCGAAGTCGAGCCGCTTCGACTGCAGCAGCGCCGTATCGGGCACTGCGCACCCGAGTGGCACGAGTGCCGAATTGGCGGCGTGTTCGAGCAACGCGGCGACCGCGCCGCTGATCGATACCGTCGATGCTTTCGCGCGCGAGCGCGACGCTGTCGGCAACGCGAGCGTACCGCCGCGTGGGGCCGCGACATAGAAGCCGGACTGCGGTCGCGACACGAGCACGCCGCGATCTTCGAGCAGGCGATAGGCCTGCAGCGCGGTGGATACGCTGATTCGCCGTTGTTCGCTGACAGTACGCACGGACGGCAGCCGCATGCCGGGCGCGAGCGTGCCGTTCTCGATCATGCCGACGATGAGATCGGCCAGTTGCCTGTAGCGGTACGACGTCTGCGTTTCCATGGGGCACCTGCGGCAGGGGAGTGCCCGATTATCGATCGGGATTCCGTGTCTCGCCAAGCAGAATTGTGTTGGTCAAATCGTCAGAAAATTGTGGCTGTTATGGTTTTTGTGCGAGCGCTACGATGGCGGTGTTTCGATCCGTCGATCGGTCAATGCGAGGCAAGCATATGCAGGCAATACAGACGCCCTCCGGCGAGTGGCGCGGAAGATTTCCGTACAACGAAATCATCTCGCTGCTCGATGTGAACCGGACCTTCAACCTGGCGGAGAGCACGTCGCAAGACCTGACGGTCGGCGAACTGCTGGATCTGGCCGGCCTCGATACGGTCCGCAACCTGAAGCTGGGCTACAGCCGGTCGGCCGGCGCGGCTGTGCTGCGCGACGCGATCGCCGATAGCTGCAACGTGCCGGCTGCGCAGATCGTGACGACGCAAGGTACGGCGCTCGGGCTGTTTCTGCTGGCCTATGAAGTGTGCCGCCCCGGCGACGAAGCCGTACTCGCGACGCCGTGCTTTCCGCCGAGCCGCGACTGTCTGGTCGGTGCCGGTGCAACGGTACGCGAAGTGCGACTGTCGTTCGAGAACGGCTATCGACTGGACCTCGCGCAGTTCAACGCCAGCCTGTCGCCGAAGACCCGGCTCGTCAGTATCGCGTCTCCGCAGAATCCCGGCGGCGTGCAGGCATCGCGCGCCGGGATCGACGCATTGCTCGCGCTGATGGCGCGGCGGTGTCCGGACGCGATACTGTTCATCGACGAGACCTATCGAGAAGCGACCTATGGCGATGCCGCCGTGGCTGCCAGTTTCGCGGGTGTCGATCCACGCATCGTCACGGGCTCGTCGGTGTCGAAGGCGCTGGGCGCGCCCGGTCTGCGGACCGGGTGGCTCACCGTGGCCGACGCGGCGCTTCGGGCGCGCCTGATCGTGGCCAAGCTGAATACCGTGATTTCGGGATCGGTGCTCGACGAGATGCTTGCTGCAACCGTATTGCGCCACCGCGAGCACGTGCTCGCGCCTCGACGCCGGTTGCTTGCGGACGCGCTCGGTACATTGTCGGATTGGTGCGAAGGTGACCGCGCGCGGGTCGAGTGGGTGCGGCCCGACGCCGGCGCGCTATGCTGCGTGCGGCTGCGTCAGGATGCTTTCGACGAGCAGGCCGTAGCCCGCTTCTGGCAGGTATTGCCCGACCACGACGTGCAACTGGCGTCGGGTACCTGGTTTGGCGAAAGCAGCCGCGTGTTCAGGCTGGGCTTCGGCTATCTTCCGCCGGAACGCCTGCAGTCCGCGTTGTCGGCGCTGTCGCAGGCAATGGATGCGGCTGTCGCATGAACCGGGCGCCCGGCGGGTGTAGCGAACATCATTGAACGTCAGGAGTAACACCATGAAGGTAAGGATTGCCTACATCGAGGAACCGCCGTTCTACTGGACGGCCGACGACGGCGCCGTGACCGGCGCGGATATCGAGCTGGCCGAGGCGGTGCTGCGTGCGATCGGCGTGACGGAAATCGAATATCACGCGACCTTGTTCGACGAACTGCTGCCGGGTGTGCAGGCCGGGCGCTGGGACATGAACGTGCCGATCTTCGTGACGGCCGAACGCGCGCAGCACGTTGCGTTCAGCGTGCCGGTGTGGGCGATCGGCGACGGATTCCTGGTTCAGGCAGGCAATCCGAAGGCGCTGACGAGCTACGCAGCCGTCGCGGCGCGCAGCGACGCGCGGCTGGGGTGCATTGCCGCACAGGTGCAGATCGACTCGGCCAGGTCGGCAGGCGTGCGCGACAGCCAGATCGTCGTGTTCAAGGATCAACCCGATGCGCTCGCCGCGTTGCTCGCGGGGCAGATCGATGCGTATGCAAGCACCGCGATCGGGAACCGGGTGCTCGCCGCCGTGAACGAGGGCGTGGAGGCCGTCGCACACGAGCGTGGCGCGGGCGCGGCGGCTCCAGTCGGCGGGTTCTCGTTCAGCAAGACCGACGATGCGCTCGTGCAGGCCGTGAATGCGAAACTGCGCGAGTATCTCGGCTCGACCGATCATCGCGAGCGGATGGCGAAGTACGGCTTTACGCGGGCGGAAATCGACGACGTGGTGGAGGGCGGCGGCGCGAAGTCGTAGCGTGACTGGCGGAGTCGACCGTACACGCGGTCGACGCTGCATGCGTCGTCACGCAGCACCTGCCCGCGCGAGCCGCTCGACGAACCAGTCGCAGACGAACGCGGTGCGCTTGGACGCGTGGTTGTCGGTCGTGTACCCGGTGGCCCGCGTCGGGCGTGGTCGCGAAGGTCCAGCACGAGTTCACGGTGCGCAACCGGACACAGGGCAACTAGCTGTGGGTGCCGTTCAGTTTTCCGCTGCAGGTGCGCCATGCGCATCGACGCAAGCTGACAAAACCCTGACGAATCAAATTGATATATTGTATCATCTGACGTTTTCGTCGCGGACCGGCCGGCGACGACACCACATGAAGATCGATACGACGTGACGAAAACCAGAAGCAACCCGGCGCGCGGGGAGCGGCACCATGCCGCGCCGCGCCGGAACACCGGCGCATGGCGCGCAAGCGCGGCGCGCGGCTGCACGACCCTGCTGGGTTGCGCGATGGCGACCTCCGGTGCATTGGCTGCCGAAGCGGCAGCCTCCGCACCGGACAACCGGCATGCGCTTCCGGCGATCAGCGTCACCGCGCGCCCGGCGCCGGCCGATCCGCTGACGCAGCCGCTCGAAACGGGCTCGCGGCTCGGGCTGGCGAGCCTCGACATGCCCGCGAGCGTCGAGACGGTTACGGCCGACACGATCGAAGCGCGCGGCGATCGCACGGTGCTCGACGCGGTCACGCGCACGGCCGGGTTCTCGAGCGCGATGGCGCCCGGCACCGGCGGCACCGCGTTGAGCGTGCGCGGCTTCAGCGGCCAGGAATCGGTGATGACGCTGCTCGACGGCGTGCGGCTGATGCCGGCCGCCGGCACGATCACGTTTCCGTTCGATACGTGGTCGGTCGAGCGCATCGAGGTCCTGCGCGGCCCGGCGTCGGTGCTGTACGGCGAAGGGGCGATCGGCGGCGTCGTGAACGTCGTGCCGAAGCGGCCGCAGCGCACGCGCGCGACGACGCTGCAGGTCGGCGCCGGCCCCGACGGCGCGAAGCGCAGCGCGTTCGATACGACGGGCGCGCTCGGCCCGCGGCTGTCGTATCGCTTCTACGCGAGCGATGCGCGCGGCAAGGGTCTCGCCGAGCGGGCCGATACGCATACGACGGCGGTCGGCGGCGCGCTGAGATTCGACGTAAGCCCGCAACTCACGCTGACGCTCGACTACGACTACGGCCGCCAGATGCCGGCGACGTACTATGGCGTGCCCGCGCCGAACGGCGTGCTCGATCCGTCGCTGCGCAAGCTCAACTACAACGTCGGCGACGCGACGATCGCGTACTACGACCAGTGGACACGCCTGTCGGCCAGCTACCGGCCCACGGCCGGCGTGACGATCGACAACCAGCTCTACTACCTGACGTCGAACCGCCACTGGCGCAACGCCGAATCGTATGCGCTCGACCCTGCGACCGGGCTCGTCACGCGCGGCGACTATCTCGACATCGGCCACCATCAGCGGCAGATCGGCGACCGGCTGAGCGCGCGTGTCGACGGCACGCTGTTCGGCCGTGCGAACCGCTTCGTCGTCGGCACCGAATTCAGCCAGATCACGTTCGACGGCACCAACAATTCGCCGTACGGCGGCGCATCGACGGTGGCCGCGCACGGCTTCGACCCCGGCGTGTTCGCGAGCCCCGATCCGACGGTGCCGCAGTTCGGCACGCGCGCGCGGCAGGCCGCGGTGTTCGCCGAGAACCGGCTCGAAGTGCTGCCGCGGCTCGCGTGGGTGAGCGGCCTGCGTTACGACCACATCGCGTTCAGCCGCGAGCAGGCGGCGACCGGCGCGGGCTTCGACAAGCGTTTCGCCAACGTCGGCTGGCGTACCGGTTTCGTCTTCGAAGTCGCGCCGACGCTCAGCGCGTATGCGCAGTACACGACCGGCGCGGAGGGCCTCGGCTCGCTCGTGACGCTGTCCGCGTCGCAGGCGAACTACCGGCTCGCGACCGGCGAACAGTGGGAAGCCGGTGTCAAGCAGGCGCTGCTCGACGGCCGTGCGTACTGGACGTTCGCCGTGTACGACATCACGAAGCGCAACCTGCTCGGCACCGATCCGGTCAATCCCGCGCTGCGCCAGCAGATCGGCCGGCAGTCGTCGCGCGGCATCGAGCTGACGGGCGGCGCGCGGCTGCCGCACGGCTGGACGATCGATGCGAACGTCGCGCTGCTGCGCGCGCGCTACGACGCGTTCAACCAGGCGGCGGGCGGCACGACGGTGTCGCGGGCCGGCAACGTGCCATCCAACGTGCCGCAGCAGACGGCGAACCTGTGGCTCGGCTGGGCGTTCGCCGAGCGCTGGCAGGCGAATGCGGGCGTGCGCCATGTCGGCGCGACGTACGGCGACGATGCGAACCGCCTGCAGGTGCCGTCGTACACGGTGTTCGATGCGTCGCTGCGCTGGCAGCCGACGTCGCGCACCGAGCTGGCGTTGTATCTGCGCAATCTCGCGAACCGCACGTACGCGGTGACGACGTCGAACGGCGGCGAGCAGTGGCTGCTCGGTCCGTCGCGCTCGGCGGAGCTCGTCGCGACGATGCGCTTCTGATGCGGCGCGGCGAGCCTCCCGTGACGCACATGCTCGAAATCGAGCGCGTGAGCTGGTCGCCCGGCGGCGCGATCGCCGTGCTCGATTCGGTCACGCTGACCGTCGCCGAAGGCGAGTTCGTCGGGCTGGTCGGCCCGAACGGCAGCGGCAAGACGAGCCTGCTGCGCTGCGTGTTCCGTTACGCGCGGCCCGACGCGGGCGCTGTCGCGCTCGATGCGCAGGACGTGTGGCGCATGCGGCCGCGCGCGGTCGCGCAGCGTATCGCGGTGCTGCAGCAGGAGACGCCGGACGATTTCGGGCTGACGGTCGACGAACTGGTCGGCATGGGCCGCACGCCGCACAAGCGGCCGTTCGACGCGGAGTCGGCCGACGATCGCCGGATCGTCGAATCCGCGCTGCACGACGTCGGCCTCGCCGCGCGCCGCGCGCAACGTGTCGCGTCGCTGTCGGGCGGCGAGAAGCAGCGCGCGCTGCTGGCCCGCACGCTCGTGCAGCAACCGGAACTGCTGCTGCTCGACGAACCGACCAACCATCTCGACCTGCGTCACCAGCTCGAACTGCTCGCGCGCGTGCGGCGCCTCGGCATCGCGACGCTCGCGACGATTCACGACCTCAATCTCGCGGCCGCGTATTGCGACCGGCTCCATGTGCTCGCGCACGGCCGGATCGTTGCGTCCGGCGCGCCGGACGACGTGCTGACCGAAGCGCTGCTGCGCGACGTGTTCGGCGTCGCCGCGCTCGTCGATCGCCATCCCGTCACGGGCCGGCCGCGCATCACGCCGCTTCATCCGGAATGACCGCCATGCCGTTGCCTGTCTTGTCCTTCGTGTCCCGCCGGTTGGCTGTCGCCGCCGCGCTCGGCTGCGCCGCCGTTCACGCGCTCGCCTATCCCGTCACCGTGCGCAGTTGCGATCGCGACGTGACGTTCGAGCGCGCGCCGACGCGCGCGGTGAGCAACGACGTGAACCTGACCGAGATGATGCTCGTGCTCGGCCTGAAGGACCGGCTCGTCGGCTATACGGGCATCGGCGGCTGGAAGACGGGCACCGCGCGCGCGCGCGACGCATTGCGCGGCGTGCCCGAACTGGCGAGCCAGTATCCGTCGCTCGAGGTGCTGGCCGCCGCGCGTGCCGACTTCTATCTCGCGGGCTGGAACTACGGGATGCATGTCGGCGGCCCGGTGACGCCCGCGACGCTCGCGCCGTTCGGCATCCGCACGTACGAACTGACCGAATCGTGTTCGCACGTGATGAAGCAATCCGCCGCGTCGTTCGACGACGTGTTCCGCGACCTGGACAATCTCGGCCGGATCTTCGGTGTCGATGCGCGCGCCGCGCAGGTCGTTGCCGCGATGCGCGCACGTCTCGCGGCGGTGTCGCGCGCGATCGGGCGCCCGGAGCCGCTGCGCGTGTTCGTCTACGACAGCGGCACCGACAAGCCGATGACGGCGGGCGGGCTCGCGATGCCGACCGCGCTGCTGGCGGCGGCGGGCGCGCGCAACGTGATGGGCGACGTGCCGCGCAGCTGGACGCAGGTGAACTGGGAAAGCGTGGTCGCGCGCGATCCGCAGGTCATCGTGATCGTCGACTACTCGGCGGTGACGGCCGCGCAGAAGCAGCAGTTCCTGCTGAGCCAGCCGGCGCTCGCGCGCGTCGCCGCGATCCGCGACCGGCGCTTCGTCGCGATTCCGTACGATGCGGCAACGCCGGGCCCCGAGAACGTCGCGGCCGTCGAGACGCTCGCGCGCGCGCTGTATCCGGCCGCGTTCGCCGGGCCGGCGCGATGAGCGCGGCCGTGCATGCGTCGCGGCCCGGCATGCGCGTGGTGCTGCCGGCCCTGGCCGTGCTGCTGATCGTGTCGATCGTCGTGTCGGCCGCGTTCGGACCGGCGCCGATCGCGATGCCTGATGCAGTGCGGATCGTCGCCACGCATATCGCGTCGGCGTTCGGCGCTGCCGGCGCGCTCGCGGCGGGCGCGGGCGACGACAGCATCGTCTGGCTGATCCGGATGCCGCGCGCGCTGCTGGCCGCGATCGTCGGCGCAACGCTGGCGGCGGTCGGCGTCGCGCTGCAGGCGGCGACCGCGAACCGCCTCGCCGATCCGCACCTGCTCGGCGTGAGCTCGGGAGCGATGCTCGGCGCCGTCGCGGTCACGGTGGTGGCCGGCGCGGCGTTCGGCCCGTTCACGTTGTCGGCCGCCGCGTTCGCGGGCGCGCTCGCGGCGACCGCATGCGTCATCGCGCTCGCCTACCGGCGCGGCCGGCTCGAATCGGATCGCCTGCTGCTCGCGGGCGTATCGGTATCGTTCATGATGGCCGCGTTCGGCAACCTGCTGCTGTATCTCGGCGACCAACGCGCCGCGTCGTCGGTGCTGTTCTGGATGCTCGGCGGCGTCGGCCTCGCGCGCTGGGATCTGCTGCCGGTGCCGGCCGTGTGCGCGGTATTCGCCGGCGGCGCGCTGTATGCGCGGCGGCGCGAACTGAATGCGCTGATGTCGGGCGATGTCGCCGCGGCCGCGCTCGGCGTGCCGAGCGCGCGGATGCGGCGCGAGGTGTTCGTCGTTGCATCGTTCGCGACGGGCGCGATGGTCGCGGTGAGCGGCGCGATCGGCTTCGTCGGGCTCGTGACGCCGCATCTGTGCCGTCGCGTCGTCGGCGCCGAGCACGGCAAGCTGCTGCCGGTCGCCGCGCTGACGGGCGCGATCCTGCTCGTGTGGGCCGATGTCGCGGCCCGCACGCTCGCGGCGCCGGAGGATTTGCCGATCGGCATCGTGACCGCGCTGTTCGGCAGCCTGTTCTTCGTCGCACTGCTGCGCCGGCGCTGAGCGGCAGCGTACGCGCAGGCGAGGGCGGGGTGGGGCTCCGCCCGAGCGCTTCAGCGCGGTGGCGTGGCCGTGCTCGTGCTGTCGCCGAGCGCGTCGGCGTGGGCGAGGTCTCCCGTCACGTCGAAGAATCTGTCCGGCAGCGTTCGCGCGGGCAAGGTGATCACGAAGCGTGCGCCGCCAAGCGGCGAATCCTCGAGCCGCACATCGCCGCCGTGCACCAGGGCAACGCGCCGCACGATCGCGAGCCCGAGCCCGAAGCCGCCGGTTTGCCGGTCGCGGCTGGAGTCGAGCCGCTGGAACGGTTCGAACACGCGCGCGCGCTCGGCGGCCGGAATGCCGGGGCCGTCGTCGTCGACGCTCAGCACGAGCGCGCCGGATCCGTCGCCGGCAGCGGCCAGCAGCACCTTGCGCGACGCGTAGCGCGCGCCGTTGCGGATCAGGTTCAGCAGTGCGCGGGCGACGAGCTTCGGATCGCATATGTGGGTCGCGGGCGCGCCGAGCGTCGACACGTCGAGTGCAATCCCGAGATCGGCGATATCGTTCGCGACGTTGCCGGCGACACTGTCGACCAGCGCATCGACGACGACCTCCATCGGCGCGAGCTGGCTCGCGCCCTGTTCGAGCCGGCCGATCGTCAGCAACTCGGTGACGAGTTCGTCGAGTTCGCGCACGTCGCGCCGCAACGCGTCGCGGCGTTCGCGCATCCGTCCCGTTTCGTCGGGCTCGGCGAGCAGCGCGAGCCCGAATTCGAGCCGCGCGAGCGGTGTCTTCAGTTCGTGCGAGATGCCGTGCATCATTTCGCGCTGCTGCTTGATCGACGCTTCGATGCGTTCGGCCATGTCGTTGAACTGCTGCGACAGCTCGTCGATGTTCGACTTGCCCGACAGCTTCACGCGCGTCGAAAGCGTGCCGGCGCCGAATGCGCGCGCGGCGTCCTGCAGCTTGCGCAGGTCGCGCCAGTGATAGTGAATCCACAGCACCACCGCGAACAGCGTGGCGAGCGCGAGCAGCAGGTACGCATAGATCTTGATGTCGAGATCGGAGGCCTCGACGGGGCGCGCGTGCAGCACCGAGCCGTCCGCGAGCGGCATGTAGTAATCCTTGCCGTTGTAGCTGATCGCGATCCTGCCGGCGTCGAGATCGCGCAGCGGCGCGCCGCTCAATTGCGCGCGGGCGTCGGCCATCGACAGGAAACCGAACCCTTCGTGGCCGTGCTTCGCGAGTTCGCGCAGCGCGAGCAGGCGCTGCCCGCCCGGATGGCGTTCGAGGTAGTCGTTGAGCACGAACGAGTAGGTCGTCAACGAGTCGCGCTGAGCTTGTGCGCCGCGCTCGTAGAAGATCCGGTCGAACGACAACTGGATGAAGATGATCGACGCGGCGACGAACAGGATCACGACGAGGTACAGCCTGATCAACGGACGCAGCATTTATTCGTCCCACGCGGAAGGGCTGAACAGGTAGCCGCGGCCCCAGATCGTCTTGATCTTGTGCGGCTCCGATGAAGCATCCTCGAAGCGGCGGCGCAGCTTCGAGATGCCGGAATCGACCGAGCGGTCGAGCCCGTCGAACTCGATCCCGCGCAACTGCTTCAGGATGTCGTCGCGGCTCAGCACGGTGCCGGCCGCGCGCGCGAGGATCAGCAGGAGGTTGAATTCGGCGGTCTTCAGGTCGACCGGCTCGCCGCGCCACGTGACGGTGCGGTTCGGCGGCGAGATCGACAGTTCGCCGAACACCAGCGCTTCGGGCGCTGCAACCGGCGCTTCCGCGACGGCCGGCTGCGCGCGGCGCAGCAGTGCGCGGGCGCGCGCGACGAGCACGCGCGGCTCGATCGGCTTCGTCACGTAGTCGTCGGCACCCGTCTCGAGTCCGGCGACCTGGTCGTAGACGTCCGCGCGCGCGGTCAGGATCAGCACGGGGATGTTGGTGAACGCACGGATGCGCCGGCAGACTTCCATGCCGTCGAGGTTCGGCAGCATCAGGTCGAGTATCACGAGGGCCGGCTGGTGCTCGCGCACCGCCGCGACCGCGAGGTCGCCGCGCCGCACGACCGTCACCGCGAATTCGTAGCCGTCGAGGTATTCGCGGACGAGCTGCGCGAGGCGGTCGTCGTCCTCGATCAGCAGCACACGGTATTTGAGCGGATCGTCGTTCATGGTCTCCTCAGGAGGCACGCGCCATCTCACACCCCGGCAGGCCGGTATGCGGCGCGGCACGCGAATTCTATCCGCCGTACCCGCGGCCGGGGCAGCGGTACGACAATCTCGAACAATCGAACACAATTGAGCACAGATTCTGCGCAGATTCAGGACAGTCTCGGCGCAGGGCGGCACCTAGACTGCGGGCTCCGTCACTCTTATCTCAATATTGTGCGCCCAATACTCCGCCGCTACCGCTATTGCATGCCGCTCGCCGGCCTGACCCTCGCCGCCGCCGCCCACGCGGAAAACCAGTATTCAATCTCGCTCGGCGGCGGTTTCGCGCCGCGCTACCAGGGCAGCAACCAGTATCGCGGCGTCGTCGCGCCGTCGTTTTCCGCCACGTTCGGCAACGGCTTCTTCATCGACGGCACGCAGGGCGCGGGCTACCGGCTGGACCTGCCGCACGGCGTGTTCGTGTCGGCGGCCGTGAGCTACGATGCGGGCCGCGCGGACGAGAACCGCTTCGACCTGCCCGGCTCCGACTACCTGAAGGGCATGGGCCGGATTCCGGGCTCGGTGCTGGTCGGCGTGCGTGCGGGCGTGACGCTCTTCAATGCGGCCGAACTGAGCGTCACGATCGACACACCCGTGACGCACACGTCGCGCGGCGTGTCGGGGCACATGGATCTCGCGGTGCCCGTGTTCAAGACCGCGCAGCACGAGATCGTCGTGACGGGCACCGTGCATGCGGGCTCGGGACGCTATACGCAGACGTTCTACGGCGTGACCGACGCACAGTCGATGACGAGCCGGTTCCGGCCGTATTCGACGAGCGGCGGGATCGACAGTGCATCGATGGCGCTCGCGTGGAACTGGAACCTGTCGCAGCACTGGTCGGTGCTCGCGACCGGCGGCGTGACGCGGCTGCTCGGCCGCTACGGCGACAGCCCGATCGTCCAGTCGCGCAGCAACTACTACGGCATTGCGGGCGTGACCTACAAGTTCTGAGCGGGTCGTCGACGGCGATCTGGAATGCCGCGCTGCACTGGCATGCATCGGCCGATGCGATCGATTCACGCGCAATGATGCGATGCGTCGGCGCCGCGCCGTAGCCGCTGACCGCGTGCGGTAACATGCAGGCGGCTTCGGCGTTGGGCCGGGCCCGCGACTCCGGTACGCCGAATCGGCGCGGCCGGGGCGCGCGAGGCCGCGATCCGCCGGCCGGCATCCGTCGGGAAACGGCTGGCGACGCGCGGAACCGCGTCATGCATGCAGCGCCCGGTCGGCGAGGAACGCCGCATCTGCGCCGCCGGCGCGAAAGGGAGAAATCGATGAAGAAGACGATCGCGATGATGATGGCGCTGGTTGCGAGCGCAACGTTTTCGGGATGTGCGGACATGAACACGAAAATCACCAGCGCGGGCAGCACGCCGGCGAATGGCGGGCAGGCGGGCGCGTCGCAGGCATGCAAGGCGGACGCTGCGCAGGACGATGCGCTGGTCGGCAAGACCGAGGCCGATGCGGCCGCGCAGCTCGACGGCTGCCTGTGGCGTGTGCTCGAGCGCGACGGCAAGTCGTTGCCGGGCACGATGGATTATCGGCAGGAGCGCCGCAATCTCGGTATTCGCGACGGGAAGGTGATCTGGGTGCGGCGCGGGTGACGGGTTGCGCCGGTGCCACGCGCGCGAATGCGCAAGCGGATGTCGTCGACGTGCGGACGGCGCTCGGGGTTGCCGCGCCGGCGAGGGTATCGATGACGTTCGGGGCAGGAGCGCGTGCTTTGGCACTGGCGATACTGGGCGTGCTTGCCGGATGCGGGCGGCATGATGGCGAAGCAGCGGCGCAACCGCGTGCCGTGTGCGTCACCGGATACAACGAGTACGACCGCAAGCTCCACGAGTTCCGGCTCGACGACGCGCACCGGTCGGGATGCTTCGGCAATCCTTCGGCGCGGGAGGCGGGCGAGGCGTTCGGCGGCGGGTTCGCATGCGGCTGCAAGGTCACGCCGGGGCAGGCGGTGAATCTGTCATGGGTGTTCGCGCAACCGCTGGCCGAGATCCAGCGTGGCATCCCGGCCGGGCACAAGACGATCGACGTGACGATTCCGCAGCCGGAATCGTCGACGTCGCGTTATCTGCACGTGTATTTCAGGAAGAACGGCACGGCCGAACTGCAATGGGTGGACGACATGAACGCGCCCGAACGGCTGCCGACCCGCGAGAAATGATTGCCGCGACTGGCGTGCGATCGGGCGCGCGTTACTTCGAGATGTACCACAGCGCATCCGTGCTGACGCGCGAAGGTTGAGCGGCGGCAGCCGGTGCCTGAGCCGGCACGGCCGGCGGCGTGTTCGATGTCACGGCCGTCGGCAGCGTGGCGGGAATATTCGATGTCGATGGCGATGCGGACGCCGATCCCGACGTCGACGGCGTGTTCAGATACCAGAGCGCATCGGCCGACGCCGTGCGTTTCGTCGCCGGATTGGCCGCCGTGGTCGCTGCCGCATCGGCGGACTTCCTCGAATTCGACGCGGTGGCCGCAGCCGTCGCCGCCCCCGGCCGCTGCGTTGCCGTGCCCGTCTGCGCGGTCATGCCCGCGCCGCCGGCCGCGCCACGCTGCGCGCGCGCCTCGAACGGCCCGAGCTGGAAGATTAACGTTTGCGCGGGACGCGTCAAAACGGCATACGGAAACTGCAGCTCCCACGACATCAGCACGCGGCCCGACGACGTTTCGGTGAAGATCGCCGGCACGTGCTTCATGTCGCTGAACTGCACGTAGATCCGCGCACCGTCGTCGAAGACCTGGGTCGGCTTCGCCTGGTCCGCGCCCGTGACCGTCCATCCGAAGTTGTACGTGCCGGCCGGGCCGGCAGGGCCGCCCTGTGGCGGCGGAGGCGGGGCGGGCGATACCGTGCGCGGGCGAGTGACCTGAGGCGCCGCGACGCTCAGGCTCGCGAACGGGTTGTACGCCTGTTGCTGTTGCGGCGGCGTAAAGGAGGGGGGAAGGATGGGCATGGGAGTATCCGGCGAATCCGGCATGGTCCGGATTGCATCATAGACCTTGCGCGCATACGCGAGGCGCTTGTCGGGCGACGCGGAGTTGTACGCGCCGATCGCGTTCCAGTTGGGGCCGAGCTGGCGGATGTTCTGCGACAGGATCCACGCGCCGACATACGCGTTCGTGCACGGATCGAACAGGCTCTGCTGCGTGATGCCTTCGCGCGTGAGTGTCGGCAGCCACGTGCTGTTGATCTGCATCAGGCCGATGTCGACCGTGCCGTTCGTATTGGTGTTGACGGCGTTCGGATTCATCCCCGATTCGACCTGCGCGATGCCGCGCATCAGGCTGACGCTCACGTGCTGGAACGCGGCCGCGTCGTCGAGGCAATCGGCATGTGCGACGCCGTGCAGCGCGCACGACATCGCAATCGTCGAGGCGATCTTCAGCGTTTCGCGGCTGATCGAACGGGTTGTCTGACACGGCATGGCAGGATGGGGCGGAATCCGGCCGCCCGGTGCAAGGAAATCACGAGAGACGCGAAGTGTGCCATAGCGAGCAGACAAATGGCTCGCGTCAAACTTTCCTTTGCAATTGCCCATGCGCTCGTCGCGCATTTTTATCGCGTCGGATCAGCGGTCGCGACGAAGCTTGACCGGTAAAAATGGCCGCCTTTTACGCGCATGCCGGTGCAGTGGCGATGCTTGGAATACTGACGCATCGCGTCAGCCATGCAGGAAAAACGGCGCTGGATCAAACAGGAAGGAAATTGCCCGGCAGTCGGTATTCGGGCAGGAAAGGGCGATAAAGAGACGATCAAAAAACGACGACGACCGAAGCCGCCGTGCCGGTGAGCGCGGTTTTTAACCGGCCGCGCGACGCGCAGCCGGCCGTTTCGCATCAGAAGCGGTGGCGCAGGCCGAGGTTGACCATCGTCTGCGAGCTCGTGCCCGCATAGCC
Organism: Burkholderia pyrrocinia; assembly: GCF_018417535.1. Lineage (NCBI taxonomy): Bacteria > Pseudomonadati > Pseudomonadota > Betaproteobacteria > Burkholderiales > Burkholderiaceae > Burkholderia > Burkholderia pyrrocinia. The sequence continues at coordinate 1,561,167 of NZ_CP070977.1, read as the reverse complement.
GTACGAGCCGATCGACGCCTGCGCGGCCATCGAGCCGCCCTGGCCGTCGCCGGTCCGGCCGCTCGCGTGCTGGTACGCGGCGGTCAGATAGACGTCGGTGCGCTTCGACAGGCTGTAGTCCGCGCCGGCCGATACCTGGTGATAGGTGGCCGACGTGTCGCCGCCCGAGCGCGTGTAGCTGTAGCCGACGCCGACGAGCAGCGCGTTCGTCGCCTGGTAGTTCACGAAACCTTGCCCCGTGTTGTAGTGCTCGTTCGAGCCGAACACCGAGCTTGCGTCGCGGCGATACTGCGCGTTGCTGTAGCCGAGGCCGAACGTGAACGGGCCGGCGGCGTACTGGCCGGCGATGCGCGCGATGCCGATCGAGTGCGCGCTCGCATAACCGTTGTTGATCGGGCCGTCGAACGTGCCGTCCGACGAGCTGGTCCAGCCGCTGCGCAGGCCGTTCGACGCGGGGCTGTTGGTCGCGTGGAAGTACCCGCCCGCGACGCTGAACGGCCCGTTGTTGTACGACACGGCGGCCGAATACGACTGCGCGGAGCCCGTGCTGCCGGCAATGCCGCCGAACGAATACATCGCCGCGAACTGCAGGCCCGAATAGACCGCCGACGTGTACTTCACCGCATTGTCGACGCGGAAGCTGTTGTCGTAGTTGTCGACGTCGCCCGGCGTCGCGAACACGCTGCCGAGGTAGTTGTCGGCGGTGATGCCCTGCACGAGGTCGACGAGCGGATCGTACTGGCGGCCGAACGTGAGCGTGCCGTAGCGGTCGCTCGTCAGGCCGACGAACGCCTGCCGGCCGAACAGGCGGCCGCCCTGGCCCTGCCGGCCGTTGCTCGGGTCGAAGCCGTTCTCGAGCTGGAACAGCGCCTTCAGCCCGCCGCCGAGATCCTCGGTGCCTTTCACGCCCCAGCGGCTGCCGGCCAGGTTGCCCGCGCTGCTGTTGCCGAGCATCCACGCGTTGTCCTTGCCCTGCGCATGGTTCACGTAGGTGATCGACGTGTCGATCACGCCATACAGCGTGACGCTCGACTGCGCATGCGCTGCGGGCATCGCCGCGAATGACGCGATGGAAATCAGCGAGAGGGTCGTGCGTTTCATTTCATCTCCTTGCGCATTGGCTTGTGTTCGTGAACCGGAATGGCAGGAGACTACAGAGTCGGAATAAAACGCCAAAAATGAAATTCTCCTTTGTGACCTGAAGCAGACAGATACATCCTCCGGCATTCACCATTGAGGGATTTGAATTATTGAAAATCGCGTATCAATTGATTGTCATTTCGAGATTTCGCCATTGCGTTTTACATATCTCGTTATAATTTCGGGCGATTTTCGGAGGAATGGCGGCAGCCCGGATATTGTTATTGATCCGTCAATTAATTATTGAATGAATTGAATTGGCCGGGCTGTAATGAATGTGTTAGCGGCGCGCCGCCCGCGTCCGGCGACGCCATCGCGGCTGCGCCGCTCATCCCTGTCTCCATGGCCGCTGCATGCGCGGCACACCCTGCTTGTGGCGCGCCTGCGTGACCGGCTGCGGCCGCCGCGCACCAAAACCCCGGCCGCCTGTCTGATTTTGTATATAATAATCATTCTCATTTACAAAATTGCCGCCGCCTGCGCACCCGGAACCCGGCCATGTCCGCTGACAAGCTGTCTCTCCATCGAGAAATCGACGCCCTCTATGCCGGCCACCATGCGTGGCTGCGTGGCTGGCTGAGCCGGAAGCTCGGTTGCGCGCACCGCGCGGCCGATCTGGCGCACGACACGTTCATGCGCCTGCTCGCGCGCGACGAGCCGATCTGCGCCGACGAGCCGCGCGCGTTCCTGACGACGGTCGCGCAGCGCGTGCTGAGCAACCACTGGCGGCGCGAGCAGATCGAGCGCGCGTATCTCGACGTGCTCGCGCAGTGTCCGGAAGCGCATGCGCCGTCGCCGGAAGAGCGGGCCGTCGTGCTCGAGGCGCTGCTCGAAATCGACCGGCTGCTCGACGGCCTGCCGCTCGCGGCGAAGCGCGCGTTCCTGCTTGCGCAGCTCGATGGCCTCACGCAGGCCGAGATCGCGCGCGAACTCGGCGTGTCGCTCGCGACCGTGAAGCGCCATCTCGTGAAGGCCGGCACGCAGTGCTTCTTCGCGATGGCGGCCTGACCGATGGCCGCCCCGGGAGCGCCGGCGGTGCCGCCGCATGTCGCGCGTCGCGCAGTCGAATGGTGGGTCGACCGGCAGGCCGGCCGCACGGACGATGCGTTCGCCGCCGCGCTCGCGCGCTGGCGTGCCGAGGATCCGACACACGACGCGGCATGGCGTCATATCGAAACGATGCAGCGCAGGTTCGGCCGGCTGGCGGCCGGGCTCGATACGCAGGCCGCGCACGCGGCGCTGCTGCCGCCGCGTGCGGGCCGCCGCCGCGCGGCCGGGAAGGCGCTGGCCGTGCTGCTGTTCGCGGGCGGTGCCGCGTGGATGGCCGAGCCCGCGCGGCGCGCGGCGATCTGGCCGGCCGACCTGCGAACGGCGGTCGGCGAGCGGCGCACGGTGACGCTCGCGGATCGCACGGTCGTCGTGCTCGATACCGATACGGCGCTCGACGTGCGCTTCGACGACACCGCGCGTCACCTGCGCCTGCTGCGCGGCACGATCATGGTGACGAGCGGCCACGACGATCGCGCGCCCGCACGGCCGCTCGTCGTCGCGACTGCCCAGGGCGAGCTGCGGCCGCTCGGCACGCGCTTCACGGTACGGCAGCGCGATGGCGCGACGCGTCTCGAAGTGTTCGCCGGCGCGGTGCGCGTGCAGCCGGCCGACGCGACGGCCGGCACACGCGTGATCGCGGCGGGAAAGGGCGCGGATTTCACGAGCGACGCAATCGGCGCGCCGATGCCGCTCGATGCGTACGCGTCCGCGTGGACAGGCGGCATGCTCGTCGCGTCACGCATGCGGCTGGCCGACCTCGTCGCCGAGCTCGACCGCTATCGCCGCGGCAGCCTGCGCTGCGCTGCGGCCGTGGCCGACCTGCGCGTGTCGGGCACCTATCCGCTTGACGATCCGGCGCGCGTGCTCGACACGCTGAAGGCGACGCTGCCGATCGACGTCGACTACCTGACGCGCTACTGGGCGACGGTCGTACCGGCCCGTTCGTGAGCGCGGCGAAAAAATTTTCCGCCGACCTGAGCTGTTTCTCGATGTTCGCGTGACATGGGTAATGAAAGCAGCACTGGCCCATCGTCCACCGACTCCCCGATCATGGTTTCCATCCGTCTCACGTATCGGCGCCGCACGGCGCCCGCCCGTCATCTGCCGCGTGCGTTGCGCGCGGCCGTGCCCGCCGCGCCGGGCCGCTTCGCGCGCCGGCTGGCCGGCGCCGTCCTGCTGTCGGCGCTGCTGCCGCTGCCCGCGCTGGCCGACACCGACGCCGATGCGGCGCCTGCCGCGCAGCGCGCATCGCGCCGCGCGTTCGACATTCCGGCCGGCCCGCTCGAAGGGGCGCTGAACCGGTTCGGGCGCGACGCGGGCATCCTGCTCGCGTTTCCGGCCGAGCTGACGGCCGGCCTGACGAGCGGCGGCGTGCAGGGCCGGTTCGACGTCGACGGCGCGCTCGACCGCCTGCTGGCGGGCACGGGGCTCGTCGCGCTGCGCCAGCCGGGCGGCGGCTACACGCTGATGCGCGCGGAGGGTTCGGTTGCACGGCCCGCGGCGGCCGGCGTGGCCGCCGGTGCCGAATTGCCGGCGATCACGGTACGGTCCAGCGCGCTGCGCGCCGAAAGCTATCGCGCGCCGAAGGAAGCGGGCGTGCTGCGTTCCGAGATTCCGCTGCTCGACACCGCGCAGGCCGTCAACATCGTGCCCGCGCAGGTGCTGCGCGACCAGCGTCCGCGCAATCTCGACGACGCGCTCGGCAACGTGAGCGGCATCACGCAGGGCAACACGCTCGCGGGCACGCAGGACACCATCATGAAACGCGGCTTCGGCGGCAACCGCGACGGCTCGATCATGCACAACGGGATGCCGATCGTGCAGGGGCGTTCGTTCAACGCGGCGGTCGACAGCGTCGAGGTGCTCAAGGGGCCGACGTCGCTGCTGTACGGGCTGATGGATCCGGGCGGCGTCGTCAACGTCGTCGGCAAGCAGCCGCAGCTCACGCGCTACAACGCGATCTCGCTCGGCGCGTCGACGTTCGGGCACGGCAAGAACGGCGGCAGCGCGACGTTCGACTCGACGGGGCCGGTCGGCGATTCGCGGCTCGCGTACCGGCTGATCGTCGACCAGTCGAACGAGCAGTACTGGCGCAACTTCGGCGAAAACCGACAGACCTTCGTCGCGCCGTCGCTCGCGTGGTACGGCCGCGATACGCAGGTCGCGGTGTCCTACGAGTACCGCCAGTTCCATTCGCCGTTCGATCGCGGCACCGCGCTCGACCCGCGCACCAATGCGCCGCTCGACATTCCCGCACGGCGGCGGATCGACGAGCCGTTCAACAACATGGACGGCGAATCGCATCTCGCGCAACTGAGCATCGATCACCAGTTCAATGCGGACTGGAGCGCGCATCTCGGCTACAGCTACAACCGCGAGACCTACGACGCGAACCAGTTGCGCACGACCGCCGTCGATCCGGTGAAGGGCACGCTGTCGCGCAGCAACGATGCGACGCACGGTTCGCTCAGCACCGACAGCTACGGCATCGCCTACGTGAACGGCAAGGTGACGCTCGCGGGAATGCGCCACGACGTGCAGTTCGGCGTCGACAGCGAATACCGCCGCATCTATCGCAAGGACATGCTGCGGCAGGCCGTGAAGACGCCGTTCAGCTATATCGATCCCGTGTACGGGCTGCTGCCGCCGTCGAGCACCGTGTCCGCGAGCGACAGCGACCAGACCGACACGCTGCACGACACGTCGGTGTTCTTCCAGGACAGCATTCACCTGACCGACAAGTGGATCGTGTCGGGCGGGCTGCGCTACATCACGTACAACCAGGTCGCGGGGCGCGGCCGGCCGTTCACGGCGAACACCGACCTCAGCGGCTCGAAGTGGCTGCCGCGCGCGGGAGTCGTCTACAAGTGGACCGATTCGTTCTCGCTGTACGGCAGCTATTCGCAATCGCTGAAGCCGTCTTCGTCGATCGCGCCGATGACGGGTTACGTGATCGACGGCTCGACGCCGCCCGAGGAGGCGACCGCGTGGGAGGTGGGCGGCAAGCTCGACCTGCCGGGCGGGATGACCGGCACGCTCGCGCTGTTCAACATCGACAAGAAGAACGTGCTCGTGTCGCAGTACAACGACGCGACGAAGCTGACCGAATGGCGCACGTCGGGCAAGGCGCGCTCGCGCGGCGTCGAGCTCGACCTGTCGGGCAGGATCGGCGAGCGCGTGAACGTGATCGCGAGCTATGCATACATCGATGCGAAGACGGTCGAGGATCCGCTGTACGCGGGCAACCAGCTGTGGAACGTCGCGCGCCACACCGCGTCGCTCGCGGCCGTCTACGACGTCGGCACGTTGGCAGGCGGCGACGACCTGCGCATCGGCGCGGCCGCGCGCTACGTCGGCGCACGGCCCGGCGATTCGGCGAACAGCTTCACGCTGCCGTCGTACGTGCTCGCCGATGCGTTCGCGACCTACGACACGCGGATCGGCAAGCAGAAGCTGTCGTTCCAGCTCAACGTGAAGAACCTGTTCAACCGCACGTACTACCCGTCGAGCGCGAACCGCTACTTCGTCGCGATCGGCGACGCGCGACAGGTGTCGCTGCTGACCACGCTGCAGTTCTGACCATGCAATCGCCGCGCGGCCGGTACCACGGCGCGCGGCTTCGGAGAGGATCCAGATGAACCGGAAGATGAAGATCGGCGCCGTGCCCGCCGTTGCAGCTGCCGCCGGCGCGCGGCGTCGCGCATTGCGCACGATCGCGGGCTCGGTGCTCGCGCTGGGCGCGTGCCTAAGCGCGGGTGTCCCCGCTCCCGCGCTTGCAGCCGATGCACCGCCGGCCGTCACGCGCGTCGCGATGCTCGTGCAGTTGCGCGGCCCGAACCTGAAGGTCGACGAACGCATCGGCCAGCATCTCGGCGAACGCGGCTACGCGGTGCGCCTGATCGACGAGTCGGCGACCCCCGACGCGGCGCGCGATGCCGACCTGGTCGTGATTTCGTCGACGGTGTCGTCGAAGAACGTGCGGCCGGGCTGGCGCACGCTCGACAAGCCGCTCGTGACGTGGGAAAACGACCTGCTCGACGATCTCGCGATGACGGGCAAGCGTCACGACGTCGACTTCGGCGAAACGGGCAAGGAGCGCTACCTGTGGCTCGTCAACGCGCCGCATCCGGTTTCTGCCGGCTTGCCGGCCGGCGCGACGAACGTGTACGGCAAGCAGGCGCCGATGAGCTGGGGCAAGCCGGGGCTCGGCGCGATCACGATCGCGACCGTGTACGGTCAACCCGACAAGGCCGCGATCTTCGCGTACGAGAAGGGCGCGACGATGGACTACGAAGCGCTCGCACCGGCACGCCGCGTGATGTTCTTCCTCGACAACGACACGTTCACGAACCTGTCGCCGGCCGGCGTCGCGCTGTTCGACGCGGCCGTCGACTGGGCGGCCGGGCGGCGCTGATCCGCAACGACAACGGCGCCGCCGGGCGCGCGACTCAGGCCGCTTGAGGTGGCGAGCGCCGCGACGCCTCTTCAATCAACCGGGCCAGCATCTGCGCCGGTTCCGACATCGTCCGCCGTGCGCGATGCACGAGCCCGATGTCGCGGTGGAACGTGTGGTGTCCGAGGTCGATCGCACGCACGCCGCCCGGCCAGCGGCGATACACGGCGGTCTGCGGCACGATCGCGACGCCGACGCCGTGCTCGACCAGCTTGACGATCGCGTCCAGTTCGTCGAGTTCGCAGGTGTCGCGCACCGCGATATGCATCTTCCGCAGGAAACGATCGACCTGGCGGCCGCCGAACGACGCGCGGTCGTAGCGCACGAACGGCTCGCTCGCGAGCAGCTCGGCCCACTCCTTGCCCTTCACGCTGCGCGGCACGATCAGCCGGAACGGTTCCCGCGCGAGCGTCGTCCAGTGCAGGTCGCTCTGCAGCGAAAACGGCGGCCGGATGATCGCGGCCATGTCGATCTCGCCCGCGTCGACGCGGTTGACCAGCTCGATCGACAGCCCCGGTATCACGCGTGTCCGGCACGCGGGATGCCGGCGATGAAAGTCGGCCAGCGCGGCCGGCAGCAGCGCGCTCTGTACCGATGCGATCGCGCCGATCGTCACGCGCACGGCGGCCGGCGAGCCGGGCGCGGTCGAGCTCAGGTTCTCGTACAGGCCGATCAGCGCCTGCGCCTGGTCGAGCACGTGATGGCCCATCTCGTTGAGGCGGGCCGACCGGCCTTGCCGGTCGAACAGTGCAAAGCCGAGTTCGGCTTCGAGACGCTGCATCTGCGCGCTGACGGCCGCCTGCGTCAGTCCGATGCGGTTGCCCGCGGCGGCGAACGTGCCTTCGCGGGCGACGGCGATGAGGGTTTTCAGCTCGCGGATCATTCATCAATTCCGTTTGTGAATTGCAACACTATATATTGATTTAATTTTTGCTTGGCGTTGTCTACCATGGTGCGATCCTCGCGCCACGCGAGCGTTCCTTCACGAGGCAACCATGAGTCTTTCCCCGTTTCACCTGGCGATTCCGGTCTACGATTTGCCGGCCGCGCGCGATTTCTACGGCCGCGTGTTCGGGCTGGAAGAGGGGCGTTCGAGCACGCAATGGGTCGACTTCGACTTCTACGGGCACCAGCTCGTGATCCATGAGCATCCGCAGACCGTGTCGCAGGAAGGCGCGCATACGAATGCCGTCGACGGTCACGATGTGCCGGTGCCGCATTTCGGGATCGTGCTCGACTGGGCGAGCTGGGAAGCGCTGGCCGAGCGGCTGAAATCGTTCGGCGTGACCTTCGCGATCGAACCGTATGTGCGGTTCAAGGGGCAGGTCGGCGAACAGGCGACGATGTTCCTGTTCGACCCGTGCGGCAACGCGCTCGAATTCAAGGCGTTCCGCGACATCGGGCAACTGTTCGCGAAGTGACGGATCGGGCGCGTCTGCGCCGATCGAAAATGGGTGCGAGAATGCGGCCTCCGGCCGGGCCGCGCGCAGGCGCGCCGGCCGGCGCCGCGCCGCACGGCATCCGTCCGTGCGCGACGTTCTCCAAGGAACCCGTATGGACAGTCATATCGCTCCGGTGGAGCTGAAGAAAGCCTACCGACTCCTCAATCACGGCCCGACCGTGCTCGTGTCGGCCCGCCACGACGGCGTCGACAACGTGATGGCCGCCGCGTGGGCGTGCGCGCTGGACTTCCTGCCGCCGAAGCTGACGGTCGTGCTCGACAAGTCCGCGAAGACGCGCGAGCTCGTCGAGCGCAGCGGCACGTTCGTGATCCAGGTGCCGACGGCCGCGCAACTGCAGCTTACGCATGCGGTCGGCAGCCACAGTCTCGCCGAGCGGCCGGACAAGCTGCGCGAAGCGGGCGTCACGCTGTTCGACGTCGCCGGCCACGACCTGCCGTTCGTTGCCGGTTGCTCGGGCTGGCTCGCGTGCAAGCTGATTCCGGAGCCGCACAACCAGCAGACCTACGACCTGTTCATCGGCGAGGTGGTCGGTGCGTGGTCCGACACGCGCGTGTTCCGCGACGGCCACTGGTATTTCGAATCGGCCGATCCCGCGCTGCGCAGCCTGCACTACATCGCGGGCGGCAATTTCTATGCGATCGGCGAATCGCTGCACGTCGATCCGGACGCGCCGTAAGCGTCACGCAGGCTTCTTTTCCCGATCCGGGCACGCGGCTCACGCGCGCTTCTTCAATTCCGCCAGCATCGCTTCGGCGAATGCCTGCGCGACGCGCGGCAGCGTGCGCCCGCGCTTCGTGACGAGCGCGATCGGCCGCACGAACGCGGGATCGTCGATCGTCTTCACGACGAGATCGGGCTCGGCGCGCACCTCGCGCGCGGTCGCAGGCAGGATCGTCACGCCGAGGCCGCCGCGCACCATCGCGACGGCCGTCATCATGTAGGTCGGCTCGCACGCGATGTCGGGCGTGCAGCCGGCCGCTTCCAGCGCGGCATCGACGACGCTGCGCACGCTGGTGCCCTGCGCGGTCAGCACGAGCGGCACGCCCGCGACGTCGGCGGTGCTCACGCGGCGCTTGCGCGCGAGCGGATGATCCTTCGGGCACACGGCGACGAGCCGGTCGGCGCCCGTGTACAGCACCTCCAGCGATGCATCGAACGCATCGCCGCCCGTCAATCCAAGATCGGCTTCCTCGTTGCGCACGAGCGCGGTGACGAGGCTTGCGACGCCGTCGCGGATCTCGAAGCCCGCGCGCGGCACGTCGCGGCGGAACGACTGGATCAGCTCAGGCAGCACGCTGGACGCGAAGGTCGGCAGGCACGCGAGCCGCACCGTGCCGCTCGTGCCTTCGCCGAGCGCGCGCGCATCGCGCAGCACGCGCTCCATGTCGTCGAGCGAGCGCTGCAGCAGCGGCAGCAATTCGCGCCCGGTCTGCGTGAGCGCGACGCTGCGGCTGTTGCGGTCGAACAGCCGCGCGCCGACGATTTCCTCGAGTCGCCGGATCTGCACGGTCAGCGCCGGCTGCGACAGGTGCAGCCGTGCGGCCGCGCGCGTGAAGTTGCCGGCGTGCGCGACGGTGACGAAGGCGCGGATATCGCGAAGATTCAGATCCATAACAGTTCGTGATTGCTGCGATCAAATCATTTCAATTGTGCTATCGCTGCGCCGACCTTACGCTCGTCTCCAACAAAAGACAAGGTAGGAGACACGGATGCTGCCGTTACTCGGGCTTGGCACGATCGTCGTGCTGCTGGCCGCGATTCTGTCGAAGCGGATGTCGCCGCTCGTCGCGCTGATCGTCGTGCCGATCGCCGCGTCGCTGATCGGCGGCTTCGGGCTGCACACCAGCAAGTTCGTCGTCGACGGGCTGAAGGGCCTCGCGCCCGTCGTCGGGATGTTCGTGTTCGCGATCCTGTATTTCGGGACGATCACCGATGCCGGCACGCTCGACCCGATCATCGACCGGATCCTGCGCGCGGTCGGCACGCGGCCGACGCGCATCGTGATGGGCACGACGCTGCTCGCGCTGCTGATCCATCTCGACGGCTCGGGCGCCGTCTGTTTTCTCGTGACGATCCCGGCCGTGCTGCCGCTGTACGACCGGCTGAAGATGGACCGGCGCGTGCTGGCCGCGGCGGTGTCGATGGCCGCCGGCATCAACTTCCTGCCGTGGACGGGGCCGATGATCCGCGCGTCGGCGTCGCTGCACCTGCCGGTGTCGGCGCTGTTCAATCCGCTGATCCCGGTCCAGGCGATCGGGCTCGTGTTCGTGTTCGGCGTCGCGTACTGGCTCGGGCGGCGCGAGGAGAAGCGGCTCGGCCTGTCGCGTGACGATGCGTCGATCCCGCTGCCGACGCGCGAGCTGACGCCCGACGAGCAGGCGCTGCGCCGGCCGCACCTGTTCTGGTTCAACCTCGTGCTGACGCTCGTCGTGCTCGGCACGATGGTCGTGATGGGCGAGAAGATCCCACCCGCGATCATGTTCATGGTCGGGCTGTGCATCGCGCTGATGGTGAATTACCCGGACGTCGACATGCAGAGAAAGCGCATCGACGCACATGCGCGCGCGGCGCTGATGATGGCCGGCATCCTGCTCGCGGCCGGCGTGTTCACGGGGATCATGCAGGGCAGCGGGATGCTGAAGGCGATGGCGCAGGCCGCGGTCGGCTTCGTGCCGCCGTCGATGGCCGGCCACATTCCGGTGGTGCTCGGTTTCGCGTCGATGCCGCTCAGCATGCTGTTCGATCCCGATTCGTTCTACTTCGGCGTGCTGCCGGTGATCGCGGAGGTGGCCGGCCAGCTCGGCGTGCCGGCCGTGCAGGTCGGGCAGGCCGCATTGCTCGGCCAGATGACGACCGGGTTTCCGGTCAGCCCGCTGACGCCCGCGACGTTCCTCGTCGTCGGCCTGTGCGGCATCGAGCTGGCCGAGCATCAGAAATTCACGTTCCCGCTGCTGTTCGGCGCCTCGATCGTGATGACGATCGCGTGCGTCGTGCTGGGCATCTTTTGATTTTTTCCGGCGGCGAAACCCGCCGGACGACGGTACGGACATGACAGCAAAGCAACCTGAACGGCGCGTGCGCATCGGCGCGGGTGCCGGCTACTCGGGCGACCGGATCGAGCCCGCGGTCGAACTGGCCGAACACGGGCAGCTCGACTATCTCGTCTTCGAATGCCTCGCCGAGCGTACGATCGCGATCGCGCAGCAGGCGCGGCGCAAGGACCCGGCGCTCGGCTACGATCCGTTGCTCGACGCGCGGATGCGTGCGGTGCTGCCGGTCGCCGTGCCGAATGGCGTGCGCATCGTGTCGAACATGGGGGCGGCGAACCCGCGCGCAGCGGCAACGCGCACCGCGCAGATCGCACAATCGCTCGGCATCGCGGGGCTGAAGGTCGCGGCGGTCGAAGGCGACGACGTGCTCGACGTCGTGCTGCGCGGCGCGTTCCGGTTCGAGGAATCGGGCGACGAAGTCGCCGCGTATCGCGACCGCATCGTGTCCGCGAATGCGTACCTCGGCGCCGCGCCGATCGTCGACGCGCTCGCGGCCGGCGCGGACGTCGTGCTGACCGGGCGTGTCGCCGATCCGTCGCTGTTCGCCGCGCCGCTGATCCACGCGTTCGGCTGGCGGATGGACGACTGGGACACGCTCGGGCAGGCGACGGTCGTCGGCCATCTGCTCGAATGCGCGGGGCAGGTGACGGGCGGCTATTTCGCCGATCCCGGCTACAAGGACGTGCCGGATCTCGCCCGGCTCGGGTTCCCGATCGGCGAAGTCGCGGCCGACGGCTCGGTCGTGATCACGAAGGTGCCGCATGCGGGCGGCCGCGTGAGCGCGGCGACCTGCAAGGAACAACTGCTCTACGAGATTCACGATCCGGCGCGGTATCTGCAGCCGGACGTCGTTGCGGATTTCACAGGTGTCGCGGTTGACGAGGAGGCGACGGATCGCGTGCGCGTGGCGGGCGGGCGCGGCACCGCGCGGCCCGATACGCTGAAGGTGTCGGTGGCTTACGTCGACGGCTACATCGGCGAAGGCCAGATCTCGTACGGCGGCCCCGGCGCGCTCGCACGCGCGCGTCTCGCGCTCGACATCGTCCGCGAGCGGCTGGCGCTGACCGGCGTCGCCGCGACCGAGCTGCGCTTCGACCTGATCGGCGTCGATTCGCTGTATGGCGCCGCGACGCCGCCCGTGCGCGGCGAGCCGGCCGAGGTGCGCGTGCGGGTGGCCGGCCGCGCGGCGAGTGCCGATGAAGCGGCGCGGATCGGCAACGAGGTCGAGACGCTCTATACGAACGGGCCAGCCGGCGGCGGCGGCGCGTTCAAGTCGACCCGCGAGGTGATCGCCGTGCAGTCGGTGCTGCTGCCGCGCGCGGCCGTGACGCCGTCGTTTTCGTTCGTGGAGGCATGATGCAACTGCGTGAACTCGCGCATGCGCGCACCGGCGACAAGGGCAATACGCTGAACGTGTCGGTCATCTGCCGCGATCCGCGTCATTACGACCATCTGCGCGCGCATCTGGATGCCGGCAAGGTGAAGGCGTGGCTCGCGGACATCGTGCACGGCGATGTCGTGCGTCATGAATTGCCGGCGCTGGGTGCGTTCAACTTCGTGCTGCGCGATGCGCTCGGCGGCGGCGTGACGCGCTCGCTCGCGCTCGATGCGCACGGCAAGTCGGTCAGTTCGGCGTTGCTGGCGATCGAGGTGCCCGACCCGGCGTGACGGACGACGTCGCCGCCGGGGTGCGGGCACCCGGTCACGGAATCAGCAGCTCGCGACGCCCGTCCGCGTGCTCGATGCGCTCGCCGGCGACGTGCAGGCGCTGATCCTTGCGATAATCGTAGACCGCGCGCGACGCGATGAGCTGGTCGAAATCGAGCTCGACCGCGTGACGCGATTCGGTGCCGCCCGCTTCGAAGATCACGTTGCCGAACGGATCGACCGCGAGGCTGCCGCCCGCGAACACGACGTCGTGCGTGCTGTCGCCGACGCGATTGGCGACCACCGCGAACACCTGGTTCTCCATCGCGCGGGCCGACGCCGACGTGCGGTGGACGTAGTGGTACGGTTCCATGTTGCCGTCGGTGATGAGAATCAACTGCGCGCCGAGTGCGGCAAGCGCGCGGCCGGTTTCGGGAAATTCGCTGTCGTAGCAGATCAGCAGGCCAATCCGCGCGCCGCGCCATTCGACCGTCGCGTAGCGGTCGCCGGGCAGCACGACGCCGCGCTCGCTCACCCACAGATGCGTCTTGCGATAGCGCAGCGCGATGCCGTCCGGCGTCACGAATACGGTCGTGTTGTAGAAGCGGCCGCCATCGTTCTCGATCAGCCCGACCACGACGGCAACGTCGCGTGCGCGCGCGGCCGCGATGACCGCGCCGATGCTCGGGCCGTCGAGCGGCTCGGCGACTTCGGCGAGATTCGACGGATCGAGGAAGCCGGTGAGCTGCGCTTCCGGAAACATCACGATGTCGGTGCCGGGCGCGGTGGTCGCGATCGCTTCCAGCGTGCGCTGCAGGTTGTAGTGCGTGTCGCCGTCGCGACCGGCGAGCTGGACGATGTCGAGCTTCAGTTTCATGGGCGATTTCGGTGGCAGTGGCCCGTCGCGGCACGCGGCGGAGCGGTTGAAACGAGGCCCTAGTATGCGCCGAACCCTGCGGTTTCCCATCCCGCCGACGCATTAACCCGTAGGGGGTATTGATCCCGCGACCGGTCGTCGATTCGTGCGCGGCCGCATGCGACGGTCAACGGTTGCGGGAGCGGGTTGCGCGGGGAGGCCGGCGATCGTGGATTCGACCGGGAGGTCGCGCCGCGCTTCGGGATTTGCAGCCGCGATGAATGGAGACGTAAAAAAACGCCGACCCTTCTGCAAGGGTCGGCGAACCGGTCCTGACTGACGAGGATGTGCCATCGGAACCCAGGCCACCATGCGTCGCCCGTTCCGTTTCGGCCGGTGCGTATCGTGGACGGACGAGCACAATCCGATTCGGCAAGGATAGTGACCGGTGTCGCGTTTGCCCAGACGGCGTGGCCGATACACGGTATCGGCGGGCGATGCGGCCAGCCGTCGATCAGCGCCCGGTCGAACAGCTCGCAGCGCGTGCGCTCGCCGAGTGTCGCGTCGGTGACGAGGCTCTCGTTGACGATGCGCGCTTGCGATGCCGCGCCGTGCGTGTACGCTACGGGCTCGCGGGTGCATGCCCGCGCGCGCGGCACGGGCCGCGCGCATCGACCGGATCCTGCAATGAAGAACGAGATCGTAACGTCGGCCGGCGCGAATGGCGAGGCCGTGTGTCGTCGCCGGTTCGCGGCCGTCGCCGGGCGCGTCGCGCTGGCATGTCTGGGCGCGGCGGCCGCGCAGTCGGCCGCTGCCGCGCCGCCGGCGTCGTGCAACGACCAGTTGACGCAACTGATCGTGCCGGCGCTGCGGCAGACCGCGATGGACCGGCGCGCGATCCACGCCGATGTGGACGAGCGCGATGGCAACATCTTCCGGATCCGCCTGTTCGTCATGCCCGACCATCCGGGTACGCCGAACCAGGAAGCGACGATCGGCTGGGTGACGCTCGACACGCAAGCGATGCGTGCGCTCGACGTCACGCGCGATCCCGACCGGCCGGACGTGCTGGCGATCGACCGGCACGCGCTGTCGCGCTTCGTGTCCGCGTGTACTGCACCGGCCGCGCCCGTGCACGGCGCTGTCGATTGCGATGCGCTGAACCGTCGCGCGCAAGCGCAGGGCGATTACGCGACGGGTAGCAACGCGGGCCGCGTCGTGACGGGCAAGGGGCGCCTGCCGTTCTTTTCCGCACCCGACGACGCATGCCGGATCGATGGGTTGTTCATCGTCGAGCACGATCACGTCGATGCGCGAACCGGATACGGCCGTTTCACGTCGGTGGTCTACCTGAATCCGCGCACCAACGGCATCGCCGAAGGATGGGTGCAAACTACGCGGCTGAAGCCGGACGGCACCGGCATCGCGCCGCGCCAACCCTGATCGTGCGCGCCCGCAGCCATCCGCTGAACGTCTTTCCAATCCGACCCAACCGTACGCCCGTCATGACTGTCCAGCATCGAAAAACACGCAGCAAGCCGTTCGCGGCTTCGCTCGCCGCACTCGCGGTGCTCACCGCGCTCTCGGCGTTGTCGCCCGTCTACGCGGCCGATCCGGTCCGTCCCGACGGTCAGTTGCAGACGTTCATCCACGACAATTACGGCAAGTGGCGCGCGGACCGCAAGGGCTGGCAGTCGGACGCGGGCGATTTCATCTATTCGCCGTGCGGCTCGCTGCGTGTCGCGACCGCGGACGGCCCGCGGTATCTGCTCGCGATGTGCGGCGAGACCGAAGCGGCCGTGCAGAACGGGATGCCGGGCATGGATTCCGACGGCACGGCCGGCACGATCGATCTGTACGTGCTGAAGCCGGCGCCGGACGGCAAGACGCTCGAGCCGGTCGTGAAGAAGACGGATATCGCATCGGGCAAGCACGGCGAACCGGGCACCGTGCGCATCGAGCGGCTCGGGCCGCACCTGTTCGGGTTCGTCATCGGCGACGGGATCACGCTGCAGGGCTACACGCAGGCGAGCCGGTCGATCTGGCTGCCGATCGGCAATGCGATCGTCGAAGCGGCGCCGCGCATCAACGAAGCGCTCGACAATTCGGGATCGCTCGATTGCGGGAACGCGAAGTCGCATTGCGAGAGCCGCACGTTCACGATCGTGCCCGATACGGCGGGCACCGGCGACGTCTATCCGCTGACGGTCACGGAAACGGGCACGCGCGGCGACAAGGACGTCCACGCGCGTTTTTCGGTGAAGTTCGACGCGGCGCGCGGCCGCTACATCGTGCCGAAGGCATTGCGCGAAGGGTATTGAGCCTGCGCGCGCCGGAACGGGCGGCGTTGCGCCGCCCGCGCATCACACGTACAGGTAGCGCACGAGGTGAAAGAACACCGGCGCGGCGAAGCAGATCGAGTCGACGCGATCGAGCATCCCGCCGTGGCCCGCGATCATCGAGCCCCAGTCCTTCGTGCCGAGCGAGCGCTTGACGGCCGACAGCACGAGCCCGCCGACGAAGCCTGCGATCACGATCGCGAGCGAGATCCCGAACGCCGCGCCGAAGCTGAACGGCGTCACGCGATACAGCGACGCGCCGCACAGCGTCGCGAGCAGGCCGCCGCCGACGAAGCCTTCGATCGTCTTCGACGGCGACAGTTGCGGCGCGATCTTGCGGCGTCCGAACAGCTTGCCGACGACGTACTGCAGCACGTCGCTGATCTGCACGACGACCAGGAAGAAGAACAGCAGCAGCGCGTTCTGCCCCGCGTAGTGCGGAATGTCGAGGATCAGCACGGCCGGCGCGTGGCTCAGGCCGTACACGCACACCATCAGCGCCCAGTTGATCTTCGCGTTGCGGCTCAGGAATTCGCGCGTGTCCTGCGTGAGCGCCGATACGAGCGACATCGCGAAGAACAGGTGCACGGGTACGAAGATCGAATACATCCCGTACCAGTTGATCCCGAGCAGCAGGTACTGCACGGGGATCGCGACGAAGAACGCGATGAACAGCGTCGTGTGGTCGCTCGCGGTGGTCGGCGTGAGCGTGATGAATTCGCGCAGCGTCAGGTACGACAGCAGCGCGAACACGAGATACGTGACGTTGTTGCCGAGGCCGATCGCGATGGCCATGATCGCGATCATCGCCCACCACGCGCGGATGCGCTGGTTCAGGTTGACGATGGTCGAGCTCGTGCCGCCGCTGCGCGCGCCGAGGATCGCGCCGATCACGGTGGCGACGACGAGCACGCCCGTGACGCCCGCGACCAGTTCCCAGAAAAGAGTTCGCATGGGGATATCCGGAAAAAGGGAGAGGAGGGCGCCGCGTTCAGCCCGCGGGCCGCTGCGGCGCGAGCGCGACGACCGCGTCGCGCATACGGGCGAGGAACGTCGGCTTGTCTTCCTGGTCGCCGAGCGCATCGTTCGCGCCGAAGTGCACCTTGCAGATCAGCGGCACGGGCCAGATCGCGCCCTTCGGCATGATGCGCTGCAGGTTCTCGAGATAGACGGGCGCGAGCGCGACGTTCGGGAATTCGGTCGCGAGATGGAACAGCCCGCTCTTGAACGGCTGCGGCAGCACGTCGGCACCGCGCGTGCCTTCCGGGAAGATGATGATCGAGTGGCCTTGCCGCAGCGCGTCGCGCACCGGTTCGAGCGGGTCGCCGCCGGATTCGCGGTGGCGGTCGATCAACACGACGTTCAGCAGCTTCTGCGCGACGTGGCGCTTCATGTCGCTGCTGTCCCAGTAGTCGCGCGCGGCGACCGGCCGCACGACCGCGCGCACGTTGCGCGGCAGCGCGGCGAGGATCGCGAGCGTGTCGATGTGGCTCGTATGGTTCGAGAAATAGATCTTTTGCGTCGGGGACGGCGGCGCCTGGTGCCAGACCGGATACGCGCCGGCGACGAGCCGCACGATGGACAGCAGGAAGTCGCGCTGCCAGACGTTGACGATGTTCATCGGCGCGGTGCCTCCTGCCTGCATGCCCGGCCGCAGGTGCGGTGGACGGGATCCCGGAATGCCGGCGCGGCAGGATGCGCGCCGGACGGCCCTTGTTTAAATTTTTTCAAGTTCGTGGCTGCCTGTCGCAGGTCCGCGATAATCGGACGGTTCGCCGTTACACGCACGTTGCGTAGCGGCGAAGTGCCGGTCGGCGGCGTGATAATCGGCTGTTGCACGAGTGCCCGTTTGCAGTTCGAATGGATCTCGCTGCGATCGGGCCAGCGGATTATCGCGAGTTTCCGTCGAAAACGCCAGATTGGCGCCGCGCGGGCGGGCCGCGCGCATGCTTGACGCATCGGGGCTGCTCGGCGACGATGGGGGCCGTCCATTGAAGGCCGACGCAGGCCGTTTCGCCGCCCGGGGCACGGCGGCGGGAAACGTGTCCGACTGTGCCGCGCAAACAATACGAATACGAAACGATGAGCCTCTACGCACTCAAACCCAAATTCCAGGACCGTCTGCGCCCGTTCGCGAATTCGCTCGCCGAACGCGGCGTGACCGCCAACCAGGTCACGCTGTTCGCGGCCGGCGGCTCGATCGTCGTCGGCGCGCTCGCCGGGCTCGGCGTGTTCGCCCGCGTGCTGTTCCTGCTGATCCCGCTGTGGCTGTTCGCGCGGATGGCGCTCAACGCGATCGACGGGATGCTCGCGCGCGAACACGGGCAGAAGAGCACGCTCGGCGCATACCTGAACGAGCTGGGCGATATCGTGTCCGATGTCGCGCTCGTGCTGCCGTTCCTCGCCATTTCGGCGTTCGCTCCGGCGGACGTCTGGCTGTTCGCGCTGACGGCGGTGATCGTCGAATGCGCAGGGCTGATCGGGCCGCTCGTCGGCGCCACGCGCCGTTACGACGGCCCGTTCGGCAAGAGCGACCGCGCGCTGGCCCTTGGCGCATTCGCGCTGTGGATCGGCTTCGGCCTGCCGGTCGGCAGCATCGCCGCGTGGTTGTGGCGCCTGCTGATCGTGCTGTCGATCGTGACGGTGGTGCGGCGCGTGCAGGCCGGCATCGCCGAAAAGGGCGGTTGACCTACGAGGCGCCGGAGGGCGGCGCTACACGATTCGAATAACGAAACGAGAGAGATCGCATGAACGCACGCACGGCCCGCGAGGCCGACTTCATCACGCACGACGGCGAAACGCTGTTCTATCGTCACTGGCCCGCGACGGGCCCGCGCTGCCGCGGCGCAATCGTGCTGCTGCATCGCGGCCACGAGCATTCGGCGCGCGTCGCGCACCTCGTCGACGAGCTCGACCTGCCCGATTTCGCGTTTTTCGCATGGGACGCGCGCGGCCACGGCCGTTCGCCCGGCGCGCGCGGCTACAGCCCGAGCGCGGCCGCGTCGGTGCGCGACCTGCAGACCTTCGTCGAGCATATCCGCGACACGCACGGCATCGCGATCGAGGACATGGCCGTGGTCGGCCAGAGCGTCGGCGCCGTGCTCGCGGCCACCTGGGCGCACGACTACGCGCCGCCGATCCGCTGCCTCGTCGTCGCGTCGCCGGCATTCCATATCAAGCTCTACGTGCCGTTCGCGCGGCCGGGGCTGCGGCTGATGCACAAGCTGCGCGGGCTGTTCTACGTGAACAGCTACGTGAAGCCGAAATTCCTCACGCACGATCCGGAGCGGATCGCGAGCTACGCGTCCGATCCGCTGATCACGCGGCCGATCGCGGTCAACATGCTGCTCGACCTGCACGACACCGCGCAGCGGATCGTCGCCGATGCGGCCGCGATCACCGTGCCGACGCAACTGCTGATCTCGGGCGCCGACTGGGTCGTGCATCGCGGCCCGCAGGACCGCTTCTTCGAACGGCTCGGCTCGGCGCGCAAGGAGCGCATCGTGCTGCCGGGCTTCTATCACGACACGCTCGGCGAGCGCGACCGTGCGCAGGCGCTCGCGCCGCTGCGCGCGTTCGTGCTGCGCGAGTTCGATGCGCCGAGCCCGCGCGTGTCGCTCGCCGACGCCGACCGGCGCGGCGCGTTCCACGACGAATACGCGGCGCTCGGCCGCCCGCCCGCGAACGTGCTCGCGCGGGCGTACTGGGCGCTCACGCGCGCCGGCCTGAAAGCGGGCGGCGCGCTGTCGGACGGCATCGCGCTCGGGCTGCGGCTCGGTTTCGATTCGGGCTCGACGCTCGATTACGTGTACCGCAACCGCGCGCAGGGGCGGCTCGGCGTCGGCGCGCTGATCGATCGCACGTATCTCGATTCGCCGGGCTGGGTCGGCATCCGCCAGCGCAAGGTGCATCTGCAGGAGCTGATCGGCACGGCGATCGGCCGCCTGCGCGGCCATGGCACGCCGGTGCGGATCGTCGACATCGCGGCCGGCCACGGGCGCTACGTGCTGGATGCGATCGCGACGGCCGCCGAGCGCGACGGCGCGGCGCCCGACGACATCACGCTGCGCGACTACAGCCCGCCGAACGTCGAGGCCGGGCGCGTGCTGATCGCACAGCGCGGTCTCGAGCCGATCGCGCGTTTCGAGCGCGGCGACGCGTTCGACGAGACGCAGCTCGCGACGCTCGAGCCGCGCCCGACGCTCGCGATCGTGTCGGGCCTCTACGAGCTGTTCGGCGAGAACGCGCTGATCGAACGCTCGCTGCGCGGGCTCGCGCAGGCCGTGCCGCCGGGCGGCTATCTCGTCTATACCGGGCAGCCGTGGCATCCGCAGCTCGAATTCATCGCGCGCGCGCTGAACAATCATCGCGGCGAGGCGACCTGGGTGATGCGCCGCCGCTCGCAGGCCGAGATGGACGAACTCGTCGCGCGCGCGGGCTTCCGCAAGCTCGACCAGCGGATCGACGAGATGGGCATCTTCACGGTCAGCCTCGCGCAGCGGGTCGACGCGTCATGAGCGCGCTCGGCGGCGGCGCGGGCGGCCTCGCCGAGCCGGCGGCCGGCGCGCGCGACGCATCGTTCGCGCTGCGCTTCGGCTGGCTCGTGGCGATGGGCGCCGTGTTCTTCTCGACGTACGGCTTCGCGAACTGGCTCGCCGCGCGCCGCGCGGCGGTGCCGACGTTCGCGTTCGGGTGGGAGCACGCAATCCCGTTCGTGCCGTGGACGATCGTGCCGTACTGGTCGATCGATCTGCTGTATGCGCTGTCGTTCTTCTTCTGGACGCGCCGTGACGATCTGCTCGATCACGTGAAGCGGCTGCTGACCGTGCAACTGGTATCGGTCGCGTGCTTCATCGTGTGGCCGCTGCGCTTCGGTTTCGAGCGGCCCGACGCGGGCGGCGTGGCCGGCGCGCTGTTCACGCTGCTGATGGGGTTCGACAAGCCGTTCAACCAGGCGCCGTCGCTGCATATCGGGTTGCTCGTCGTCCTGTGGGCCGTCTATGCGAAGCACCTGCGCGGGACGGTCGCGCGTGCCGTGCTGCATCTGTGGTTCGCGGCGATCGGCGTGTCGGTGCTGACGACCTACCAGCATCACGCGATCGACGTGCCGACCGGCGCGGCCGTCGGCTGTCTCGCGCTGTTCCTGTTTCCGTTGCGCGATGCCGCGGGCCGGCTGCCGGGCGCCGACGCGTCGCCGGGCGCGGCCGGCCGCGCGCTCGCGCGCCGTTATGCGATCGGCGCGGCACTGGTCGCGCTCGTGGCGCTCTGGTGCGTGCCGCGCGCGCCGGGCTGGGCGCTGGCAGCGGGGTGGGTCGCGCTGGCGCTTGCGTGCGTGGCATGGGTTTACCGGCGCGGCGCACCCGGTGCATTCCAGAAGGATGCGCACGGGCGACTCCCGGTATTCATCCGCTGGCTGCTCGCGCCGACGATCGCCGGCGCGTTCGTCAATTCGCGGCTGTGGACGTTCCGGCAGCCGGCGCCGGTGCGGATCGACGAACGCGTGTCGATCGGCCGCACGCCGACGACGCGCGACGTGCGGCGCCACGGTTTCACGGCGCTGGTCGACCTGACCGCCGAGATGCCGCGCTGGGCGGCGGCCGACGCGTCGCTCGCGTATGCGGCCGTGCCGCAGCTCGACCTCGTCGCGCCGACGGCGGCGCAGCTCGCGCAGGCCGTCGCGGCGCTCGAACGCCTGCACGGCGAAGGGCGCGACGTGCTGGTCTGCTGCGCGCTCGGCTACGGGCGCAGCGTGCTGTGCGCGGCCGCGTGGCTCGCCGCGCGGCGCGGGCTCGGCGATGCGCGCGACGCGCTTGCCGCGGTGCGAGCGGTGCGGCCGCACGCGGTGTGGTCGGACGACGGCGTGGCCGTGCTGCAGCACTGGATCGATCGTCGCCGCGGCGCGGGAGGCGTGTGATGCGCGATCCGTCCGCGCCATTTCGGATTGCCGCCGCGCGTGGCGCGCTCGATGCGGGCGCGTGGGCGATCGCGGCTGCATTGGCAGCGGCCGGCGCGGGCTGGTGGATAGCGTCGGGCTGGGCGCCGGCGACGATTGAGCGCGTGCTGCTGGCGGTCGTCAGCACGGGGTCGGGGATCGCGGCGCTGTGGTATGCGGTGCGCATCGAGATCGACCGCCGGCTGTTCGCCGCGCTGGCGCGGGCGGCGGCGGGCGATGCGTCGGTCGACGACGGGCTCGCGGCGCTCGACCGTGCGCTTGCCGATCTCGGCTGGATCGACGAGTCGAAGGCCGGGCGCGCGCTCGACGCGCGCGTGCGCGGCGCGGTCGGGCTGTGCCGGGCCGGCGTGCTCGTCGCGATCGTGCAGTGGCTCGTGGTCGGGCTCGCGATCGCGGTGCCGCAGATCGGCTAGCGCTTGTTTACGCTTGCAACGGGTCGGCACGATACGTTCCCGTGATTTGAGAAATCGTTCGTGGGCTGGCTGCCAGAAGGGCCTGCTATTAGCGCGATCAGGCCCCAGGCCATCACGCTGCCGAGGTCGAGCCCGTGCTTCGCGATCCCGGCATGCACCGCGATGCTGCGCAGCAGCGTGCCGGGGGCAGGGTGGCGATGTCGGCGATTTGATACAGGTCAGTTTTCCATGAAAGAAAGCACGTCCGGCGTCGCGAGATTGCGGTAGCATACGCGCCGCCTCGCGGCAACGTGTCCCGGGCGGTCTGCAACGGACCGCCGCCGGTCAGCCGCACCGCGCCGGCAGTTTGCCGTTCGGCCCGTCGGGCGACAACGGCGCAATTCTTACCATTCATCCCTCTCGCGAAGCATTTCCAACCGGATTGAGGCTTTTTTCGCTTCACCGTCGCGAATCGGGGTAAGTTTTGTCCTATTTTTGAGATAGTGTGACGAATGGGCGTGTGCCGGTGCCAGGCGCGCGCGCAACACGACGACTGGCGATTAAGGAACATGCCGCGTTGTTTCGATAACTGAATCAGGCCAGTTAGCTATATGAGGGGAAGCAGTGGGGATGTTCACTCACGGGCATAGCTGCGTTGCGCGCGTCGGTTTCGACGTGACGGATGACCGGATGACCCTGACGAAACGGAGCGGCGCATGAAGCCGGCCGTGTCGCTGTTCGTCCTGTCGGCCGCCATGGTCGGCGCTTTCCACGCGGCCGCGCTGGCGGCCGCACCGATGCCGGCGGTGGCCGCGACCGCTGCGGCGCCCGGTGCTGCTGCCGGTCATGCGGCGTCGCCCGGACCCGGCGCTGCGCCGGCGCCGGTGCTCGCGGCCGCGCCTGCAGCGGCCAGCGCACCGTCCGCCGCGCTGCCGGCGACGACCGTGCACCTGCCGTTCGCGTCGCTCGGCGCGTTCGATCCGCTACACCTGCGTGGCGCCGACGATGCGCGCACGATCAACGCGGGCGTGCGGCTCGACCGTGTGGTCACGGGCGCGCGGCTGCGCCTGACCTACGCGTATTCGCCGTCGCTCGTGTTCCCGATGTCGCACCTGAAGGTGTCGGTGAACGGCGAGGTGATCGCGACCGTCCCGTTCGACGCCGCGCGCGCGGGCCGTACGGTCACGCAGGACATCCCGATCGATCCGCGCTACTTCTCGGATTTCAACCAGATCGGCCTGCGCCTGATCGCGCATTACTCGCTCGACCATTGCGAGGATCCGTCGAACTCGGCGCTGTGGGCCGACGTGAGCCCGACGAGCGAGCTGATCCTCGACGAATCGCCGGTCCGCCTGCCGAACGATCTCGCGCTGCTGCCCGCGCCGTTCTTCGACCGGCGCGACAACGGCCGCGTGCGGCTGCCGTTCGTGCTGCCGGTGTCGCCCGATTCGGCGACGCTGCGCAGCGCGGGCGTGCTCGCGTCGTGGTTCGGCGCGCTGGCCGACTACCGGCATGCGCGCTTCCCGGTGTCGTCCGCGCTGCCGGCCAACGACCAGGCGGTGGTGGTCGGCACGGCCGCGACGTTGCCGGCCGGCCTCGCGCTGCCGTCGGTCAACGGCCCGCTGCTCGCGGTTGCCGACAACCCGGCCGCGCCGGGGCACAAGCTGCTCGTCGTCACGGGCCGCACGGCGGCCGAGGTCGACGACGCGGTCGCGACGCTCGTGCTCGGCCGCGCGGCGTTGTCGGGGCCGGCGGCGACGGTCGCGCACGTCGATCCCGGCGCGCAGCGCAAGCCGTACGACGCGCCGCGCTGGCTGCCGGTGAACCGGCCGATCGCGTTTCGCGAGCTCGTGTCCGATCCGCGCGAACTGGAAGCGCGCGGCACGGCGCCCGACGCGATCCGCCTGAACCTGCGCGTGCCGGCCGATCTCCATTCATGGAACGGTGCGGGCGTGCCGATCACGCTGCGCTACCGCTACACGGCGCCGACCGTGCAGGACAATTCGACGCTCGCCGTCGAGATCAACGACCAGCTCGTGAAGTCGTACCGGCTCGGGCCGGCTCAGGCCGAGGATGCGCGTGGCCGCATGCAGTTGCCGCTGCTGTCGGTGCCGGAAGGGCGCGTGACGAGCGACGTCGATATCCCGGCGTTCCGGGTCGGCAGCGGCAACCAGCTGCAGTTCCGCTTCACGCTCGACTCGCAGAAGACGGGCCTGTGCTCGAGCGCGGCCACCGAGCCGCAGCGCGCGGCGATCGATCCCGATTCGACGATCGACTTCTCGCACTTCGTCCATTACGCGCAATTGCCGAACCTCGCGTTCTTCGCGAACAGCGGCTTTCCGTTCACGCGCTTCGCCGACCTGTCGCAGACGGCCGTCGTGATGCCCGACCGGCCGTCGCCGCAGGAGCTCGAGGCCTACCTGACGATGCTCGGCCACATGGGCGAGTGGACGGGTTTCCCGGCACTGCGCGTGCAGGTCGCGCGGCCCGGCGACGTCGCCGCGCTGTCGGGCAGCAAGGATCTGCTCGTGATCGACGGCTCGCCCGTGTCGCCGTTGCTCGCGCACTGGCGCTCGGTGCTGCCGCTCGTGATCGGCGAGCAAGGCGGTGCGGGTGGCGACGGCGCGACGCGCGTCGCGTTCACGGTGAAGGAGCGCTGGCGCAACGGCGTCGGGCTGGCCGACGGCGGCGCGCATATCGAGCAGACGGGCTCGCTCGCGGCGCTCGCCGGGTTCGAGCTGCCGGGCAGCCGGGGCCGCAGCGTCGTCGCGCTGACTGCGACCGACCAGCCGCGCCTCGGCGATCTGCTCGACGTATTCGAGAACGCCGGCCTCGTGTCGCAGTTGCAGGGCGACCTCGCGCTGGTGCGGCCGGGGCGGGTCGACAGCCTGCGCGTCGGCGAGCCTTACGTGGTCGGCTTCGTGCCGTGGTATGCGCGCGTTTGGACGCAAGCGGCGCGGCATCCGGTCGTCCTCGGCGCGGTCGGTGTCGTCGCGGGGCTGCTGCTCGCGCTCGGCGTGTTCAGCGTGCTGCAGAGAATCGCCGCGCGTCGACGGGGGATGTAACGGATGGCGCGGGTTATGGCGGAGCGACGGGCAACGCGGCCGGCGCGGCGCGTCGGCGCGGCACTCGCGCTGGCGCTCGCGATGGCGTGCGCGGCAACCGGCACGGCCGGGCGCGCGCAGGCCGCGGGAGCCAACGAGACCGATGCGGCCGAGGCCGGATGCGGCGCGGCGTGGCCGCGCTGGGACGCGTTCAAGCGCGATTTCATCTCGGCCGACGGCCGCGTGATCGACGTCGGCTCGGCCGATTCACGCACGGTATCGGAGGGGCAGGCATATGGGCTTTTCTTCGCGCTGGTCGCGAACGACCGGCGCATGTTCGACGCGATCCTCGCATGGACCGAGAACAACCTCGCGCAGGGCGACCTGAGCGCGCACCTGCCCGCGTGGCTGTGGGGCCGCGCGCCGGACGGCGCGTGGCGCGTGCTCGACGCGAACGCCGCATCGGACGCCGACCTGTGGATCGCGTACGCGCTCGTCGAGGCCGGGCGACTGTGGCACGAGCGCAGCTATACGGCGCGCGGCGCGCTGCTCGCGAAACGCGTGCTCGACGACGAGACGGCGACCGTGCCGGGCCTCGGACTCACGCTGCTGCCCGGGTCGACCGGGTTCAAGCTGCCCAACGGCCAGTGGCGCGTGAACCCGAGCTATTCGCCGCCGCAGGTGATCCGCGCGCTCGGCGCACGCCTGCCGGACGACCGGCGCTGGGCCGCGCTGGCATCCAGCACCGGGCGCGTGCTGCTCGACACGGCGCCGAAGGGCTTTGCGCCCGACTGGGCGCTGTATCGCGCGGGCACGGGCTTCGGGCCCGATCCGCAGACGCATGCGGAGAGCGCGTACAACGCGATCCGCGTGTACCTGTGGGCCGGCATGCTCGACCGCGCCGATCCGCTCGCCGCGCCGTTGCTCGCGCGTTTCGCGCCGTTCGCCGACCATATCGCCGCGCATGGCGCGCCGCCGGAGAAGGTGGATACGACGACGGGCGTCGCGGGGCCGAACGACGGCAACGCCGGGTTCTCGGCGGCGGCCGTGCCGTTCCTCGACGCACGCGGCCAGCATGCGCTCGCCGATGCGCAGGCGGCTCGCGTCGACACGCTCGCGCGCCAGTCGGCGCCCGGCTATTACACGAGCGTGCTGACGCTGTTCGGCCTCGGCTGGCGCGATGGACGCTACAAGTTCGGTACGGACGGCACGCTCGACGCCCGCTGGGGAGGCCGTTCGTGCGCCGCCCGCTGAAGCGTGCCGCGCCGCATGTCGCGGGGTTTGCGTGGCTCGCGTCGTCGGTGTGTGCGGCGGCGCCCGGCACTGCATCCGACGCGGCGATGCCGAAAACCGTCACGCCGGCGACGTCCGCTTCCGCTTCCGCTTCCGCTTCCGCTTCCGCCGATGCGCAGCGTCAGCTCGACACCGCGCGCATGTGGGGCGTCAAGCATCGCGACGACCTCGCGCGCGATGCGCTGCGCAAGGGGCTGCTGATCGCGCCGGGCGATCCGGAACTGCTTGCCGAGCAGGTTCGCGTGCTGCTGCGGCTCGGCGACGCGAAGGGCGCGCAAGCCGCGCTCGCGCGCCTGCAGGCGCAGTCGCCGAATGCGCCCGCCACGCGGCGGGTGGCCGACGAATACCGCGTCGCGACGAGCGGGCGCGGCGAGATGGCGCAGATCCGCCTGCTCGCGCGCAGCGGCCGCACCGACGAGGCGGCCCGGCGGATCGTCGCGCTGTTTCCGAACGGCGCGCCGTCAGGCGCGCTCGGCGCCGAGTATTACGAAATCCTCGCGAATGCGCCGGGCACGCGCGAGCCGGCGATCGCCGCGCTGCGCCGCACGATCGCGGCCGATCCGCAGGACACCGGCGCGGCCATGGCGCTGGCGCGGCTGCTGAACCAGCATGGAGACACGCGCGCGGAGGCGAGCCGCATCGCATGGTCGCTCGCGAAGCGGGACGACGCCGACCATACGGAGGCGATGTCGCTGTGGCGGCGTGTGCTGCAGACGGCCGGCAACGATCCCGCGTATCTCGATGCGCTGCATGCGTATCTCGCGCTCGTGCCGGACGACACCGAATTCCGCGGTCGCGTTGTCGAACTGGACAGTCGACGCGATGCGCGGCGCCGGCTCGAACGCGATCCCGACTACGTCGCGCAGCAGCGCGGCCTGCAGGCGCTCGCACGCGGCGATCTTGCGGCCGCCGATCCGTTGCTCGCCCGCGCCGCGCGTGCGCGGGCCGACGACGCGGACGCGGTCGGCGGGCTCGGCCTGTTGTGTCTGCGCGAAGGGCGGCACGACGAAGCGCGCGCGTTGTTCCAGCGTGCCGCTGCGCTCGCGACCGATCAGCGTGGCAAATGGCAGAGCCTCGCGCGCACTGCGCAATTCTGGGGGCTGCTCGCGCAGGGTCGCGCGGCGTCGTCGGCCGGGCGGCCGCAGGATGCCGAACGCGCGGCGCGCGCCGCGCTCGCGATGCAGCCGGCCAACCCCGACGCGAAGCTGCAGCTCGCCGATGCGCTGCTCGCGCAGCACGACTGGGCCGGTGCGGAGCCGTTGCTGCGCGACTTGCTGGCCACGCGTGCGCCGAGCGTATCGGCCGTGCGCGGCACGGCGCTGCTCTATGAAAACACCGGCCGCGCGGACCGGATCGGCCCGCTGCTCGACGCGCTGCAAGGGCGCGTGACGGGCCGCGACGATCGCCGCGCGCTCGACGGCCTGCGCGCCGACCTGCTCGCGAACCAGGCGCGCGTACTCGCGGACAAGGGCGAACGCGGGCCCGCCGCGCAACGCTACGAGGCGGCCGTGCGCGCGGCGCCCGACGTGCCGTGGACGCGCTTCGCGCTCGCGCGCCTGTATCGCGACATGGGGTTGCCGCAACTCGGC
The DNA here is from genome assembly GCF_018417535.1 of Burkholderia pyrrocinia. Taxonomy (NCBI): domain Bacteria; kingdom Pseudomonadati; phylum Pseudomonadota; class Betaproteobacteria; order Burkholderiales; family Burkholderiaceae; genus Burkholderia; species Burkholderia pyrrocinia. The sequence continues at coordinate 1,532,898 of NZ_CP070977.1, read as the reverse complement.
CGCACGGTGATGGACGACGGGCTCGCGCAAAGCGATACGCCCGAGATGCGCTATGCGACCGCGCTGTACCGCAATTCGCTCGACGACGTCGCGGGCGCACGGGCCGCGCTCGCGCCCGTCGACGACGCGCACCGTTCGGACGGGATGCGCGCGCTCGCGCGCAAGCTCGACGCCGAAGGCACGCTGGCCGATGCGCGCGGCGCGCTCGGGCGCGGCGATCGCGCGGCATTTGCCGCATCGCTTGCGCATGCGCAGGCGAGCGCCCCGGACGATCCCGACATGCTGGCCGCGATCGGCGCGCAGTGGATCGATGCGGGCGAACCCGAACGCGGCCTCGCGCCGTTGCGCGACTGGATCGCCGCGCATCCGCGCGAAGCCGATGCCGACGTGCGGCTGCGCTACGGCGACCTGCTCGGCAGCGCGGGGCGTGACGATGCGCTCGCCGCGTGGCTCGATGCGCTGCGCCGCGAACCGTCGCTGACGCCCGCGCAGACGGCGCGGCTCGAGGATCAGTCGCTGCGGCTCGTGCTGCGGCAGGCGGACGATGCGATCGCGCGGCAGGACTACGCGCAGGCGCGCACGCTGCTCGGGCGCGCGAGCCCGGCCGGCCGCGCCGACCAGCGCTACGCGCTCGAACTGGCCGATCTCGAACGCGCGCAAGGCCACTACGGCGCGGCGCGCGACGCGCTCGCGCCGGTCGTTGCCCGGACACCGGACGATGCCGATACGCAGCTCGCGCTCGCGCGGATCGACGAGGACAGCGGCAACCGTGCGGCCGCGCTCGCGCGTGTGCAGGCCGTGCTCGCACGCACGCCGGACGACGACGTCGACACGCGGTTGTCGGCCGTGCGCCGGCTGAACGCGCTGCGCCGCCCGGACGAGGCCGCGCAGCTGACCGACCGGCTGCAGGCCGCGTATCCGGCGCGTGCGGACGTGACGGTCGCGGCCGGGCGTGTGGCCGAAGCACAGGGCCGCTATGACGACGCGGCGTCGTTGTACCGATTGTCGCGGTCGCAGGAACGCACGGCGGGCGTGAGCGCGGGCCGCGACGGCCTGACGCCCGCGCAGGCCGCCTTCGCGGATCTCGAACAGCGGCGCGACCCCGAGATCGAGACCGGCTGGACACCGGCATACAAGTCGGGCGACGAAGGCATCTCGTCGTATCGCGCGCAGCAGGTGCCGATCTACGTGCAGATGCCGATCCGCTACGACGGGCATGTGTTCGCGCAGATCGACACCGTGCATCTGGATCCGGGCACGCTCGATACGAGCGACCCGAATGCCTATTCGCTGAAGACGTTCGGGACCTACGCGGCGCTCAAGGCTCAGAACGGGCTACCGCCCCCGTTCCAGTTGAATCAGCCGGCCGCCGCGTTGATCGCGAATCCGCCGGGCTCGCTGCACCAGTCGACGACGGGCGTCGCGCTCGGCGCCGGCTATCGCACGGATGCATGGCGCTTCGATCTCGGTACGTCGCCGCTCGGTTTCCCGGTGCATTACCTCGTCGGCGGCGTGCGCTACCGCTTCGACGCGGGCCCGGCGAGCTTCAGCGTGAATGCGTCGCGGCGGCCGGAAACGAGCAGCGTGCTGTCGTACGCGGGGATGCGCGACCCGTGGACGGGCGCGGTCTGGGGCGGCGTGCGCCGCGACGGCGTGAACCTGCGCGCGTCGGTCGACGTCGGCCGCACGAACCTGTTCGCGGAACTCGGCGCGGGCGTGCTGTCCGGCCGCAACGTCGAACGCAACGCGGAGGTTACGCTGCGCACCGGGTTCACGGTGCCCGTGTACGAGCGCGCGACGATGAAGGTCAGCACCGGGCTCGTCGGCAATGCGTGGCACTACGCGCAGAACCTGCGCTACTACACGTACGGGCAGGGCGGTTACTACAGTCCGCAACGCTACCTGTCGCTCGGCGTGCCGATCGAATGGGCGGGGCGGCACGATGCGCTGTCGTGGGACCTGACCTTCACGGGCGGGATCTCGAACAGCTACGAGAAGGATTCGCTGTATTACCCGACGTTCTCGGGCCAGCGGGCCGCGCAGGTGGCGGCCGGGTTCGTGTACGCGGGCAGCTCGACACGCGGCGTGTCGTTCTCGTACGGCGTGAACGGCATCGTCGAGTATCGCGTGAACCCGCATCTGAGCGTCGGTGCGCAACTGCATGTCGACCGGTCGCACGATTACGCGCCGAGTTCGGCACTCGTGTACCTGCGCTATGCGTTCGATGCGCGCGCGCAGCGTAGCTGGCTCGTCACGCCGACGCCGGTGCGGCTTTATTCGGATTACTAGGGGAACGTCGTGAATACGGAAATCGATGCCACCCGTCCCGCGCTCGGCGCTACCGGCCTGCTGGGCCGCCTGCGCGCGCTGCTGCGCGCGGGGCCGGCCGGCGGCCGCGTCGGCACGCTGAGCCGGCTCGCGATCGACGGCCTGCCCGATGCGTGGACGCAACTGGAGGCCGGCGGCCTGTATGCGATCTACGCGGCCGGCGGCACGCCGGCGTGCGACGCGCTCGTATGGGAGAGCGCGCGGCAGGCGCGCACGCGCGACGTCACGGTCGTGCTCGCACGCGATGCGGCGCGCGTTGCCGAACAGATGCAGGCGCGCGGCTTCACGGGCGGCGCACAGCCGGCCGGCTGGCCGCGCAACCTGAGCGTGCTGGCGATGCCGGCGGCGGCCGAGCCGGCCGACGGCGCTGGCGCTGGCGCGATCGGCGACGCACCGCGCCGCGCGGCGCCGGGCCCGTTCGCGCGGCTGACCGGCGGCTTGCGCGCGATGAAGCGCTACGGTTTTCGTGCGCGTTCGCTGTATTTCGTCGAAGGCGCACAGCGCTGGTTCAGCTGGGACGATCCGGTCGCGCTTGCCGAAGAAGCGCACGCACTGGCCGACTGGTGCCGCACGCGCCGCATCGCGCTCGTGCTGTTGCTCGATCCCGAAGCGGCCCGGGCAGGCACCGATGCGCGTACCGACGATCCGCCGCTCGTGCGCGATGCCGATCGCACGCCGCGCAGCGGTTTCCACGGCGTCTGCTCGGGCGTCGCGCAGATGCAGCGCACGCACGGCGAACTGCTGTGGGTCGTCGATTTCTGGCGCGCGGGCGACACGCTCGCGGCCGGCGAGGTGCGGCCGCTGCGCTTTGCGCCGGGCGGCCGGCTGTCGGCGAGCGTCGATGGCGGCGCGACCGAGCCGGCGCGCCGGATGAAGCTCGCGAGCGACGAGGATCGCGTCGTCGTCAGCCGCGCTGTGTTCGACGATGCGAACCGCCTGCCCGGCGACTGGGAAATCGTCGACGACAACGCGGCCGTCGTCGCGGCCTGCGCGCGTGCCCAGGCCGCGACCGCGGTGCTCGTGTTCCGCTCGCATGCGCAGCTCGAAGCGTTGTGCGCGGACGTGCACGCGCTGCGCCGGCAGTGCGGCGGCGCGCTGAAGATCGCGGTCGTCGAGCGCGGCGAGGTGCTGCGCCAGCAGTTCGAAATGCTCGTGCTGAGCGTCGGCGCGAACCGTGTCGTCGCGCGCGACCTGCCGGTGTCGCGGATGCAGGCCGCCGTGCACGCGCTGCGCGGCCAGCTTTATGCGCGGCCCGTCGCGGCCGACTATCGCGCCGCACTCGCGGCCGCGCTCGGCGATTCGGTGCTCGGCTATCTGCCGGTCGGCGCGTTCTGCCTGCGGATTCGCGCGGTGCTCGATCGCGGCGCCGTGCTCGCGCTGCCGCATACGCTCGCGAAGATCGCGCTGCTGCCGGGCGTGTCGCATGTCGACGCGCTGCGGCACTGCCGGCCGCGCCGCGCGGGCGACGTCGTGACGGCCGATCCCGGGCACCTGTACGTGTTCCTGTTCGCGTGCGAACCGGTCGACGCCGACGACGCGCTCGCGCGGATCTTCGACGTGCCGGTCGACACGCTGTCCGACCGCGTCGTATGCCTCGGGCAGGGCAGCATCGACACGGAGCTCGATGCGCTGAAGGCCGAGAACCGGCGTGCGCCGATCGCGGACTACAGCGACCTGTTCGCGGTCAAGCAGCCGGCGGGCACCACGCGTGCGGCGACATCGGCGCGTGCGGACCACGGTGCGACGGTGGCCGACGCGATCGACGTAACCGGTGCGGCCGGAACCGGGACGCATCGCGACGTACTGCCGGAACCCGCGCACGCTGCCGCCGATACGCCGGCGCCGCTGCCTGCCATTCCCGCGATTCCCGTCGCGCGAACGCGAGGCGCCACCCGCAGCGCGATGCCGCTGCGCAAGCCGGAGGGCGCATGATCGCCGAACTCGTCATCGGATTCGTCGTCGGCATCGTGATCGCGGTGCCCGTCTGGATCGTCGCGCAGCACCTCGGCATCGGCCGCGGCTTTCATGCGCCGCGCGGCATCGACCGGCGCGACGCGGTGCCGTGCGAACTCGTGCCGGTCGCGCTGCGCGGGCGTTTGCTGCCCGATGCCGAGCGCGACGGCGAGGCGGCCCGATGAAGACGATCGCCATTACGTCGACGACGGGCGGCGCGGGCCGCACGACGCTCGCCGCCGCGCTCGCGGTGCTGCTCGCGCGCCGCGGCCGGCCGGTCGTCGCCGTCGAATTCGATGCGCAGAACCTGATGGGCGCGACGCTGGGCCTCGACACGCTGGCCGAGCAAGGCCTCGCGCAGACCGTGCTCGGCGGCGCCGAGCCGTGGCACGCGCATACGTGGCGCAATGCCGACGGCGTGCTGTTCGTGCCGTACGGGCAGGTCGACGCGGCCGGCGCGGCCACGTGCGATGCGCGGCTCACGGCCGACCCCGCATGGCTGTCGCGCGCGCTCGACGAGATCGCGCTGCCGGCCGACGGCGTCGTGCTGGTCGACACCGCGCGCTATCCGTCGCCGCAGGCCGAGCAGGCGATTCGCCGCGCGGACCTGACGCTCGTCGTCGTGCCGCCCGAACCGACTGCCTGCGCGACGGTGGCCGCGCGGCTCGGCGCGCTCCGCGCCGGTGGCGGCGAACTGCAGATCGTCGTGAACCGGCTGAACCCGGCGCGCGACATGCAGCGCGACGCGATCGCGATGCTGCGCGCGGTCGCCGGGCCGGCGTCGATGCTCGAACAGCGGATCCACGTCGACGCGGCCGTGCCCGAAGCGCTCGCGCGCGGTAGCTGGATCTTCGACGACGCGCCGTATTCGCAGACGTCGCACGACCTGAACGGCATCGCGAACTGGGTCGATGCGTGGCTGGCGGCGGCCGCCGCCGGTCGCACCGGAGCGAAGCGATGAAGGCCGCCTTCGCGCCGCGGCTGCGCGCACTCGGCCGCCGTGCGGCCGACTGGTTCGCACGCGGCATCGGGCTGCCGGCGGAGCGCACGCTGGTCGACTGGCTCGTGCGGCTGTTCTTCCACGCGCCGCCGCCCGGCCGGCCCGACCACGTGCGCCGCTGGGTGCGCGTCGCGTTCCTGCGGCTCGCGCACGAGTGGGGCGTGCTGCAGCCGCTCAGCCCGCGCGAATGGCTGTGGCGCTCGATCGTGCGCGCGCCGCGCGCGGCCGACGGCCGGCCCGCGCGCGATCCGCTCGCGTGGTTCGACACGTTCGTCGTGCCCGTCTATGTGGCCGGGCGCGCGGTCGGCCGGCGCATCGACGCGCTGCTCGCACGCCTGCCGTGGGCGCGCTGGGGTGGCTGGCTCGATGCGCGCGCGAACGGCGTCGGCCGGCGCCGCTGGCTCGTGCCGCTGCTGCTCGTGGCCGGCGCGCTGCTGTGGGCCGCGGCCGGGATGTCGCCGCTGATGCCCGGCGCGCAGTTTGCGTTCTTCGCGATCGTCGCGGTGCTGGCGCTCGCGCTGCGCCGCCTGCCGGGCCACCTGCCGACGCTCGCGCTCGCGTCGCTCGCGCTGCTCGCGACGCTGCGCTACGTGTGGTGGCGCACGACGCAGACGCTCGACTTCCGCGGCCCGGTCGAGGCGATCGCCGGCTACCTGCTGTACGGCGCCGAAGCCTATACGTGGATGATCCTGCTGCTCGGTTTCGTGCAGACCGCATGGCCGCTCGACCGGCCGATCGTGCCGCTGCCCGACGATCCCGACACCTGGCCGACCGTCGACATCTACATCCCGACCTACAACGAGCCGCTGTCGGTCGTGAAGCCGACGGTCTTCGCCGCGCAGAGCATCGACTGGCCGACGGCGAAGCTGCGCGTCTACCTGCTCGACGACGGCCGGCGCCCCGAGTTCGCGGCGTTCGCGGCCGAGGCCGGCATCGACTACCTGACGCGCGACGACAACCTTCACGCGAAGGCCGGCAACATCAACCGTGCGCTGCCGAGGACGCACGGCGAATACATCGCGATCTTCGACTGCGATCACGTGCCGACGCGCTCGTTCCTGCAGACGACGATGGGCGTGTTCCTGCGCGATCCGAAGTGTGCGCTCGTGCAGACGCCGCACCATTTCTTCTCGCCCGATCCGTTCGAGCGCAACCTCGGCACGTTCCGCGAGATCCCGAACGAGGGCAACCTGTTCTACGGGCTCGTGCAGTCGGGCAACGACCTGTGGAACGCGACGTTCTTCTGCGGGTCGTGCGCGGTGCTCAAGCGCAGCGCGCTGGAGGAGGTCGGCGGCGTCGCGGTGGAAACCGTGACCGAGGATGCGCATACGGCGCTCAAGCTGCACCGGCGCGGCTATACGTCGGCGTACCTGCCGACCGTGCAGGCGGCCGGCCTCGCGACCGAAAGCCTCGCGGGCCACGTGAAGCAGCGCACGCGCTGGGCGCGCGGGATGGCGCAGATCTTCCGCATCGACAACCCGTTCCTCGGGCGCGGGCTCGGCTTCATCCAGCGGATCTGCTACGGCAACGCGATGCTGCACTTCTTCTACGGGATTCCGCGGCTGGTGTTCCTGACGATCCCGCTCGCGTACCTGTTCTTCCACCTGTACTTCATCAACGCGTCGGCGCTCGCGCTCGCGAGCTACGTGATCCCGTATCTCGTGCTCGCGAACGTCGCGAACTCGCGAATGCAGGGGCGCTACCGCCATTCGTTCTGGGCCGAGGTCTACGAATCGGTGCTCGCGTGGTACATCGCGCTGCCGACCACCGTCGCGTTCTTCAGCCCGAAGCACGGCAAGTTCAACGTGACCGACAAGGGCGGCAAGATCGACGAAGGCTATGTCGACTGGTCGACGTCGAAGCCGTATCTCGTGCTGTTCGGGCTGAACGTGCTCGCGATCGCCGCCGGCCTGTGGCGGCTGGTGGCCGACCAGGGCGACGAGGCGTCGACGATCCTGATCACGCTCGGCTGGACCGTGTACAACCTCGCGATGCTCGGCGCGGCGCTGGCCGTCGCGCGCGAGACCAGGCAGGTGCGCGTCACGCACCGGATCGCGATGCGCGTGCCGGCCACGTTGCTGCTTGCCGACGGAACGACTGCCGCATGCTTCACGAGCGACTACTCGACCGGCGGCCTCGGCCTCGAACGCGTGCCGGGGCTGCCGCTCGCCGTCGGCGACACGCTGACGGTGTGCGTGACGCGCGGCGACCGGCCGTTCCCGTTCCCGGTGCGCGTGAGCCGCGTGACGCCGACCCACGTCGGCGTGAGCTTCGAGGAACTGACGCTCGAACAGGAACGCCAGCTCGTGCAATGCACGTTCGGCCGCGCGGATGCGTGGCTCGACTGGCACGAAGGCACGCGCGCCGACACGCCGCTCGGCGGGCTGAAGGAAGTGCTGCGCATCGGCGTGAATGGTTACGTGCGAATGTGGAAGGGTGCGGCGCACGGCCTGCAGGCCGTGCTGGCGCCGAAACTCGATCGGGCGCGCGACTGACGCGGCGCTCATCATGGAGTGGGTTAGATGACGTTCTGGAATCTGTATTTCATCCTGAAGTTCGCGCTGTTCGCGACCGGGCACCTGCAGCCGCTGTGGCTCGCGAACCTCGCGTTCGCGCTGGCGCTCGCGGCGAGCGCGCCGATCCGGCAGCGTGCGTGGCGCATCGTCCGGCAGGTCGCGGCGATCGCGATCGCGGTGCCGCTGCTTGCGCGCGAGATGCATGCGCCGCCGCTTGCACGCCTCGCCGAGGCCGCCCGCGAAATGAGCACGTTCCGCGCCGACTACTGGATGGAACTGCTGCCGCGCCTGCTGCCGCCCGTGCTGGTGCTGACGGTCGTCGGCGCGCTGGTCGTCTATTTCATCGTCAACCGCTGGCTGCGCGTCGCGACGTTCGTGCTGGCCGCGCTGATCGTGATGCCGCTGTGGCAGGCAGGCAGCGGGCTGATGGCGCGCGTCGTCGCGCCGTCCGCGCAGCAGCAGGCGAACGCGACGGGTGCGACCCTCTCCGACCGGCCCGAGGACCACAACGCGGCGCTCGCGACGTTCCGCGCGCAGGAGTCGCAGCGGCAGGTCGCGTTCGGCCATCCCGGCAACGATCCGGCCGCGCAGTTCGACGTGATCGTGCTGCACGTCTGCTCGCTGTCGTGGGACGACCTCGATGCGGCGAAGGTGCGCAACCACCCGATGCTGAGCCACTTCGACTACCTGTTCACGAACTTCAGCACGGCCGCGAGCTACAGCGGCCCGGCGGCGATCCGCGTGCTGCGCGCGAGCTGCGGGCAGGAGGCGCACGAGGACCTGTACAAGCCCGCGCCGCAGCAGTGCCGGTTGTTCGCGCAACTCGCGGGCGCCGGCTACACGGTGCAGTCGCTGCTGAACCACGACGGCCACTTCGACAACTTCCTGCAGGTGATTCACGACAACCTCGGTGCGCCCGGCGCACCGATGATCTCGAACGCGGCCGCGCCCGTCGCGATGCATGCGTTCGACGGCTCCGCGATCAAGGACGACTACGGGACGCTCGCGAACTGGTATGCGCAGCGCGCGTCGGTGCCGGGGCCCGTCGCGCTGTACTACAACACGATCAGCCTGCACGACGGCAACCGCGTGGTCGGCAGTTCGCTGACGAGCCTCGACTCGTATCCGCAGCGCGCGACGAAGCTGATGAGCGACTTCGATCGTCTCGCCGACCTGATCGCGCAATCGAGCCGCCGCGCGGTGATCGTGTTCGTGCCCGAGCACGGCGCCGCGCTGCGCGGCGACAAGAACCAGGTCGCGGGGCTGCGCGAGATCCCGACGCCGCGCGTCGTGCACGGGCCGGTCGGCGTGCGGCTCGTCGGCTTTGCCGGCAACCACGGTGCGACGACCGTGATCGAGCAGCCGACCAGCTTTCTCGCGCTCGCGCAGTTGTTGTCGAATCTCGTATCGAACAGCCCGTTCAAGCCGGGCGCGACGCTTGCGCAATATGCGGCGGACCTGCCGCGCACGCGGATGGTCGGCGAGAACGAGGGCACGGTGACGATGCAGACGGCCGCGGGCTACGCGGTGAAAACTCCGGACGGCGTATGGATCGACGAACAGTAATCCTTCCCGGCGAAGGCGACGACGATCGCCTGTCGCAGCCGAACGACGTGCTCGGCCTCGCGCGGCATCTGCCCGCGCTCGATCCTGAACGCTATGTCGACGAGCAGGCGCGGCGCGCGTTCATCGAATCGCTCGATCGCTGGCCGACGCTCGCGAAACTGATGGGATTGAAGCGCTGAACGGACGACGGCCGGCATGCGTGCCGGCCGTCGTTTGCTTGCGAGCGAAGCTGCCTATTCTGCCGGCCGCGCCTTGCGTTCCGGCTGGCGCGTCCACTCGTCTTCTTCGCCCGGCACCTTGCCGAAGGTCTGCGCGGCCCACGCTGCGCGTGCCGCGTCGATCTTCGCGCGCTCGCTCGACACGAAATTCCATTCGATGAAACGCTCGCCCGGCAGGTGCGCGCCGCCGAGCAGCATCACGCGCGCGCCGTTCGCGCTGGCGAGCGCCACGGTCGTGCCCGGTTCGAGCACGGCCATCGTGGCGGGGGCGAGCGGCGTGTCGTCGATGGCGAGGTCGCCGTCGACGAGATACACGCCGCGCTCGTCGTGCTCCGCATCGAGCGCGAGCTGCCCGCCGGACGCGAATTCGGCAACCGCATAGAGCGTCGGCGAGAACACGGCGACCGGCGACGTCAACCCGAATGCGGTGCCCGCGATCACGCGCACGCTCGCGCCGTCGCGCGTGAACGACGGCAGCGTGTCGGCCGGATGATGGACGAACGCGGGCGTGGTGTCTTCGTGCTCGACCGGCAGCGCGACCCAGGTCTGGATCCCGTGGACCGGCTGCTCGAGCGGCCGGTCCTCGTCGGGCGAACGCTCCGAATGCACGATGCCGCGGCCGGCCGTCATCCAGTTCACGTCGCCCGGCACGATCTTCTGCCGGAAGTCGAGGCTGTCGTGATGCATCAGGGAGCCGTCGAACAGGTAGGTGACGGTCGCGAGCCCGATGTGCGGATGCGGCCGCACGTCGATGCCGCGGCCGGCCGGCAGGACCGCCGGGCCCATCTCGTCGAAGAAGATGAACGGGCCGACGAGGCGCGCGGCGCGCGCGGGCAGCACGCGGCGCACGACGAGGTTGCCGATGTCGCTTTCGCGCGGCGTGAGCAGGGTCTTGATCGATGCGGACATGATGGGGAACTCGTGTTCGGTGCGGTGGGCGGTCAGGCGATCGCCGTGTCGATCGTGATCGGATGCGTGAGGATCTTGTGTACCGGGCACGCGTTCGCGATCTGCAGCAGGCGCTCGCGCTGCTCGCCGGACAGGTCGCCTTCGAGCGTGATGCGGCGCACGATCGTGCTGCCCGCGCTGCCCGATTCGTGCGCGAGCTTCACGTGCACTTCGGCGAGCGGCCAGCCCTTGCGTTGCGCATACATCTTCAGCGTGATCGCGGTGCAGGCGCCGAGGCTCGACAGCAGCAGCGCGACGGGCGTCGGCGCCGCATCGCCGCCGCCGAGCGACGCCGGTTCGTCGGCGCGCCACTGGTGGACGCCATCGCTGAAGTGGACGAGATAATCGACCGAGCCGATGCTCGCTTCGACGGACAGTTCGCTCATTGCAGTTCCATGGGGAAAAGGGGGAGGGCCGGCGGCCTGGCCGGACGTTACGGTTCGAGCAGCCGCTGCAGCCGCAGTTCCTCGAAATCGAGTTCCGATTCGATCCGGTGCAGCACCGTGTCGTCGACCTTGCCGTCGCGATGCAGGTCGAGCAGCGCCTGGCGCGACACACCGACGAGTTCGAGTTCGACGCGCAGCATCCGCGCGCGCATGTCGGCCGGTTCGGCACCATGCCGATGCGCGCGTTCGTTGAACATGACACGGTTGCGATATTCGGCGAGCAGGCGGTCGAGCGAAGGGCGCTCGAGGTTCGACCCGCGCTGCTCCAGCGCGTCGAGTTCGGCGAGCGCCGCGCCAAACGCATGCGCGCGTACCGCGTGCTCGGACATCGTATGCCGCGCGACGGGCCGCAGCTTCAGCACGCGGATCAGCGGCGCGAGCGTGCCGCCCTGCACGACGAGCGTCGCGATGATCAGCAGGAACGTGCTGAACAGGATCAGGTCGCGGCCGGGGAAGTTGCCCGGCAGCGCGATCGCGGCCGCGAGGCTCACGACGCCGCGCATGCCCGACCAGCCGAGCACGACGGCTTCGCGCCACGACCACCGCGCGTGGCCAGCGCGCGGCGCACGCAGGCGGCCCGGCAGCCACATCGCGACGAATACCCACACGACGCGCGCACCGATCGCGGCGGCGGTGGCGGGCAGCGCGACGCGCAGGCCGGCCATCAGCACCGCGCCTTCGTGGTTCACGCGTGCGAGGATCGCATGCAGCGCGAGACCGATCAGGATGAACACGAGCGCATCGAGCACGAACACGATCGCTTCCCACGTCGCCTTCGCCTTGATCCGCAGGTCGGCGTCGAACACGCGATGCTGGCGCACGCCGAGCACGAGGCCGCAGGTCACCACCGACAGCACGCCCGAGCCGTCGACGGCTTCCGCGATCCCGTAGCTGCCCCACGCCATCGCGAAAGTCACGACGATGCCGAGCATCGGGTCGCGCAGGCGCGGCAGCACCCAGCACATCGCATGGCCGCATGCGAGGCCGACCGCGATGCCGATCAGCGTGAGCGAGAAGAACAGGCCGGTGGCGCTCGCGGCCGTGATCGACACGGCGAGCGCGGTCGACACGGCCATCTGGTACAGCAGCAGGCCCGATGCATCGTTGACGAGGCTTTCGCCTTCGAGCACCGCGACGAGCCGCGCGGGCAGCGGGTAGCGCTGCAGGATCGCCTTCGCGGCGACCGCGTCGGGCGGCGACACGATCGCGCCGAGCGTGAAGCACGCGGCCCACGGCAGCGCCGGGTTCGCGGCACGCACGGCCACGGCGACTGCGACGGTCGTGAACGCCACCGCACCGAGCGCGAGCGATGCGATCGACGCGAGCTCCTGCCGGAATTCCTTCCACGCGGTGTAGAACCCGCTCGACATCAGCAGCGGCGGCAGCACGGCCGCAAGCAGCAGCGCCGGGTCCATGTCGGGCACGCGCTTGCCGGCGATCGCCACCACGCAGCCGCCGAGCAGCAGCACGACGGCCGGCGGAATCGAGATCCGTTCGGCGAGCCACGTGAGCGCGCCCGCGCCGCAGATCAACAGCAGCAGGTAGTGAAACAGCTCGACGTTGGTCATGCGCGGCCTGCGGCGACGGCGTGCATCACGACGGCTTGCGGTCGTTCGCGGCGCCACCCGGCAGCGCGCCGAACATGTGCTGGCTGCATTGCGCTTCGCGCCATGCGGTATTCAGCCGGTGTCCGGAAAGCATCCGGCGAGCGACCGGCAGGATCTGTTCGCCGGCCAGCATGCCGAGCAGGCCGGTGAGCGCGATGATCGGCGGCGCCGGCGAATTCACGCCGAGCGCGCCGTAGATGATGCCGGCGAGGATGCCGGCGAGCAGCGACAGGAAATACGGTTTCATGGTGAGCATCCCGTGATGGCCGACGGGCGGTACGGTGTGCGCCGTCAAGATTCTGAAAGCGTATCGGGTTTGCGTGAAGAAAAAAAGGGTGGGCGACCCCGAACGGGCGTCGATTCCGGAATCGGATCGATTCCGTTTCTTGGGTGTTCGCGCCGCGCGTTTGCAGATTAAATACTGCGAGCCGGATGACGATCCCGATCCGGCGCAATTCAAATGCGGCTCCTCCCGTTCCGACGGTCGAGGCAGGCCCTCCTTTTTCCGTTCACAGGACGACACGCGTCATGAGCAACCCGAAACTTGAAGTACTCACTCCGCAGAACAGCCAGCTGATCTTCATCGACCAGCAGCCGCAGATGGCGTTCGGCGTGCAGTCGATCGATCGTCAGACGCTGAAGAACAACGTCGTCGGGCTCGCGAAGGCCGCGAAGGTGTTCGACATCCCGACCACGATCACGACGGTCGAAAGCGAAAGCTTCTCGGGCCACACCTATCCCGAACTGCTCGACGTGTTCCCGAACCAGAAGACGCTCGAACGCACGTCGATGAACTCGTGGGACGACCAGAAGGTGCGCGACGCGCTGGCTGCGAACGGCCGCAAGAAGGTGGTCGTGTCGGGCCTGTGGACGGAGGTCTGCAATACGACGTTCGCGCTGTGCGCGATGCTCGAAGGCGACTACGAAATCTACATGGTCGCCGACGCATCGGGCGGCACGTCGAAGGACGCGCACGACTTCGCGATGCAGCGGATGGTGCAGGCCGGCGTGGTGCCCGTGACGTGGCAGCAGGTCCTGCTCGAGTGGCAGCGCGACTGGGCGCGCCGCGAGAGCTACGACGCGGTGATGGCGATCGCGAAGGAGCACTCGGGCGCATACGGGATGGGCGTCGATTACGCGTACACGATGGTCCACAAGGCAGCCGAGCGTACGCTGACGCCGCACGAGTCGATCCCGGCCGTGCCGGCGAAGTAACGGGCCGCCTGCCGCGATCGTCGCGACGGACGCGGCGATTGCCTGCCGTCGGCCGCCGCGCGTTCAGGCCACGGGCAGCGCCCACGGCGCGTGGGAGAAGTGTTCGGCGAGGAACTCGAGCAGCACCGTCACGCGCGCGGCGCGCAGCATGCCGGGCGGCGTGACGAGGTTGACGTTGATGTCGGCGATCTTCCAGTCGCTCATCACTTCCTCGAGCTCGCCGCGCTGCATCGCGTCCCACACCAGGAACTCGGGCTGCAGCGCGAGGCCGTGGCCGGCGACGAGCGCGGGGACGATCACGTCCGCGTTGTTGGTGCGGATGCGGCCGTGCACGGACACGCCGACCTCCTCGCCCGATGCCGGGTGACGAAAGCGCCAGTGCTCGGGCGTCGGCAGGTTCGTATAGGTGAGGCACACATGCTGTTCGAGGTCGCGCGGGTGCGTGGGGCGGCCGCGCCGGTCGAGGTACGCGGGCGCCGCGACGAGCGGCCGGCGCACCGCACAGAGCCGGCGCGAGCGCAGCGACGAATCGCTGAGCTCCGCGATGCGGACCGCGACGTCGAAGCCGCCGGACACGATGTCGACGATGTGATCGGTGAGCACGAGGTCGATGTCGACGCGCGGATAGCGTTCGAGAAACGCGGGCAGTACCGGCGACAGATGGCGCAGCCCGAACGACATCGGCGCATTCACGCGCACGAGGCCGTGCGGTTCGAGCGCCTGCGCGGATGCTTCGCTTTCGATCAGCTCCGCATCGGCGAGCAGGCGGATCGCGCGGTCGCGCAGCAGTTCGCCGGTGGGCGTGAGCGACAGCTTGCGCGACGTGCGGTACAGCAGCATCGCGCCGAGGCGCTTTTCGAGGCGCGCGATCGCCTTCGACACGGTCGGTTGCGACACGCCGAGCAGGTCGGCGGCTTTGGCGAACGAGCCGGTCTCCGCGACGCGCGCAAAGATGGCCCAGGCTTCGAGATCAGGAAGGTGTTGCATGGTCGGCACGAATGGCAGGGAAGCGAAACGGATGCGGCGGCAGCGGATCGTGCCGCCGATGCGACGCACTGCGAAGGCGGGCGCGCGATGCAGGTGATTCTAATCCGGCCGGGAGAACAATCGTTATGGAATCTTATCTACTTTCGTTGGGCGCCGGCGTGCTGATCGGCGTCGTATACAGCGTGATCAAGGTGCGCTCGCCGGCACCGCCGCTGATCGCGCTGGTCGGCCTCGCCGGCATGCTGATCGGCGCAGGGGGCGTCGCGCCGGTCCGTCACTGGCTCGGCTTCTGACCGCATCGAGGACATTTCATGAACGCAATCGATACTCAACCGGATCTCATCCTGCACAACGGGCGCATCACGACGCTCGATCGTGCGAACCCCGTCGCCACCGCCGTCGCGATCAAGGACGGCCGCTTCGTCGCGGTCGGCGGCAACGCGGACATCGTGCCGCTCGCGGGCCGCGCGACGAAGGTCGTCGACCTCGACGGCCGCACCGTGCTGCCTGGCCTGATCGACAACCACACGCACGTGATTCGCGGCGGCCTGAACTACAACCTGGAGCTGCGCTGGGACGGCGTGCGTTCGCTCGCGGTCGCGATGGACATGCTCCGGCGGCAGGTCGCGATCACACCCGCGCCGCAGTGGGTGCGCGTGGTCGGCGGCTTCACCGAACACCAGTTCGCCGAGAAGCGCCTGCCGACGATCGAAGAACTCAACGCGGCCGCGCCCGATACGCCGGTGTTCATCCTGCACCTGTACGACCGCGCGCTGCTGAACGCGGCGGCGCTGCGGGTGGTCGGCTACACGAAGGACACGCCGGAGCCGCCGGGCGGCACGATCCTGCGCGACGCCGCGGGCAACCCGACCGGGCTGCTGCTCGCGAACCCGAACGCGACGATCCTTTACGCGACGCTCGCGAAGGGGCCGAAGCTGCCGTTCGAATACCAGTACAACTCGACGCGCCACTTCATGCGCGAACTGAACCGTCTCGGCGTGACCGGCGTGATCGATGCGGGCGGCGGTTCGCAGAATTATCCCGACGATTACGAAGTGATCCGCAAGCTGCACGACGCGGGCGAGATGACGATCCGGATCGCGTACAACCTGTTCACGCAGAAGCCGAATGCCGAGAAGGAAGACTTCGTGAACTGGACGAAGAGCGTCAAGTATCACGACGGCACCGACTATTTTCGCAACAACGGCGCGGGCGAAATGCTGGTGTTCTCGGCGGCCGATTTCGAGGACTTCCGCGTCGCGCGTCCCGATCTGCCGGCGCAGATGGAAGACGATCTCGAAGGCGTCGTGCGTGTGCTCGCGCAGAACCGCTGGCCGTGGCGCATGCATGCGACCTACGATGAAACGATCAGCCGTGCGCTCGACGTGTTCGAAAAGGTCAACAAGGACATTCCGCTTGCCGGCCTGAACTGGTTCTTCGATCACGCGGAAACCGTTACCGAAAAATCGATGGATCGTATTGCGGCGCTGGGCGGCGGTATCGCGGTGCAGCACCGGATGGCGTACCAGGGTGAGTACTTCGTGGAGCGCTATGGCGCGCAGGCGGCCGAAGCGACGCCGCCCGTCGCGAAGATGCTTTCGAAGGGCATCAAGGTCTCGGCCGGCACCGACGCGACGCGCGTCGCGTCGTACAACCCGTGGGTGTCGCTCGCATGGCTCGTGACGGGCAAGACGGTCGGCGGGCTGCGGATGTATCCGCAACGCAACCTGCTCGATCGCGAGACTGCGCTGCGCATGTGGACCGAGTACGTGACGTGGTTCTCGAACGAGGAAGGGAAGAAAGGGCGCATCGCGGTCGGGCAGCTCGCGGACCTGATGGTCCCGGATCGCGATTTCTTCACCTGTGCGGAGGACGATATCGTGGACACGACCGCCTTGCTGACGGTCGTCGGCGGAAAGATCGTCTGGGGCGCGGGGCCGTTCGCGTCGCACGACGCGCCGATTCCGCCCGCGATGCCGGACTGGTCGCCCGTGCGCGAGTACGGCGGCTATGGCGGCTGGGGCGCGACGCAGCGCAACGGCGCACCGCTGCAGCGCGCGGCGGCCGCTGCGATGTGCGGCTGCGCGAGCGCGTGCAACGTACACGGACATGCGCATGCGGGTGCATGGGGTAGCGCATTGCCGACGTCGGATGCGAAGGGCTTCTGGGGCGCGTTCGGCTGTTCGTGCTGGGCGGTCTGACATGGCCGTGTCGACCGATCGCGGCGGCTTCGACAACCCGGCGTGGGTCCGCGCGTTGCTGGCGCAGCCGTGGGTCCTGCCGCTCGCGCGTCTCGCGCTGGTGTCCGCCTACCTGATCGGCGGTGTCGCGAAGGCGCTGGATTTCGACGGCGCGGTCGCCGAGCAGGCGCATTTCGGCCTGCATCCGGCCGCGCTCTGGGCGGCGCTCGCGATCGCGGTCGAGATCGCCGGCTCGCTGTGCGTGGTATTTCGCCGCTTCACGTGGCTCGGCGCCGGCAGCCTCGGCATGCTGACGCTGGTCGCGATGGCGGTGGCGAACGATTTCTGGAACCGTAGCGGCGCTGATCATTTCATGGCACTCAACAGCTTTTTCGAGCATCTCGGGCTGATCGCCGCACTCGTGCTCGCGACGCTGCTCGCCGATGCGAAGCACACGGCCGGCAACGGCCGTACCACTCCATGACGATGAAACAACAAGGAAATCCTGTGATGAAAACGTTTCGTTCCGCCTTGCTCGCGCTTGCGACCGCCGCGGGCCTCGTCGCGGCGCCGGCCGCGTTCGCGAAGCCGCCCGTGCCGCCGGCGGCCACGCCGACGCTGGCCGTCGGGCCGCAATACGACACGACGCACGTGTACGTGGCGCCCGAGGATTTCGATCGCTTCACCGACAGCTTCGTCGCGACGTTCGGCGGCAGCAAGTCGAAGCAGGGCGTGTTCCAGGTCACGCCGACGCCGAGCCAGACGATGTCGCAGCTCGTCTTCACGCCGTCCGGCACGATCTCCGTGTTCGGCTTCAAGACACCGACCCCATGGCCGTTCGGCGCGGAACGCACGGGCTACCTGGTCACCGACATGGACGCGGCGATGAAGGTGGCGCGCGAGCATGGCGCGGAAGTGATCGTCGACACGTTCCCCGATCCGATCGGCCGCGATGCCGTGATCGCGTGGACGGGCGGCGTGAAGATGCAGCTCTACTGGCATACGCAAGCGCCGAACTACGACGCGCTGCAGACCATCCCCGAGAATCGCGTGTACGTGTCGCCGCAGAGCGTGCGCAAGTTCGTCCACGATTTCGTCAAGTTCTCGAACGGCAAGGTGGTGTCCGACAACCTCAAGGCGCCCGGCATCGAGATCGGCCGGCCGAACGACACCTATCGCCGCATTCGCATCACGTCGGGCTTCGGCAAGATGACCGTGCTCGTGACGGACGGCCATCTGCCTTATCCGTACGGGCACGAGATGACCGGCTATGAAGTGTCCGATCTGGCTGCGACGCTGAAGAAGGCGCAGGCCGCGGGCGTGAACGTGCTCGTGCCGTCGTACGCGGCGGACGGGCGTGACGCGGCGGTGGTCCGGTTCCCGGGCGGCTACGTCGCCGAGATCCATGCGAGCGCGGCACGATGAAGCACGAGGACACGATCCTTGCCGCGGTGGCCGGCTTCGTCGATACGCTGAGCTTCGTCGCGCTGTTCGGGCTGTTCACCGCACACGTGACGGGCAACTTCGTGTTGATCGGCGCCGGCGTCGCGGGGTTCGGGCAGGGCATCCTGCTGAAGCTCAGCGTGTTTCCCGCGTTCGTGTGCGGCGTCGTCGCGAGCAGCCTGATTGCGCGTGCGCTTTCCGGGCGGCCTGCGTGGCAGGGTGCGCGCGCGCTCCATACGGTACAGGCCGTGCTGCTGCTCGGCTTCTGCGCGGCGGGCATGTGGGCGACGCCCGTGACGCAATCCGACAGCCTGCCGGTGCTGCTGGCCGGCATCGTCGGCACGTTCGCGATGGGCGTGCAGAACGCACATCCGCGCGTGATCGCGCGTGCCGGCGTGCCGAACACGGTGATGACCGGCAACGTCACGCAGGCGATCCTCGACGTCGTCGACCTGCTGTCCGCCGGCACGGCCGACAGTGTGCGCGCCGCCGCGCGGGCGCGCTTCGGCAAGATGTGGCCGGCGATCGTCGCGTTCGCGCTGGGCGCGGCGGCCGGCGCGCTGGGTTTTCGCCATGTCGGGTTCTGGGCGCTGCTTGCGCCCGCCGGTGCGCTCGCGGTGCTGGCGGCATGCGTGGGGGTGTCCGCCCGTACCGTTACGCAGGAGCAGGCATGATCGTGCGGCGTGGCGGGACGCGTCGCGACCACGCGGGGCGAGCGGGCCGGACGGATGCACGCGGTCGCGGACGGACGGCCGCGACGAGCGGGCAGCGTACCGCGACGACGCGACGCAGCCGCTTCGGCCGGGTCGCCCGCGCATCGGTGGTCGCGGGGCTGCTGCTCGCGGGTGCCGACGCGGCGTTCGCGGACACAGCGACGGCACCGGCGGCGGACAGTACGCCCGCATCGACGTGCACGGCCAAGCGGCCGACGGTGCTGTTCAACCGCTGGCAGGAAGACTGGTCGGTGCTCGCGAATCCGTGCGTGCCGCTCGACGGGCTGAAATACCTTCCGCTCGGCAACGATCCGGCCTCCTATCTTTCGCTCGGCGCAAACCTGCGCGAGCGCCTGGAGACCAACGACGCGCCGCTGTTCGGGATCGGCTCCGCGCAATCGGATACGTACCTGATCCAGCGCGTCGAAGTGCATGCCGATGCGCATCTCGGCCAGCACTGGCAGTTCTTCGTGCAGTTGCAGGACGACCGCGCGTTCGGCAAGAACACGATCTCGCCGGTCGACAAGAACCCGCTCGATCTCGAACAGGCGTTCGCGACCTACACGGGCGCGCTCGGCGGCGGCACGTTCAAGTTCCGCGTCGGCCGCCAGGAGATGGCGTTCGACCTGCAGCGCTTCATCGCCGCGCGCGACGGCCCGAACGTGCGGCAGGCGTTCGATGCGGTGTGGGTCGACTACGAATATCAAAAGTGGCGCTTCATCGCGTACGCGACGCAGCCCGTGCAGAACCGCACCGTGTCCGCGTTCGACGATGTATCGAACCGCGACCTCACGTTCAGCGGCGTGCGCTTCGAGCGGCAATCGGTCGGGCCCGGCGACCTGTCGGGCTACTGGTCGCGCTACAACCGCAGTAACGCGCGTTTTCTCGATGCGAGCGGCGCCGAGCGTCGCGACGTATGGGACCTGCGCTACACGGGCACGCAGGGCCGCTTCGACTGGGATCTCGAAACGATGATGCAGACGGGCACGGTCGGCAGCAGCTCGATCCGCGCATGGGCCGTCGGTTCGATCGCCGGTTATCGACTCGACGCACCGTGGTCGCCGCGCGTCGCGCTGCAGGTCGACGCGGCGTCGGGCGACCGGCATCCGCACGACGGCCGTGTCGGCACCTTCAATCCGCTGTTTCCGAACGGCTATTACTTCACGCTCGCGGGTTTCACCGGTTACTCGAACCTGATCCACGTGAAGCCGTCGGTGACGCTGAAGCCGTCGCCGGACCTGTCGCTGCTCGGCGCGCTCGGTTTCCAGTGGCGCGAGACGACCGGCGACGCCGTCTACCAGCAGGGCAACGCCGTGGTGCCGGGCACGGCGGGCAAGGGCGGGTTGTGGACGGGGATGTACGTGCAGCTGCGGGCGGACTGGACGATCGCCGCGAACCTGGTCGGCGCGATCGAGGCCGTGCATTTCCAGGTCGGCGACGCGATCCGGCAGGCGGGCGGGCACAACGCCGACTATGCCGGCGTCGAGCTCAAGTACGGCTGGTGACGAAGCGGCGCGGCAACGCGCACCCATGAAAAAGGGCGGCCGCGAGGCCGCCGTTCGTTCGTCCGGGCCGGCAGCGCTGCCGGCCCGTGCGTCGCGATGCCGTTGCAGGTTACAGGTTCGGCGACAGCGCGAGCGCGTTCGTCAGGTCGCCCATCGGCTGCGCGCCGTTGGCCTTCAGCGCGTCGTCGCGCTGTTGCAGGCCCGCGAGGCGCGGCAGCGAGAAGCGGCGCGTGATGAAGCGCAGGATCGAGCCCGTGTCGTACTGCGTGTGGTCGACGAAGCCCTTCTTCGAATACGGCGACACGATCAGCGCCGGAATGCGCGTGCCCGGACCCCAGCGGTCGGCGGTCGGCGGCGCGGCATGATCCCAGAAGCCGCCGTTTTCGTCGTACGTGACGACCACGACCATGTTCTTCCACTGCGGGCTCGCCTGCAGGTGCGCGATCACGTCGGCGATGTGCTGGTCCCCGGAGGTGACGTCCGTGTAGCCCGGGTGCTCGTTCAGGTTGCCCTGCGGCTTGTAGAACGCGACCTGCGGCAGCGTGCCGGCGTCGATCGCCTTGATGAACTCGGCGCCATTCGCGCCGCCGTCGAGCAGGTGCTGCGCGCGGCTCGCGGTGCCCGGCGCCTGGTTCGCGAAGTAGTTGAACGGCTGGTGGTGCGGCTGGAAGTTCGGCGTCGACAGGTCGGCGCCGTAGATCACGTTCGACGTGCCGTTCTGGCTCGCCTGCAGCGCCTGGCCCCACGCGCCGCCGTACCATGCCCACGACACGTTCGCATTGGTCAGCAGGTCGCCGATGTTGGTCGACGTCTGCGCCGGCATCGTCGAGCCGTTGGCCGGATCGGCGAGCAGCGGGTCGCCGCCCGTGGCTGCCTTGTTGCCGCTCGGCTGGTACGGCGGCTGCATCGTGTTGACCGCGAAGAAGTCGGGCGTGAGCGCGCCGTCGTTGACGAACTTCGGCGGGCCGCTCAGCGCGGACGCGGGCGAATTCGCGGCGACCTTCAGCGACTTGCCGTCCGCGTTCAGGACGGCGACCTTGCCTGCCGCGGGGCTCGTGTTCGCGTTCGCGTAGAACGGCGCGCACGCGCAGATCAGGTACTGGTGGTTCAGGAACGAGCCGCCGAACGCGCCCATGAAGAAGTTGTCGGCGAGCACGTACTGCTGCGCGATCTTCCACAGCGGCAGCTTCGACGGGTCCGGCGTGTAGTGGCCCATCGTCAGGCCACCGGCATCGGTCCACGCGGCGTACATGTCGTTCTTGCCGCCGTTGATCTGCATCTGGTCCTGGTAGAAGCGGTGCACGATGTCGCGCGTAGCGATGCTCATCGACTGGTTGAAGCCTTTCGGATCGTCGATCGCGAACGGCGCGTTCGGCAGGTTCGCCGTCATCGCCTCGGTGACTGCCGGCGTGATGCCGGTCGCGGTCAGGCCGCCCCAAATCTTCGGCAGCGTCGCCATCGTCGAGCCGTCGCGATCCTTCTGCACCGAGTTCGCGGCCGTGGCGTTCTGCAGGCCGTTCGCGCCCGGGAAGTTGCCGTACAGGTTGTCGAAGCTGCGGTTTTCCGCATAGATCACGACAACGTTCTTGACGGCCGACAGGCCCTGTTGCGTGACATCGTCGCCGCCGCAGGCGGTCAGGCTGAGCGCGGCCGCGAGGGCGATCGGCGTGTAGCGAATCCAGGCGTGCTTCTTCATGCGATGTTCTCTCTTTCGTCGTTGGTCGCGTGTGGGAACCGGGTTGGCTTAGGGCCGGCGCGGCAGGCAGCCGGGCGCCGACCGGCTGCGCGCATTATCTGGAACGCATTTGACAGGCGGGTGTAGGGGTGCTTTCAATTAACTGTCGGTGGAACGTCATGCGACGGTCACGGAACTGACATAAGCTCCGCCCGATTGCTCACCGCTACGAATAGAACGACGATGCCCACCACCCCGAAATCCTTTGCGTCCGCGCGATCGTTGATCCATGCCGCGGCGGCCCTGGCGCTGGCTGCCGGGCTCGCGGCGCTCGCCGGTTGCGATGCGCGGCCCGGCGCGAATTCGCCGGCCGCGTCCGTCGTACCGGCCGCCCAGGCCGCGCCGGCGGTCGCACCGGCCGGCCAGCCGCAGACGCGCGCGCAGGTGTTCGAGGGCGTGAAGCAGATGACGGCGCTCGGCAAGCAACTGTTCTTCGATCCGTCGCTGTCGGGCTCCGGCAAGCTCGCGTGCGCGTCGTGCCACAGCGCCGAACATGCGTTCGGGCCGCCGAACGCGCTGTCGGTGCAGCTCGGCGGCGACGACATGCATCGCACCGGGTTCCGCGCGGTGCCGTCGCTGAAGTACGTGCGCGGCATCCCGCCGTTCAGCGAGCACTTCCACGATTCGCCCGACGAGGGCGACGAAAGCATCGACGCGGGCCCGACCGGCGGGCTGACCTGGGACGGCCGCGTCGACACGCGCGACGCGCAGGCGCGCATTCCGCTCCTGTCGCCGTTCGAGATGAGCAGCTCGCCGGCGCGGGTCGCGCAGGCGGTGCGCGCGGCGCCGTATGCGGACGCGTTCCGCAACGCGTTCGGCGAGCGGGTGCTCGGCGACGATCGGGCGACCTTCGATGCGGTGTTGCGTGCGCTCGATGCGTTCCAGCAGCAGCCTGCGCTGTTCGATCCGTACACGAGCAAGTACGACGCGTACCTGGCCGGCCGCGCGCAGCTCACGCCGGCCGAGTTGCACGGGCTGCAGTTGTTCAACGACGAGAAGAAGGGCAATTGCGCGAGCTGCCACATCAGCCAGCGCACGCTCGAAGGCGGCCCGCCGCAGTTCAGCGATTTCGGGCTGATCGCGATCGCGGTGCCGCGCAACCGCGCGCTGCCCGTCAACCGCGACCCGCGCTTCCACGATCTCGGCGCGTGCGGCCCCGAGCGCACCGACCTGAAGGGCCGCGACGAATTCTGCGGGCTGTTCCGCACGCCGTCGCTGCGCAACGTCGCGCTGCGCAAGACGTTCTTCCACAACGGCGTGTATCACTCGCTCGAGGACGTGATGCGCTTCTACGTCGAGCGCGACATCCATCCGGAGAAGTTCTATCCGGTCGTGCACGGCAAGGTGCAGATCTACGACGACCTGCCGAAGCGCTACTGGCCGAACATCAACCGCGAACCGCCGTTCGACCGCAAGCGCGGCGAGCAGCCGGCGCTGAACGCGGCCGAGATCAAGGACGTGATCGCGTTTCTGGGTACGCTGACCGACGGATATCAACCGGCGTCGACACAGGCGGCCCGCTAAAAGCGTCGCACGCGGCACGCATGCTATGCTCGCTCGCTGGCGGGCGTGGCGCGTGCCGGTTCGCCGGCATGCATCGCGCCGTTCGATCGAACATCCAAGGAGAACAACATGTCGATGCGTGCATCCCTTTCCGTCGTCACGCGCGTGCTGGCCGGCGCCGCGTGCGCAGCCGCGATGCTGCCTGCCCATGCGCAGAACAACCTGAACTTCCTGAACGACACGCCGCTCAGCTATTTCAGCAAGGCCGACACGGCGTCGCTGTCGAAGGCCGCCGCGAAGGTGCGCGACGAAGCCAAGGACGGCGAGACGACGACGTGGCAAAACAGCGGCAGCCGTACGCAGATCGAAGCGAAGCTCACGCCGACCACGACCGAGACGGAAGGCAAGACCTGCCGTGAAATCACGACCGACATCACCGCGAAGGGCCAGACGATGACGCTCAAGCCCGTCTACTGCAAGACGGCCGCGGGCAAGTGGCAGTTGCAGAAGCGCTGAGCACGCGCGTGATGAAGCGGGGCGGCGCGCCGCGCACGGTGTCGTGCGGCGTCGTGATCCTCGATGCGGCGGGCCGCGTGTTCCTCGCGCATGCGACGGATACCACGCACTGGGACATCCCGAAGGGGCAGGGCGAGCCCGGCGAGACGCCGGCCGACGCGGCGCTGCGAGAGTTGCTCGAGGAAACCGGCATCGAATTCGCGCCGGCCCGGCTGCTCGATCTTGGCCGCTTCGCGTACCGGCACGACAAGGACCTGCACCTGTTCGCGGTGCAGGTGGCGGACGGCGAGATCGATCCCGCGCACTGCACGTGCACGTCGCTGTTCCCGAGCCGTCGCGACGGCTCGATGATTCCCGAGATGGATGCGTACCGCTGGACCGTGCCGGGCGACATCGACGCGTATGCGAGCCGCAGCCTCGCGCGGCTGTTCCGCACGAAGCTGTCGCTGGCGGAACTGCATCGGCGGTTGTCGGGCGCGTGAGTGAACGCGGCGCTTCGGCGGCCGCATCGCTTCGATTCGCTTCGATGCACGCAATAAAAAACCGGCCCTCGGGCCGGTTTTTTTGTTGTCGCGCGACGGCGGCCTGGTGCCGTACATCGCGCGCGGAGCCGGCCGTCAGGCCGGTTTGCCCCAGCTGTCGCGCAGCCCGACGATCCGGTTGAACACGGGCTTGCCCGGCTTCGAATCGACACGGTCGGCAACGAAGTAGCCGTGCCGCTCGAACTGCAGGCGCGTTTCCGGCGCGACGTCGCTGTTGCCCGGCTCGACGTACGCCTGCACGATCTTCTTCGAATCGGGATTCAGCGCTTCGAGGAAGTTCGCGCCGCCCGCGTCCGGGTGCGGCTCCTTGAACAGGCGGTCGTAGATCCGCACTTCGGCCGGCTGCGCATGCTTCGCGCTGACCCAGTGGATGTTGCCCTTGACCTTGTACGTGTTCGCGCCTTCGGTGCCCGACTTGCTGTCCGGGAAGTAGTTGCAGTGCACGGCCGTCACGTTGCCGTCGGCATCCTTGTCGAAGCCCGTGCACTCGATCACGTAGCCGTAGCGCAGCCGCACCTTGTTGCCCGGGAACAGGCGGAAATAGCCCTTCGGCGGGTTCTCGACGAAATCCTCGCGCTCGATCCACAGCTCGCGCGAGATCGGGAACGTGCGCACGCCGCGCTCCGGATGGTGCGGATGTACGGGCGCGGTACACGCTTCCTCGAGGTCTTCCGGATAGTTGTCGATCACGAGCTTCAGCGGATCGAGCACGGCGACCGTGCGCGCCGCCTTGTCGTCGAGGTCGTCGCGCAGCGCGCCTTCGAAGATGCTCATGTCGATCCACGAGTCGATCTTCGTCACGCCGATCCGGTCGCAGAACAGGTGGATGCTCTCCGGCGTGAAACCGCGGCGGCGCACGCCGACGATCGTCGGCATCCGCGGGTCGTCCCAGCCGTCGACATGGCCTTCGGTCACGAGCTGCAGCAGCTTGCGCTTGCTGGTGATCGCGTACGTGAGGTTCAGCCGCGAGAATTCGATCTGTTGCGGCAGCGGGCGCGTGAACACGCCGGCTTCCGCGAGTTCGTTCAGCACCCAGTCGTACAGCGGGCGGTGATCCTCGAACTCGAGCGTACACAGCGAATGCGTGATGCCTTCGAGCGCGTCCGAGATGCAGTGCGTGTAGTCGTACATCGGATACACGCACCATGCGTCGCCGGTGCGGTAGTGGTGCGCGTAGCGGATCCGGTAGATCACCGGGTCGCGCATGTTCATGTTCGGCGAGGCCATGTCGATCTTCGCGCGCAGCACGTGCTCGCCTTCCTTGAACTCGCCGGCCTTCATCCGGCGGAACAGGTCGAGGTTTTCGTCGGGCGTGCGCTCGCGGAACGGCGACGGCTTGCCGCCTTCCGTCAGCGAGCCGCGGTTCGCGCGCATTTCATCGGCGCTCTGGCTGTCGACGTATGCCTTGCCGCGCTTGATCAGCAGTTCGGCGAATTCGTACAGCTTGTCGTAGTAGTCGCTTGCGAAATACTGGTGATCGACCGCGTCCTTGCGCCAGTCGAAACCGAGCCAGCGCACCGCGTCGACGATCGAGTCGACGTACTCGACGCTTTCCTTTTCCGGATTCGTGTCGTCGAAGCGCAGGTGGCACACGCCGCCGTAGTCGCGCGCGACGCTGAAGTTCAGGCAGATGCTCTTCGCGTGGCCGATGTGCAGATAGCCGTTCGGCTCGGGCGGGAAGCGCGTCTCGACGCGGCCGCCCCATTTGCCGGTGCGGTTGTCGTCGTCGATGATGTTGCGGATGAAATTGGAAGCCGCGGGGGCGTCGTTGCGTTCGGTGCTCATGCGGTTGGTGTCAGGTTGTGTCGGCGCGTCGCGCCGGTTTAATCCCGTGATTCTACCTGACCGGGGTCCGTCCCGCGCGGCTTGCGGGTCAGGCACGGTACGTTCGCGATACGTACCGCAATATCTCCATAGTGTGTCCGCTGTAACACGACGTAAATCGGATTGTCCGCGCCGTTCGAGTTTTCCTATGATGGCTTCACCGATTCAATGCCGCCGTTCGCGTAATTGCAGGGCGGGAGGAAGCCAATAACCATGATGAAGCAGACCACTTTTCTCGTTCGTACCGCGGTGATCGTTGCTGCCCTGTCGCAACTCGGCGCCTGTGCGATGACGCATACGCAACGCAATGCCGGTATCGGCGCGGCCGCGGGCGGCGCGCTCGGCTACCTGATCACGGGCGGCCCGGTCGGCACCGTCGCCGGCGCGGCAGCAGGCGGCCTGGTCGGCGCCGGCGTACGCTGATCGAAGCCGGCGCGACCGAGCGCCGGCCGGTCGTGATGCCGTCCTGAACGCGTCACGGCCCTTCGCACACCCATCCGGTTTTTGACGGGCAGCATCAGGGAGAGGAGGGTGTGCGACACTTCGTCGACGTTACAAAACTACGCCATTCGTCGACGAACTCCTCCATGAGCGACCCCCTCGTTTTCGTCCTTCCGGGCTACGCCAATTCGGGCCCGCTTCACTGGCAGAGCCGCTGGGAGCGTGCCGATGCACGCTTCTCGCGCGTTGCGATGCCCGACTGGGACCGTGCGTTCCGCAATGGCTGGTGTCTCGCGCTCGATCGCGCGGTCGAAGCCGCGTGCGGGCCCGTGCTGATCGCCGGCCACAGCCTCGGCACGCTGACGACCGCCTGGTGGGCGACGCGCTATGCGCGCCCGGCCGCGCTCGCGAAAGTGCGCGGCGCGCTGCTCGTCGCGCTTCCCGATCCCGGCGGGCCGGCGTTTCCGGCCGACGCGCACGGCTTCGGGCCCGTGCCGCACGAGCGGCTGCCGTTTCCGACTTGCGTGGTTGCGAGCAGCGACGATCCGTACGGGTCGATCGCGTTCGCGCGCGGCTGCGCGCACGCGTGGGGCAGCGAATTTCGCGACATCGGCCCGCGCGGCCACATCAACGCGGACAGCGGGCTTGGCGACTGGCCGGCCGCGCGCGGCTGGCTGGACGCGCTCGCGAGGTAGCCGCCGGTCGGGCCGCCGCCGCCGTGCGAGGCGTTGAAGCGGCCGGCCGTCAGATCGCCTGTTTCGCCTTCAGCGCCGCGATTCGTTCGTCGTCGTAGCCGAGCATGTCGCGCAATACGTCGTCGGTCTGCGCGCCGAGCAGCGGCGGGGCCGTGCGCGCGTCGGGCGGCGTCGCGCTCATCCGGATCGGGTTGCGCACGAGCTGCACGTCCGCGCCGCACGGGTGCGGCAGCGACACCTGCAGCCCGCGCGCGACGACCTGCTCGTTGTCGAACACCTCGTCGAGATCGTTGATCGGCCCGCACGGCACGCCGGCCGCTTCGAGCACGCCAATCCAGTCGGCCTTGCCGCGCGCCTTCACCATCTCCGCGAGGATCGGCACCAGCGTGTCGCGGTGGCGCACGCGCGACGGGTTCGTCGCGAAGCGCTCGTCGTCGGCCAGTTCGGGCCGGCCGCCGGCCTCGACGAACTTGCGGAACTGCCCGTCGTTGCCGACCGCGACGATGATCCAGCCGTCGCTCGTCTGGAACGTCTGGTACG